>NZ_CP178620.1:1907942-2225932 GCF_047305925.1 Bdellovibrio sp. HCB290 | reverse complement strand
AAAATTCCGGTGATCGGCGTGGGCGAGTCCACAACCACAGAGATCGTGCCTTTCCTGCACAGAACTTTGGGTATTGATCCGCAGGAGTTCTTTCAGGCGGTGAAGCCAACAATCAAATTGGGAATTCGCTTCGACTGGGGCTGCCCAGGGGACTATCACTTTAACTTTAACTTCTTTGCGGGACATCAGCAGGAAAGCTTTTACTACGAAGACCATATCAACAATGCCAATTGGGCATCG
The DNA here is from genome assembly GCF_047305925.1 of Bdellovibrio sp. HCB290. Lineage (GTDB taxonomy): Bacteria > Bdellovibrionota > Bdellovibrionia > Bdellovibrionales > Bdellovibrionaceae > Bdellovibrio. The sequence goes on along the minus strand of NZ_CP178620.1, from coordinate 2,225,692 downwards.
GTCTTGATGGACAATCATAAAATTCCCGTGGTTCGCGAGAAAAACGGGGAGATGATCTCCTTGCTTCAAAGCATTCCCTTTTCGTATCACATTGATAACAAGAATCTGATCAGCTTTCTGAACAAAATTGTTAAAAGCCGTAACATTCCCATCATCGATGCGGTGGTTGAAAAAGTTCACCAGGACGACAATGATTTTGTGACTTCTGTTGAAACGGATGACGGTCAGAAGCATTCTTTTGATTTGTACATTGATTGCTCGGGTTTCCGTTCGCGCATTTTGGGTCAGGCGCTTAAAACAGAGTTCATTCCCTTCACTTCCACTTTACGAAACAACCGCGCACTGACATTTGATTTGCCTAATAACGGTGACATTCGACCTTACACGCAATGTACGACGATGCCGAATGGCTGGGCATGGACGATTCCCATGCGCACAGAAAATCACTATGGCTATGTGCACTCCACCGATTATTGTGACGAAGCGCAAGCGGTCAAAGAAGCCCGCGAAAGATTCGGTCATTTTGAAAAATACAAAATGGTCGAGTTCCGCACGGGTCGCCACAAAAAAGCCTGGAATAAAAATGTGTTCGGTTTGGGTAACGCTTACGGTTTTGTTGAGCCATTGGAATCCACTGCGATTCAAACAGCCGTTCATAGCATCATGACGTTGTGTAAACTGATGCCGAATAACCACCAGGACAGCTCAAGCATCGCTGCGATCAATCAGGAAATTGCAGCAACTTGGGATACATTCCGTTGGTTCCTGGCAGTTCACTACAAATACAACAAGCAAATGGATACAAAATACTGGCAGGACTGCCGTGCGAACACCGAAATGGGCGATGCTCAGATGGTGGTGGATCTTTTCAATCAGCGCGCACCTTTAAGTGCCAGCAACTTGGGAACAAATTCTCCGTATACGGCTTGCGAGGCCCTGGTCTTTAATAGCTACAGCTATGATACCTTGCTTTACGGTCAAAAGGTTCTGGAGCGCCCTCCAATGCGTCCTAAGATGTCCAAAGAAGAATACGTGCAGCGCACGCTGTCTTACCAGGAACTTACTAAAAAGGCCCTGACGCTTCATGAGCTATTCACTGAGGACTATTTAATTGAAGGTGGGCTGCTGGAGCAGCTTTTCGAGGACCAAGACACTTGGATTGTTGAAACCGAAGCATAATTTTTGGCGACTTTTTGGGGTGTCTGCGGTATGGATGCCCCATCAAAACAAAGGATAGATCATGAAATCAGCAGTTATCGCACTAACTCTTCTATTTGCTTCCGTTTCTTTCGCTAATGAGCGCGTTTTCGATTGCGCTGTAACTCAGTTGAACAAAAATGCTGAAATCCCAGCTGAATTGGATCTTAAAAACAATCCCCAAGTTTTGTTCCGCCATGGTTTGAAACAATGGTCTTTGCAAGTTGGTGGTTTGAAATTGGACACTCGTGATTTGACCGGTCCAGCATTGTGGTTGGATGTTGATTCAACTCCATCTTCTGTTGAATACATTTTCTCTGTTGAAGGTTCTACTGAGTTCGAACTTTCTGTAAACGTAAAAGACCACTCTGCACAGCTTTACTACTGGGGCTTGGGTGAAAAAACGACTGTTGGCTCTTTCGCTTGCGAAGTGATCGAACAGTAAAAAGGTACGGACTTACTTTATCCAAATAAAAAAAAGGCTTCTGATTATCAGAAGCCTTTTTTATTTTTAAGGCACTATTATTGTCGATTGCGCAGATCGCGAAGATATGAAAATTGCGCGACGGATTTCGCTAACAAAAACGGATTCACACTTAACTCAACCGATAGTTTCAATGGGACCGAGGGCAGATTCATCTCGCGGCGTGAAAGCAATTGGTTTGCATACATCTCCAGTTCCTCGCTGTCTCCGGTGATCGGGGAGTTGTCGAGGTTGGAGAGCATTTTACAAAATGTCAGATTGGCTTCGGTGTATTCATGCGTGCAATAGACCAAAGTTTCCGAAGGCAGGTTTTTTAAACGTTGAATGCTGTCGTAGGCCTGCTCATAAGTGCCTTCAAAAATTCGACCGCAGCCCAATCCAAACAGAACGTCGCCTGAAAACAACCATTTAAATTTTGGCTCCCAGTAGGCAACATGTCCCAGTGTGTGGCCGGGAAGTTCCAGCACTTCAAATTCGAATGGGCCGAGTTTGATTTTTTCGCCATCAGAAACCCAGCTGTCGGCAGTGATAATTTGGGTTTTGTTTTTTTTAGGAGCGTAAATCGGAGCAGGGTGTTCGCTGATTAAGGCTCTTACCCCACCGATGTGATCGTTGTGGTGATGGGTTAACAGAACACCTTGAAGTTTCAGATTGTTTTCTTTCAAAAATTGAGAGGTTTTTGCAGCTTCACCTGGATCCACAACAAGGACCTCTTGATTGTCCTGGTCAATCAAGCAGAAGACATAGTTGTCTTCAAAGATTGGAATCAGCTCAACGCGAGGTCTGATGCTTGTCATAAAGCTCCTCCGCATATTGAATGATGCTGCTTGCAAGGTTCTTCTTACTATATTTTTCTATGCCCTCGAGCCCCGGACAAGGGTTTGCCTCTAAAACCAGACTGCCTTTACGCGTTCGCAATAGATCCACACCAGAGACTTGTAGACCCAAAAGACGAGTCGCCTTTAAAATCAATTCAGATTCCCCGGGTAGAAGTTCACATGCTTCGGCCGTACCACCTAAAGCAAGATTGCTGCGGAACTCTCCCGGCTGAGCCGTGCGCTTCATCACTGCATGAATCTGATCTCCAATAACAAATGCCCTCACGTCAGTACCAAAAGCTTCAGGAAAAAACTCTTGAACAATCAATTCAGCATCCCCAGTTTTCTGAAAAATCTCATAAATTTCTTCCACAGATTTAGCCAGAAAAACACCATCGCCCTTGCTGGATTCCAACTGCTTAACAATGACCGGGAATTCCAGAGGTAACAGTTTCCTTTCTGTACTGCCGCGCAGTACAGAAAGGAAACTGTTACCTAAAAACGTCGGAGGAGTTGCAATGTGATTTGCGCTCAGTGCCTGATAGGTCTGCCATTTGTTGCGAGCCACTGAATAATTTTGAGACGGGTTTAACGAAACGGCGGCCATGGATTCAAGGGCTCCCAAAACCTTCACAGCCCCTTGAAATTGAAAGCTGCTGATGCGGGGGATGATAATATCCGGCTTGATTTTCAAACGCTCCAAGGGCCATTCAGGATCCCACAGAAGTGGAGTGTGCCCACGGGAAACGATTTCCTCGACCAAACGATGGCTGCTGTAAATTTCAAACTTTCGACTGAGCAGTAGTATTTTGAGATTTAACATAACTGGCCTTGGGGCAAGAGGGATCTTCATCTAGAATTATACCTTATATGAAGATTAAAGTCGAACTCGACGGCCGTGATTTTATTGAAGTGGAGACTGAAGGTGATAGCCCTTCAGTGCCGGGCCGGGTTTTGAAAGTCTCGCATGTAGGATGCACTGAATTTATGGACATGATTAAAAAAATGCGCCGCTCGTTTGGCGCGGATATTTCAAAATGGCCTTTGCCAGAAGGGCATGATCACAGCAGCTTGTTGTTGCGTGAGATGGTTTTGCGTCTTCGTGGTGAGTGGCAAGCCGTTGCTGGTGAAACAGAAGTCTGTCACTGCCGTGGCATTTCTGCGCACACTATTGATCAAGCTATTATTGCAGGAGCCCGTACTCCTGAAGTCGTGACTCGTCAGACATCTGCTAGTGCTCAGTGCGGTACGTGTCGACCTGAAGTTCACAAAATGATTCAATATCGTTTGAATCAGCAAAAAGCATCTTAGTCTTTATTCTCGCCACCATCTTCTTTCACTAAAATTTTACCAGATAAATCCTCCTGAATTTTTTCAGGGAATTGACCGGTTCTTAAATAGTGATCCAGAAGGGGTGCGAGTTTGCGTCGGCAGGATCCACCGCAGGGGCCAACCCCGGCGGTGGTGGTGTCGAAGATTTCATTCAGGGTCTTGGCCCCATCTGTGATAGCCTTTTCAATGGTCGCTCGGGACACATTGTTGCAGCGGCAGATGATTTCGGATTTCTTTTTTTGACCCATATGGGGTTATGGTACGCCTCTAGAATATGCGGCTCAATGCATTATCCAAATGCGCTGCGTCGAGTCTAGGCAGGGGTGCGGTTGATAAGTTTGCCGAAGTCCGGTAAAAGTAATGTCCCTTTAACGGTGGAGATAGACATGTCTACAGGTATTAACGACAAACTTCCAATGACAGTTCGCGGAAAAGCGTTGCTAGATGCAGAGCTTAAGAAGCTATTGTTAGAGGAAAGACCCACAATCATCGCCGCTATTGAAGAGGCGCGTGCTCAAGGGGATATCTCTGAAAATGCTGAATATGAATCCGCTAAAGAGCGCCAGTCTATGATTGAAGGCCGTATTGCTGAAATCCAAGGCAAATTGGCGGGCGCTGACGTGATCGACGTATCTGCTATCAAAGCAGACCGTGTTGTATTCGGTGCGCATGTTAAAGCTGTTGATACAGAATCTGAAGAAGAAGTGGCTTATCAAATCGTAGGCGTTGACGAGGCTGACGTTAAAAAAGGCATGATCTCTGTGCTTTCTCCGTTGGCGCGCGCATTGATCGGTAAAAAAGTGGGCGACACTGTAACAGTGCAAAGCCCTAAAGGTGACAAGGAATTCGAAATCCTTCACTTCGAGTACAAATAGCCCAAAGGGTCACGCCGGAGCTTTAGCGAAGGCGGATTTCACTTGGCGAGTATGATCTTTCGAATAAGAATAGGTCATGGATCGTCGCAGTCGTTCTGATAAATATTTGATCTCTGAACAGCCAGGAATGAAAATCCTTTTAACGGGTTTGATCCTGGCTTTTCTTATTGGCTACACCACCAGTTCTTTGCTTTCTCCACAAAGAATCAAATCGCAATTGGAAAAAGCGGCAAGCCATATTCACAAAGATATTAAAGTCTCGTTTGATTCAGCTGAGCTCAGTCTGGCTAATGGAATTCTGCCCCGATTCTCGGTCGTGATTAAACAAGTGCGCATGGAATCTGATCAAGCGTGCTGGATGTCGCCGGTTTTGGAAATCGATGAAATGCGTCTGCCGCTTTCACTGTGGGGATTGATCTCTAAAGAGTCTCCGGTGAAAACCATCAATGCCGACAATGTGGTTCTGACTTTGCGTGGAACTGTGGAAGCTTGTGAAAAAGAAAAGCAACAAGCCAACGAAAACAACCATCGTCCGAAAGAAAGCGCACCTTTGGTGAAATTGTCTCCATTGGAACAAGCCGAAAAGTACCGCAACGATATCAGCGGACTGAATATCAGCAGCTTCAAAATTATTTCCGCGCAGTATCCCCAGTATCCTTCCGAGTTTTTAAGTTTCAAGGCGCAGGTTAAATCTTTCGAGCCCCGCGTGGTTGAAGTTCATGCCAAAACGAATTTCCTAAAAGACGAAACCGTCGGGGACTATCTGTCCCATGCGAATCTGTTTTTGGAATACAAAGAAATGCCCGAGCAATCCCTGCAGGCACATTTTTTCGGAAACTGGCGTGAAGGTCACTACAGCGTGATTGCGCATTATTCACTTTTGGATCATATGCTGAACGTGGAAACCGATGTGAAGCACATTCCGCTAAGTCAGGTGCTTCAGGTTTTGCAAAAGTACGACATGGTTTCAAAAGATCTGAACGGCAAGCAGGTTTGGATTTCCGCGAAAGCCCGCATGCGGGGCGAGGCCGAAAAACTTAAGTCTGCTCCCTTTGAAGTTAAAGATCTGCGCTTGGAAGGCGATCTTGGCGAAATGAGTGTCGAAAACGCATCGTTCACTTCGGTGGATCCACTTCGCTATAAGCCGTTTTTGATCGATATCAAAAACATGCGCATCGATAAGCTGTTGGCCTTTATCAATCGTCCGGAAAAAGCGCGCTTCTTTGGTGATCTGGGATCCTTTACAGGCCAGGCCGAGTTCGTGTCTGAAAAAGACATGCGCATGGTGGGCGAGCATCAGGGCTTGCAGTTTATTTTCTCAAACAAAAGCCGCCGTGAAAATCAATTCGTCGATCGCATTGCGGGCGAGATTTCCCTTAAAGGCGATACTTGGAATATAGCGGTTAATCGCGCTGAACCCCGTGGTGGAAGTTTTATTGGTAACATCAAAGTTAAAGCCGACCGTGACTTTAAAGATGTTCAGCTAAATTCCAATATTGACGAAGTGACATTGGCTCCGGTGATTCAATCATTGATGACCAATGGCGGGGAGATCGGTGTTCTAAGTCTGAATGCGGAAGCTCGCCTGATTCAGGGCAAGGCTTCATTTGTAAAAGGCACGGCGCAGTTGAATACTTTGGATGTTGAAGGCATGACCTTCGGAAAATCCAAAGCGAAGTTTGATTTGCAGCACGGGGAAATCGTCATGAACGCCCAGGCGCAAAGTCTGAATGTCGAGGATGACTCTGCGGGTGCAGAAGTTTTAAAATCAGTAACGCCAAATTCTTGGTGGGTGGATCAGATTCTTTCTTTGAAAGACCTGCGCGGCGATGTTCGCTTGAAAAGCAATCAAAGTCTGCAGTGGACGGGACTTGAAGCGAAAGCTGGCAAAGATGGCAAAATCACGACCTCAGGTTCCTGGGATGAATTCGGAATGCTAAAAGGTAACGTGCAGACGAAGGACGGCAAAGTCACTCGCAAGTTTCAGATCAAAGGCAATCGCGATATTCCAACGTTTACCGAAGAATCCGGCAAGGCCACTAAATGATTTATCTCGCGCTGCTGGTCTTGTGCGCTTTTGGATTTCTGCTTTACCGGCACCTGTGCTGGAAAGCGGAACCCTGGCCTAAGAACGGAGTGCGCCCACCACGTATCCAAGGACATCGCGGTTATTGGCAGGGCGGAGCCCAGGAAAACACTTTGGCTGCGTTTAAGGCTGCCAAAGAGCGCGGTCTTGAGATGATTGAAATGGATGTGCAGCTTTCCAAAGACGGTCACGTCGTGGTCTTTCACGACGAGGATCTGAAACGCATCGCCAACGACCCAAGAAAAGTGGCAGACGTCTCCGCCGCAGAGCTTGAACAAATGGCGAACGTCCCAACCTTGCGCGAAGTTTTGCTAAGCCCTGATGTGCCGAAGTACTTAAATATCGAATTGAAAACCAAAAAGGCAACGGATCACAGGCTGGAAGAAAAAGTGGCGCGAGTAGTGCGTGAAACGGATGCCTTCCAAAGAATTTTGTTTTCAAGCTTCAACCCACTGGCCGTGCGCGTATTGCATCGCCTGCTACCGCAAGTACCAAGAGCATTACTAGCAACCAAAGAAAAAGACCCAGCCAATCGCTGGTACTTAAAGTTGATGTTCTTTGCGCCCTATATCCACGCCAACATCCTGCACCTGGATCACCGCTACGTAACCATCCCGCAGCTAAAAAAATACATAAAGCGGGGAGTGCCAGTAAGCTTCTGGACCGTTAACGAATCCCCCCGCGCCGAAGAGTTACTCGCCAACGGCGCCCAATCCATCATCTCCGACACCTTGAGGTAACAGTTCCCTTTTCGTACTGCGCTGCCGCACCCGTAGCGGATGTGGAAATGCGAAACGTGTGATGAGTTGTTCGCTGAACTAATAAAGGCACTGCTTTTTAAGCCAGTGCCTTTCGATAGCGAACTTGTCTAACTAACAAGGGGCTTTATTCAAAATCAATCTTCGAAAATCTTCTCTGCTATTTTTTGACATCTCTGAATACCTTCGGGAGTAAGATCTTTATTGAAGGCTAAGCCATAGATACTGTTGTTATAGAGAGCCCAGCCTTTGGCGCGATCCCATATTCCAGTATCATAGCCAAGGTGGTCTTTAAATAAATCTCGAGCAGGTTTATCGAAAAGAGTCCATGCGATCTTTAGGTCACAAGCGGGATCACCCACTCCCATTGTTCCAAAATCTATCACGGCAGCAAGCTTTCCGTCTTTCTCAATGAAATTCCCAGTGTTCATGTCACCGTGGAACCATACTGGTTTTTTAACAATTTCAGAACTCACTGCACGCGACCAAATTTCTTTGGCGGCATTGATATCGATATAGCGATCAATCTTTTCAAAGGCCTCTTGAACCTTTGCATCGTTTACTTTGGGCGAGGCTCCATGGAAAAAATTTTCTTCTCCTGGCTCTAGACCACCGGCACCATCTATTGCATGCAGTTCTTTCAAAAAATCAGCCAAAGGAACCGCAAGTTGTTGCAATTCTTTTCGTGTAAATGAATTAAAACTCGTTCCTTCAATCCATCTACAAACAGACCAGTGCCATGGATATTCCGCGCTAGGTTTTCCCAATGCAATGACTTCGGGAATCTGAATCGACAAGTGTGGGGCCAGCTTATGCAGCCACTGATGTTCTCGAAGAGGTTGGGTGGAAAATGATTTCAGGCGTGGCAGGCGAACGGACAATTCATCGCCGAGATGGAATGTGACATTATCGAAGCCACTTTTCTTAACTGGTCTGATCTCTAAGGATGACCATTGCGGAAATTGATCTTCAATTAATCTCTTGACCAGGGATACGGTTATTTCAGGAGTAAATTCTTCGTTCATTTCCGGCATGCATATCAGTGTCTTCAGGAATTGTATAGCAATCCAATGATTCCAATCCATCCCACGTTCAATAATTCACAGACTTTGAATTGACGACACAGCCCGTTCCCAAAAAACAAAAAAGCCTTCCGGGAATCCCAGGAAGGCTTTTTATTTACGCAAAATTTGCGGCAAACAACTAAGAGTTATGTGGCTCTTTGTTAGTTTGTGTTTGGTTGACCTGTTGACCTTGGTTTTGGTTGTGGGCCACTTGCTGATTAGGATTTACTTCCTTCACGTCAGCGTCGATTTCGTTCAAACCTTTTTTGAAGCCGCGGATGGCTTGACCCAAAGATTGACCCAATTGAGGCAATTTGCTTGGACCGAAAAAGATCAGGAAGATAAGTGCGATTAAAAGTAAGTGTGTAAGACTTAATGAACCCATTTAGTACTCCCGCAACTCTTAAGAGTTGTGTGTTTCTTTTTGGTTTTGAGTTTGATTAACTTGTTGGTTTTGCTGTTGTTGCTGAGAAACCTGTTGGTGGTTGTCTTTGATGTCTTTTGGATCCACATCAATTTCGTTCAAACCTTGTTTGAAACCACGGATTGCTTTACCCAGGGAAGAACCCAATTGCGGAAGACGGCTTGGTCCGAAGAATACAAGAAAGATCAAACCAAGTAATAGAAGATGCGTAACGCTAAACTCACCCATGAAAACTCCTCCCAGAGCTTTATTTAAGTCTACACGTTTTAGACTGCTCAGGGAGGAAAATCAATACAAGACTGGGGCCTATTGGGCTGTAGTCTCGCTAATTTCGTTCTGGTCTTCGATAACACTTTCGACCCCTAGCGGCACGTCATTAGCGGGCTTAAGTGCAACTACAGGTTCATCAGACGTCGGAGCTATCACTGGAGCTGCCTCAGTTTGAGTCACAGTCTTAGTGGGAAGCTCCTTTGCCACTGCTGGAACGGCTTTAGGTGTATTTGCAGTGTTATTCGTATTCACATTTGCAGAGCCTTTTTTCAGGGCTTTTAGCTGTTTGTCGTACTTGGCTTTCACTGCTGCCAGGTCTTTTTGGTAGGCATCGCGAATCGCTTTTACTTGCGCTGTGTTGTATTCATTCATGCAACCAGAGTAAGTGGAGGCAGCGATTTCTTTAGCCTTAGCGCGGCACATAAGCTCGCCCGAAGCAGGTGCTTGGCTGGCTGGTGCAGCAAAGGTGTTATTCGCAAAAAGAATTGTGAAAAAGAAGGATAGTACCGTTTTCATTAAAGTCTCCTCTAATAAGTCTCAGGCAGACTATTCCAAGTTCCGTGCCCGGATCAGGGGCGACAGGTTCGAGGAGGCATCAAGGGGCGGGAGTTTTTTTCAGGCCTGTACAGCAATTTGGCAGTCGTTAGTACGGCTACTTAATTTCGAATTCATGAATTAGAGAAGGCATTTCCGGAGCCGGGGAAAGGCTGTCATGAATGCGCAGGTGATTTTTTAGTATAAGGTTTCGTTTCACTAAATTTACTCATTCAAAGATTATGGATATTCTGTGTTGAGCTATTTTTGCTCTATTCAATTAAAGTTAAATCCATACCAATCAGTAACAAAACCATCCAGTTCAGCGTTTTCTCGGTCACTAAGTAGGTGTAGTTGTATTCGCTCTTTTGCGAGAACTGTGGTTCTAAAATTCTAAAAGCTTCTTCGTAGCCTTTTTCAATAAATGCGGTTTCGATGATTTTTGTATTACCAGCAGTTTTATAGATGCTCAATGGGCCCAGGAAAACATTAAACATCTGACCATGGATGGAGGTTCCGATACCAACCCCGGCCCAGAAGGTCGCGGATAAAATCTCTTTATGTTTTTTTGCGAATGCAGGAGTCATTCGGCCAACAAGCCCTGGTCGGCGCGGCCCTGGATTGAACTCCAGTGACTCAACAACAACTTTTGAAACAGCCAGTGAATACATATGCTGCGCGAAAAGCTCGCGGCTGACTGCTTCTGGCGAGTGGGTCAGAAGAAATCTGAAAGAGTTCGGTCGGGCTGTGCTGCCACGGAAGATCAAATCCGTAAGTTCTTTATGGGATGTCAGAGCATCAGCAGTATCCCAGGTCAGGATCTTATCAATTGTTTTAAAGATTTTATGACGAAACAGAGGCTGCATTTGCGCAATGGAGGTATTCAACTCCGCCAACTGAACATCCAGGTAGGCTGTGTATTCCTCGATAGATTTCGGTACAAAGCCTTCTTCAATACGAAGTCCTTGTTCCTTAATTTGCTTAAATGCCTTTTCATAGGCCGGCTGATTAAAGTACTTCAACATTTTGGTTGGGAAGTACTTCATTTTAAGATTGCGAAAATATTCAATCGGTCCGCGGTTCGCGCCAGGCGTGGGGGCCATGTCCGCGGATGCAAATACGGTGGAACACTGAACAGGTGACGCGGCCACAGCATTTGTCGCTGTGACCATCATCATCAAAGTAGTAACGATATTAATGAAATATCTGTTCATCCAGTGTTCCTGTAGGAGAGTTGTCGGGCCTATTTAAGCTGGGCTTTCAAGGCTGAAACCTCTGCAACTAGTGCAACGTATTCAGCACTGACTTTTTCTACCAATGCTTTTGCTTCATCGTGCTTGCCATACTTCACTAGGCTTTCAAACTCATTGGCGATCTTAGTTCCTTCATAGTCATCACTTTCTGTCTTAAGCGCGAAGAATGAAGCGATAGAACCGACAGTGAAGCTGATAGCAGAAGCTGCGTAAATGAATCGGTTCTTCCTAATAGCAGATTTCAAAGCTGTTTTTTGAATCTTTCTAATAAGAGCATTGGCATCAGTAACTTTTGTTGTTGGGACTCTATGGACTTCAGCGAAAGTTTCCTCTGTGAAGGTTTTTGCATAGTTCACAACTTTTGCGAAATCTTCGTCGCCCAGTCTTGCAGCTTGCTGTTCTACGTAGTTGATAACTGCTTTACGATTTTCAGGTGTGATTTCGTCCCAATTAATGTATTCAGCTGCAAAGATATAGCCGTATGCAGGTTTTGAGAACTCGTGTCCTGGCTTTGCCAGTGCGCGGATTTTCTCTGAAATTTCGATCACGGACTGTTCAGTTTTCTCATCCATTTCGATGGCATTTTCTTCAACGAAGTTCGTATCAACAAATTTCATCATTGGAGCGGCAGTTGCCAGAAAAGTAGCGCCAATGTAGATCATGGGATGGATTTCAGTAGGTTGTTCTTCGATCTTTTCCAAGGCTACTTGAAGGGTTTCAATTCTTACAGTTTTCTCTGCAATCGTCTTTTCAATTTCCTGGCGCTTGATTTTCGCTTCATTTCTTTTCGCCTTTTCCAATTGCTGCTCAACAGATTGAGGCTGGCGAAGCGGGTGAGCAAATGCCGGAGAAGCCGCGCCTACTGTTAAAGAAATAGACAATGCGGAAAGAACCAAAGTTTTGCTTTTTGATTTCACGAGAACTCCTAATTTTTAATTTTTTAACAACTGGGAGGATTGCTAGCCAGAAGCGGGCCATCTCGATTTGGAGTCAGAATCAATTTAATGCGTTTTCAGACGTAAACAGGTGCAAAGGGTGTGGGCAGGAGCCCAAATTTGGTAGAGGTAACTATAGGTTTTTGTTGCTGATTACAATTGTTTACCCAGCATTTAATCAAGCCTTAAGCCAAAAAAAAAGCCACCCAATGGGTGGCTTTTGCAGTTACTAACGACGAACTGAATTTGGATCTAGAGCGTCTTGAAGACCGTCACCCAGATAATTGAAGCTGATCGTAGTCATCAGAATCAAAATACCCGGAAGGATTGCCAGGAACGGAGCTTGATAGATCAGCTCTTGCGCATTGTTTAGCATATTACCCCAGCTTGGTGTTGGCGGCATGATACCCAAACCCAAGAAAGACAACGCAGCTTCAAACAAAATGGATTCACCAACACCTAAAGTGATGGAAACCAAAATCGGAGCGATAACGTTCGGGAACATGTGGCGCACGATGATCGTGCTGTCCTTCGCGCCAATAGTTCTTGCTGCCAGGATGAATTCACGCTCGCGCAGGGAAAGGATATTTCCACGCACCAAACGCGCAACTGTCATCCACGAGAACACGCAAAGTATAATAACCATCTTAAAGACGGATTCATTTTGTGTGGAGACTATCGCATTAAGAACCGGAATCTTAGTGAAGTCGATAGCTGCCATCACGATCAAAACCGGGATTGTTGGCAAGCTTAACAGGGAATCTGTTACACGCATTAGGATAGTGTCAATCCAGCCGCCATAATAACCTGCGATACTGCCGATCAATAGACCAATCAGTGCAGAAGCAATGGCCACCAGAACACCAACACCCATGGAAACACGAGTTCCGTAAACCAGGCGGATGAAAACATCGCGGCCCAGTTCATCTGTTCCAAACAAATGGAAAGATTTAAAGCCATCAAAGGTTTCCAAAAGTTCTTTGGTTTCAGGGATCGCTAAAGATTTAAAAATACCGATTGCCTCAGGAACTTCTTTGGCGCCGACATCATAGATGGCATCGACTTCAGGAACTGTAACCAGACCTTTTTCAACCAGGGCTTTTTGAATTTTATCAGCAGCTTCAGGATTTGCCGTGATGAACTTTTCGATTTCAGTTTCACGAACATCGGGACCGGCCTGAGTCACCGTGAATGGGGCTAAATAGCGGTTCGCTACATTTTGCGCATCGGGATCAAGTCCGGTGATTTGTTCAATTTGATTTGCAAAGATCGCAATGAACATAAAGCAGGCGATGACGACAGCTCCAGCTACAGCCAAAGTATGACGCTTGAATTGGCGCCATACCATTTTCCACATCGGCATGGCCTTGTCGATTTCGGCGCGGTCCTTGTCGGTCAAAGTTGTAGATACGTTTACAGTATTCATAGTTAATTCGCTTCCTGACATCATGACCTACTTGTATGCGATACGTGGATCTGCAAAGCCATAAGCGATATCGGCAACCAGGTTCATCAAAAGAACCATGCTGACCGAGATCACGAATGAAATCATCGCAACGTTATAGTCATTACCAATGATGGAGTCGTAAACCAATTTGCCGACACCTTGGTAAGCAAATACGGTTTCCGTCAACAAGGCACCCGAGAACAAAGTAGAAATACTTAAAGCCAGGATTGTGATCAGTGGAATCAAGGCATTGCGGAAGGCATGCTTCCAGATCACAGTCTTATTAGTTAAACCTTTGGCGCGAGCCGTACGCACGAAATCATTGCGCATAGCTTCGCTCATCGCGGAGCGGGTGAAGCGTGAGAATCTTCCGATTTGTTGAATGGATAATGAAAGAACCGGCAAGACCAGATACTTCGCGCGATCCATTATGTCGGCCCAGAAGCCCATGTTTTCAACCCCGATGGTTTGCGTGCCACCGGCCGGGAAGATTGGAATTTTAACCGCGAAGATAATAATTAAAACGATAGCCAGCCAGAACGAGGGAATTGAAATTCCCGCAAACGAAAACAGATTCATAAAGTAATCCGTTTTGGAGTTGGGTTTCAAAGCCGAAACCACTCCCAGTGGAACCGCGATCAATAGTGACAAGGTCAATGATGCCGCAGAAAGGATAAAGGTGTTCCACAGGCGAGGACCCATCAATTCCTGAACGGGTACTCGGTAAGTACGGCTATAGCCCAGATCACCTGTCACCAGGGATGCGATCCAGTTGCCATAGCGTTTGTAAATTGGTTGATCCAAACCATACAAAGACTTCAGACGGGCAACGTCCTCAGCTGTGATTTTGGGATTGGAGGCCACCATCATGTCCACCGGATCGCCGGGCATCAGGCTCATAAGAACAAAAACCACGTAGGATAGAACGACTATCACAGCGAGTGTTTGTAAAATGCGACGAGTGATAAAAGTAGTCATGGGTAGCCTCTCTTAAATACGAATTACAAAGACCAATCTTCGATATAGTTAGTTTCGTAGAATTGGTGACCGGACATTTTATAGTTCTTAAGATTCTTAGGAACGATAGAAATGTCAGAGCGGTAGTACAATGGAAGTACTGGTACGTCCGTTGTATACTGTTTCAAAATATCATGAACCAAAGTCGTGCGTTTTTTCGCATCAAACTCTAGATCCAAAGCATCTAGGTCTTTGTCAACTTGTGGGTTTACCCAACCCATGTAGTTCTGACCAGACCAGCCGTTTTTGTCAGACGGGATCGCCTTGGATGAAAGAGTGGAACGCGGGGAGTTTTCCGGAGAAGAAACCCACGCAAACAATGCCAGGCCTTCAAACTTACGTTTAGACATTGTGTCGCCGAAGAACACGCGTGCCGGTTGATTTTTAACCAGAACTTCGATGCCGTTTTGCTTCCATTGGTTTTGCAGGTAAACCTGAACCAACTCACGAGTTTTGTTGCCCGCAGTTGTTTGGAACGTCAAAGAAAGGCGTTTGCCATCTTTGGAACGGAAACCATCAGCTCCCATTTTCCAACCAGCTTCATCCAACAATTTACCCGCAGTACGTTTGGAGTACGGGTACAAAGTCACAACCTTTGGATCTTTAGTGAACCAAGGATCTTTTGGGGAGATGTTGTGAACGGCTACTTCCTGGCGGCCTTCGAAAAGGGCTTTAACCAAGTCGTCGCGGTTGATAGAGTTCAAAAGTGCTTTACGAACTCGAACATCTTTCAAGATTGGGTTGTCCAGGTTCAAGTCGATGTGTTCGTAAGTGACAGAAGGAACGAACGTCACAGCGAACGGCAAGGATTCAGCTTTAACTTTTTTCTCGAATGCCAAAGCCTGGTCGAAGTCCATACCAAGTACTGAAACCATATCGATAGTTCCTGAACGCAAGTTCGCTTCCATTGTTCCAGTACTTGCAATCAACTTAACGATCACTTTTTGGATCGCAGGCTTTTTGCCATAGAAGTGTGGATTCGGTGCAAAGGCCACGTGAGAACCCAATTTAACTTCAGTGATCACATAAGGACCGTTGTAAAGACCAGGATTGGTGGGATTGCGAACATAGTTAGAGTTCTTTTCGTAGCCTTCTTTGGCTTTGCTGTTTTTTTCAAACACCGGCAATTCCAAATGCGCTGGCACTGGGAAGAACTGAGCTAGCTGATAGAAGCTCCAGATAGCTTTGTCATATTTGAAAGTACATTTCTTAGGATTTGCCGGATCGATGTCGATTTTCTCAACTTGCGTCCATTGCTCTTTTTCGCCAACAGCAACATTCGGGGACGTTGCAATTTTTTGAGAAGCGATGAAGTCAGCACAGATAACTGGTTTGCCGTCTCCCCATTTAGCGCCGTCAATGATTTCCCAGTTGGCTACAATTTTCTTTTTGCCGCCATCGTCGATGATCTTAGCAGTGCCTTTTTCAAGGGAGGGGATTTCTTTCGCCAATTGCGGAACCCATTTTCCATCCGGAGTCAGATTCACCAGGGAGCGACCCACCATGCGGTACATATAAGCGGAAGCTGACATGGACATGATAATTGGGTTCATAGTCTCGAATTCCTGGGAAATACCGATTTTAAGTTCGGCATTGGAAGGTGCTGCTACAGCCTGAGCACTCAAGCCCAACGCAGCTCCAAGCAACAATCCTTTTGCAAGTCTATTCAACATTCATTTCTCCTTGTTGATTTCTAAAACAATAGGGGAGCAGGATACGCTTACAAGAAGCGACGTGTTTCCAGCTCTTCAACGATCGACAGGGCGCCTTTTTTCATGGCTTTCCCTAAAACACCCGTCAGCTTGTCGCTGATGGATTGTTTTTGTTCGTACTTCACTTTGATCACTTGGTGCTTATCAGCCAATGTCATCAGGTAGTCATCGCTGGTGCGAATCTCGTCAACCAGGCCTTTGGTGATCGCCTGTTCGCCGTACCAGTATTCACCAGTGGCTACTTCTTCCAGATTCAGATTAGGGCGGTATTTAGAAACAAAGCCCTTAAACAGGACGTGAGTATCTTCAAGTTGTTGTTTGAACTTTTCCTCACCCTTGGCAGTGATTTCTCCCAAAAGGCTGACTGTGCGTTTGTATTCGCCTGCTGTGTACTCTTTGAAGTCTACGTCGTGTTTCTTAAGAACGCGGTGAAGATTCGGGATCTGCGCGACCACACCGATGGAGCCGACGATGGCAAAAGGGGCGCAAAGAATTTTGTTGGCTGTCACGGACATCAAGTAACCACCGCTGGCAGCCACTTTATCCACGCACACAGTCAAAGGAATGTTTTTTTCACGAACACGCAAAAGCTGGGAAGCTGCCAGGCCATAACCGTGAACCACGCCGCCCGGGCTTTCCACGCGAACGACAACTTCATCTTGTGGAGTTGCGATCGTCAGCACCGCGGTGATCTCTTCACGCAGGTTTTCAACTGCTGACGCTTTCACGTCGCCTTCAAAGTCGACAACGAAGATCTTTTTCTCGTGACCTTGCGCCTTTGAGTCGTGAGCTTTACGTTCTTCTTTAAGTTTTTTCTTAAGTTCCTTGCGCTCTGATTTAGAAACTGTGTGCGCTTTAAGGAGATTGCGGAAGCCTTTGTATTTCTTATGCAAAAGCTCCACTTCAACTTCTGTTTTGTGGCCGGCTTTGGCTGCAAGTATCGCAATGACGATGATGACCGCTAAAATAGCAAAGAGGATAAGAAAGGTCTGTGCTGCGAAGATTCCGATGCTCTGCATTGCGTCCATTGTGACTCCCTTGATGCAAGGGCCTACGTTATTAAGTTATTGGACAAAGGTCGAGCATCTTTTTTTGTTTGCTCAAAAAAAAGGAAGCTCCCTGATAGACTGGGTCAAGAATGAATCCTCCTCGTAGTCTTCTGCTTATTTTAGCGTTCACTTTAACGGCAACACTTGCTCACGCAACGGATGCTGAAGAGACGCGTTTGCGCGGTTTTGCTGAGCATCAAAAGCGCTTAGGGCGCTTCGAAGAAGCCCGTGAAGGGGCAAAGCAAGCCTACATGGAAGAGGAAGAACAGTGGCTCAACGAAAAAGACCGCGAACGTGCCGCCTACATTCGTAATAAACCTAAAAGCGTCCCTGTCATGGACGAAACTTCCCCGCAATACAAAGCGTGGGAGCGTGAAAGAAAAGCCGAAGAAATGGCGGCCGATCAGGCGCGCAGCGAGTACAGCGCTAAGATGCATAAGCAGGAAAAGTTGGACCGCGAAGCCAAGGGCTTGCCGACTCTGGCTCAGGAATTGGGCTTGGATGAAGAGCGTCCGCGGTTTGATTTCGCAAAGCGTAACTTTGGAACTAAGAGCGCTTCTTCCGGCTCCGCTTCGGGCCGGGGTAGTTACAGCCCAAGTGGCAATTCGTCGTTCCCTCCGCCGCCAACATTTGATGATTTCAGCGATGGCTACGTGCCAGCTCCGAACATCCAGCCCGAAGACTTTGGCGACGTACCGCCACCACCTCCGCCGCCGATGGCGCCGGATTTTGATGGCAATTTCAGCAATGGCTCGGAATTCATCCCACCACCACCGCCACCTCCAGGTGGTTTCGACGGCGGGGATTTCTAGATTATTTTGGACAGTTTGATTTCCAATAGCTATTCAATGTGCAATTGGGAATCTTAGTGCTGGAATTAACCGTGCAGCTTAATCCAAAGATAGTATGGAATTCCGTAGGTCCCATTAATCGATCAATATATTTTGCGACGCCTGCAAACTCAAAAGCATTTATCAGCCTGATTGTGTTTTGAAGTCCTCCCAGGGCCTCGGTGCGGGAATCCTCACAGCGTTTATACGGCTCGCCAAGTACATTTTTTCCGCTCATACATCTCATATAGTTGATCATTATACCTTTGCTTGAGATGGTATAGATCGAATGCAAGGCGGAATACAGTTGTGCAGATTGTTCTTTGTTTAGTGCTCTAGGGCCATTGCAAGGAGGACGGTACCCTCGTTCCCAGTTGATTCCTACTCTGGCGACTTCCAATAGCTCCTGGGAGTTACGGTAAAGCGGGTCGGGTAGACCGGCAACTCCAAGGATCTCATGAATGACCAGTTGGTTCTTGTCCTGGGAGTTCAACGTCTTCCAAGTCAGGCTGCTGATTTCAATCTTGTTCAATTTTGGATAGTTGATGGCGTCCACCAACGAGCCGTCCAAATACAGATTCACATCCGACACCACCAATTTGGTTTTTTGAAATAGCGCAATCAATGGCGAAACTTCGATGTCCCGATCTTCCAAAGAGACAGGGCTGCGAGGTTTCAGTTGATTCAACAGTGTCACGCCTCGCTCGTAAAAATCGGAAGCAATCGTGTTGCCGCCATTGCGAGTGCCAGAAGATTCGTCGCCGCCGACAATAGCCAGGCTTAGGGATGCAGTGAATAAGATCGATAAACTTAGAAATAAACTTTTCATGTGATCTCTTTTGTTAGGCGGAACATTTGAATTCCCAGGTGATAGACGTGATCTTTTTCATTGCGACTGGCAGACAGGCGAACGATTTTTGAAAAACATTCTTCCAGAATTTCCCGGGCTTTTTTTAGGTCATCGGCGGCAAAAGCAAAAGTTTCAGAGCCCACAAACTTTTCCTGTGAGGTCTGAGTTTCCAGGGATTGGCTGGCTTTTTCCAGCATCTGACGGTGGAAGTTGCGAAGTGCCTGGCTGGGCGTATCGGAATTCGAAACGATCTGACTTTTGCAGGTGTGGAAATGACCGCTTTCATCTTTCGTCAATAGTTCCAGGCGTTGCAGGCGATCCAGGGCTTCTTGTGCTGTATCGCTGGAAATGCCCAGTCGCTGTACGACGGCCTCTTTGTTTGCTGGTGGCATCGAAGTGCGAGCCATTTCTAAAATTGGAAAGTGATACCAGTCAGAAATCATCTGAAACACATCCGTGTCAATTTTGTTTGCTTCTGATTTTGGAGCCAGATGGAATATTTTTTCCTGAAGTTTTGATCTTACTTCCGGCGATTTGGCGGTGGCTAGCTGAACCAATGCCAGAAAGAAGTCGGTTTTTCTTTCGTTGAACTTCAAGGCACGACAAATATCCAATGCACGCTTGGCCGAAAGATTTCTTTTTCCATTTATGATCAGGGAAAGCATTGAATTGGAGATACCGGTTTGCTGAGCCAAAGCCCGCAGGGAGTATTGCGCATTGTTGGCAATCCGGGCTTCCAATTCATTTTTTAAAATTTCGCGATAGTTCATCGAAGTCATGACAGTTGCATAACAAAGCTCTGAGCAAGTTTCATCTCAAAACAATATTCATGGTTACTTTTTCGCAGTGTCTACCGGGGTTGACATTTGTCAGCAGTTTATTTGGAGCGGTGGATGGTCGAAGTATTGGAACGCGCCGATAATTCAGGCATGGTGACTAAACTAATTGCTGTACTTTTTTTGGTTTCTTCCGGTGTCCAGGCGGCGACGGTGACAGTCAGCTCTGGAACGAAAAGTCCCTCTGACTTTACCGCAACAGATGATGTCGTAATCAATGGCTCGGTTTCTTTTAACTCGGGAACCTATAACGTTAATTCTCTCACAGTTAACGCGACCAGAACCCTCACAGCTTTGGGGGATGTCAGCATACCCCAAGGTGTAATAATTAATGCAGTGGCTGGTGTGACCGTTAACGGAACTTTTACTGCATCTGGGAAGGGGTATATACCAGGGAATGTCGGCCCCGGAGGAGACGGATCAAATTCGGGTTCTCATGGTGGTGCTGGTGGTCGTTGGAGCACCCCTGCGGGGGTGGTTTATGGAAATGCCCTTTCACCAGTGACATTGGGCTCTGCCGGAGACGATGGAAATGGAGGAGGCGCCATCAAGATTGTGGCATCGGCACTTACAGTCAGCGGAACATTGTCAGCGGATGGGATAACTTCGATCACGGGATCTGGTGCTGGCGGGAGTATTTGGATAATTGTGGATGCTCTTGCTGGTTCAGGGGCCATCTCTGCGAAAGGCGGTGGAGACTCCTATGCCTGGTCAGGTGGAGGTGGTGGCCGAATTTCTATCATGGCCAATAATGCTTTTTCAGGAACTATCAGTGTGGCCGCCGGGCCTGCAGATTCAGCTCAGGACTTCCTGCCGGAGGCGGGCACGTTTCTGTTTCGTTATAAATCCTCGCCGAACAATATTATCTGCAATATTCCTAAAGGCAGCAATTCTAAAGTGGGTGGAACTGTCTTCGCCGCCGATTTGCCTGCAAGTCTTAACGATTTCACTTTGTCCGGGGGATGTAATTTAAAAATTTTCGGGGACCTGGTCTGCGGTGGAAATATCAGTGTGACGGGAGCTTCCTTATTGGGTGTTCTTGGCGACGTGATGTCGGGCTATGGTTGGACGATTGCTGCCAGCAACGTGACTGTGGATTCAAGCTCTGCAATACACACCAATGGATTGGGGTATCAGGATGGTGGTCCTGGCAATGAATATTTTCCGGGCGGCACACATGGTGGAATCGGCGGAACAACCGTCTATAATGATGGTGTGACCACCGAGACATATTCAGCGACTCTTCCCACCTATGGTAATCCTAATCAGCCGGTTCAGCTAGGTTCGGCAGGAGGGAATTCCTATGCTGGCGGTGCTTTGAAACTTATCGTCACCGGAAGTTTGCAACTGGATGGAAGTGTCTCTGCAAACGGTGAAAAAGCTCCTTTGTTTTCTTTTGGATCGGGCTCGGGGGGAAGCGTTCTGCTTTACGCTGGAAGTCTGTCTGGCGCAGGGGTGGTTTCCGCCAATGGTGGCGACGGAACCTATACCAATATGTACGGGATGACTGCTTGGAGCGGCGGCGGAGGCGGAGGTCGTGTGGCCTTCATGGTTGCAGGAACCAACACATTCACCGGTTCGATAACCGCGAATGGTGGTGCAGGAAGTGGAGGTTCCTCCACGGCGGGTGCCAATGGGACGGTAGTAAATCTGACTCCGGCGGCCGCCACAAAACTTGCGGTTTCGACCCAACCTTCTACTGTGGCCCGAAGAAACGAAGGCTTTGCAACCCAGCCGATCTTTTCTGTTCAGGATGCCTCCAGTTATCAGGTGCCCTTGTATTCCGGAACAATCAGTGTCAGTGCATACACGGATGCGACATGCACGACACCGGCTGCGGGAATTCTGGGGGGAACTCTTCTGTCAGCCTATGGTTTGGGCAAAGGTGTTGATTTAGCTTATGACTCGATTGCAGCGATTTACATCAAAGCGACATCGGGCTCGCTGACGTCAGCTTGCACAGCAAGAATTTCCGTGGGCTCTATTGCCACGAAGCTGGTGGTGTCGCAACAACCGTCAACCACCGCAACGGCGGGAACCAATTTCTCCACTCAGCCAAAACTGGAAGCTCGTGACGCCAGCAATAATATGGACTATGTTTTTGCAGAGGCCATTACCATGGAGGCTTATTCAGATGCGAGCTGCACCAACCTGGTGGGCAGTGGCACACTGAGTGGTTCGGCTGCAGTCAACAGTGGTGTCTATACTTACTCCGGAACAAAATTCACGAAGGCCGGTCCACTCTATTTAAAGTTTTCAAGCGCCGGGGTTAGCAGCGCTTGTGCGAACCTGGTGACAGTGAATGCAGCTGCAATTAATAAAATTGCTTTCACGACTCAGCCTTCAAGCACGGCTTC
Source organism: Bdellovibrio sp. HCB290 (assembly GCF_047305925.1). Lineage (GTDB taxonomy): Bacteria > Bdellovibrionota > Bdellovibrionia > Bdellovibrionales > Bdellovibrionaceae > Bdellovibrio. The sequence continues at coordinate 2,203,564 of NZ_CP178620.1, read as the reverse complement.
GCCAAATATCGCCTTTACCCAGCAGCCCGTGGTTACGGGACAGGATACCTATGGCAATACGGTTCCTTCATATACAAGTTCAATAACCTTGGCTGCGTATTCGACGTCAAATTGTTCGGGGGGGACGGTTTCCACATTGAGTGCTACGACCAATCCATTGGCGGCAGTCGCCGGAGTTGCTAGTTATTCGGGTGTAAAATTCAGTACGACTGGAACCATCTATATCAAGGCCACGCAAAGTGCCAGGACGGCGTGCTCCACTGCGGTGGTGTTGGCGCCATCGGGCGCAACAAAATTGGTTTTCGTTGTTCAACCGTCAGTACAAATTGCAGCGCAAACTCCCTTTGCTCAACAACCGGTTGTCGCCGCTCAGGATGATTCGAACACGACCGATACCAGTTATGCGACGGCTGTGACATTGTATGCATACTCGGATGCCGCTTGCACCATCCTTGCGCCTGGAACATTAAATGCCAACAGCGTGGTGCTTGCCAGCGGAGTGGTGAACACCACGGGACTACGCTACACCCAGCACGGAAGTTTTTATATCGGTGCAACTTCTGGAAGTCTGACGAAAGCATGTTCAAATTTAGTGAAAGCAATTCCAACCACGTTCTTTCGCGGCTATTAGGTAACAGTTCCCTTTTTGGAGGGAAGCGCGTTGATCTAGGAGTTCATCAACTCTTCGGTTGTTAATCCCGAGTGCTTCTTTACGCCGTTCATTAGATACCAGAAAATGCCCAACAGAAAGATCATGGACGGAACCATAATGATCGCCATGGACCAAGTGGTCATCTTGGCGATTTGTTCGTTTAGGATAATGGATTGGGCTTCAGCGGTTAAGGACGTGTCGATATCCAGGAAGATGGATCTTGCCAGGACAAAGTTCAGCACAGCACTTAGAACGAAGGACAATGAAAGCAGCATGGTGGATTTTCTCATGTGCTCATGGAATTCAGTTTTCTTGCCGTGCTCAGCAAGCTTTTGTTCAAGCAAGTCCACTTTCATAACATTGGGATTCAAAAACAGACTTTCAATAAATGGCTTTTTTGTGAAGGCCGAACCAAACACAAAGATACCGACCAGGGCAGGGAAGGCGGCTTCTTTAACCGCAAACCAAAATCCATGGATGCCAACGAAGGCCAAGCCACCAGTCAATCCCACATTCAGCAAACCTAAAATGGAAAACGCATTCACCTTGCGGCGTTTGATCAGATCATAGATCCCGTAAATCAGCGGAAAGGCCAAAGCCAAAATCAGCGCGTAACCCGGTCCAATATGCTTGGTCAGTTTGTTCAATATCAAAACTGGCAGCAGGATATTAAAAATCAGGTTTAGCCAGGAGTTTTCAGGTTTTGTTTGCGCTTTGGTGTCAGTCATTGGGGTCTATCTTTGTCGCCTTATCGGAAAAAGGCAAGGCGGCAAAAAGGTACGGACACACTTTCTCCAATTTCATTTGGAGAAAGTGTGTCCGTACCTTTTTGAGGTGCGCTGCGAAACCGATGTCGGTTCCGCGGCGCAGTATTTCTTCAGATTGGGAACTACTCCAATACGGTAGTTACAATCATGTAGTCTGTGTCTGGACCTTCAAAACCAGTCGCATTGTAAGAGATCACCAATGCGATTCTGTCACCATTGCGGATGACTTTTTCAATCGCGTAGTTGTAAGCGCAAATGCGATTTGCTGGTGCATAGTCTTCATTGAACAGAACAGAAGTCTCAGAGCCTGCTCTGTCAGTTTTTGTCAGTTTGATATCAACCAGTGCTTGGTTCGGGTAGTCATGGCAGTAGTCCGGTGTGAAAGGGGAGGCTTTTGTAGTCATCGCGAAGCGATACTTTGCATTGTAGTTTTCAACGGTGATTTCAGTTGCGGAAGTTGCTTTGATGGTTTCGCCTTTGATAGTTCCTGGAGCGATGTTGAAAGCTGCAAAGTTCACGGCTTGCATTGCAATTTTAAGCGCTGCTCTTGCGTCACCTTCCTCGACCATTCTGTTTACGCTAAGGACTGGGGACGCATCGTAATTCTGCAACGATTTAATATTGATTTCGGCCACACCATAGCCAGACCCATCCTGAACAACAGAAGTTGCATAGGCGAAGTGTTTGCCGTCGGCCGAGAAACCCAGATTGTGAAATTTGTGTTGGTCAGCTGCATTAGCGGTGAATACGAAACTTAAAGTTACAACGAACAGGCTTAGGGATTTCATAAAGACTCCTTGTTTTTTGTTATGGAGTCTTTTTAGCATCGGAAGCTGAAAAGCAGTTACTTTTGGAAATCCAAAGTGCGGCAAATCTGCCGCACTCTGCAATTATTGGACGTAAACTATGCGTGATCGTACATACGGTCTTCAAAAGCTGCCAAGGCTGCTTTCGCGCCTTCTCCCATGGCAATGACGATCTGTTTGTACGGAGTGGTGGTCACATCGCCAGCGGCGTAAATGCCTTTCACGTTCGTGCGGCATTTCTCGTCGGTAATGATCTCACCAAATTTAGTCAACTCCACAGTGCCTTTTAGGAATTGGCTGTTTGGAACCAAGCCGATTTGTACAAAAACGCCATCCAAATCCAGCTTTTCCAGTTTGTTGGAAGTACGATCTGTGTACTCCAGCTGGTAAACTTTTTGGCCGTCTCCCAAAACCTTTTCCGTTTTTGCCCCTGTGATTACAGAAACATTCGGTAAAGATTTTAGTTTATCCACCAGGATGCGATCCGCTTTAAGTTCATTGTTGTATTCAATCACCACGACTTCGCGAACGATGCCGGCTAGATCAATCGCTGCTTCGACGCCAGAGTTTCCTCCGCCGATGACCGCAACTTTTTTACCTTTATAGAATGGACCATCACAGTGAGGGCAGTACGCCACGCCACGGCCCATGTATTCTTTTTCGCCTTCAACACCCAGCTCGCGCCATTTCGCACCTGTGGTTACGATGATCGAGTCCGCAACCATGTGCTCGCCGCTTTCCAGTTCAACCGTTTTAATTCTGCCTTCCGTGCGGATTTGTTTCACACGGCGGTTTTCCAAAACGCGAACAGGGTAGCTGGCAACGTGTTGGTTTAGTTGTGCAGCCAATTGAGGACCTTCGGTATAAGTAACACCAATCAAGTTTTCAATACCTTTGGTCTCCTGAACCTGACCGCCGATTTTTTCAGTGATCATCGCCGTACTAAGACCTTTGCGAACTGAATAGATTGCAGCCGATGCGCCCGCAGGGCCGCCACCAATAACCAGAACATCAAAGTGCCCCAGGTTTTTGTTCACAGGCTCGGAAGGTTCTGTCGAGGCGTTTTCATCAACACCAAAAGTCTTTTCTAGTTTTTCAATCAAATCCAAAACAGAGATACGACCGGAGTGGAACATCTTGCCGTTGCCAGCAAGACTCGGAACCCCTTGGATACCCAGCTTTTGAACTTCGTCCTGAACATAACCACCATCAATCACTTCATGCTTCATGTTTCCATGGGCCAGAGTGATCAAATTCAAAGCTTGCACCACCTCAGGACAATTTTCACATGTCAAAGACATGAACGTTTGCACCGTGATGCCTTTATTCAGACGGCGAACGCGGTCCACCAGCAAGCTATCCAAAAGTTTGCCTTTGCCATCCGTATTCAGGATCGCCAGGATCAAAGATGTGAATTCGTGACCGCCCGGAATACCTTTGAAGGAGATCCCTGTCGGTTTGCCTTTATAGGCGATATAAAAAGATGGAACCGGGGCGTTGTTACCGGATTCTTTGACCGTGATGTTTGCAGAAGTTTCGGCCACATCATTCAGCATTTCAAGAAGGTCTTTGTGGTCTTCGTGAGTACTGCTATCGATGATGAGTTCAACAGGGTTTTCAAGTTTGCCAAACACAGAAACAAGTTGTTCGCGGAGTGAAGAGTCTAACATGTGAATCCTCCTTAAAAGAAAACGACTTTAAAGCTGCTATCCAGTCGCTGAATAGTACCTTTAAAATCGTTGATGGGAGAGCTGGTGCGGAGGAGAGAGCCTTCCGCACCAACATTCAAGAACGTTCGATAAAAAACTTTGCCTACTCCGACGCGAGTCGGAGTGAAAGCAGTTTAGATTTTACCAACAAGATCCAAACCAGGTTTCAATGTAGATTTACCTGGAGTCCATTTAGCTGGGCATACTTCGCCTGGGTTAGCAGCGATGTATTGAGCAGCTTGAGTTTTGCGGAACAATTCATCAGCGTTACGGCCGATGCCATTGTCTTGAACTTCAGCCAAAACGATTTTGCCTTCTGGGTTAACCAAGAAAGTACCACGGTAAGCCAAACCTTCTTCTTCAATGTGAACGCCGAATGCGCGAGTCAATTGGAAAGTCGGATCTGCCAACATTGGGTATTTGATTTTTTTGATTGTCTCAGAAGCATCATGCCATGCTTTGTGCGTGAAATGAGTGTCAGTGGAAACACCATAAACTTCTACGCCCAATTTTTGGAAATCAGCATATTTGTCAGCCATGTCACCCAATTCAGTTGGGCAAACGAATGTAAAGTCAGCTGGGTAGAAGAAGAAGATGGACCATTTGCCTTTAAGGTCGTTCTTAGAAACAGTTTTGAAACCGTTGTTGTGGTAAGCTTGCACTTTGAAATCAGGCACTTGCGTGTTGATGATAGTTTGCATTTATTCTCCTCAGAATAGTGATGTTTGTGTAGGGGATCCTTATGGATCAATAACTTGCTACTTGGTTAGACTAGAAGATCTGAGTGATATAGTAAAATAGATTATAAATATACCTTGATAGATTTTCTCTATTAACGTAGAATCCTTTACAGATAAGGGGTTTATCGTGAAATTAAAGGTGAATTTTTCTTTGACGCAGCTCGAATACGTTATGGCTGTCCATAAGTATGGACACTTCGCCAAGGCCGCAGAGGCTTGTTTCATCACTCAGCCCACCCTTAGTATGCAAATTCAGAAGCTTGAGGACGAATTGGGAGTGGTCATATTCGACCGTACCAAAAAACCAATCTTGTTGACCGATGCCGGAAAGAAACTGATTTCTCAAATGCAGACGGTGCTTTTTGAGGCGCGCAAAATTGAATCAATTCTTTTAGAAGGCACAAAGGGCTCGCGCAAGGGAATCCTGACTGTGGGAGTAATTCCGACAGTGGCGCCTTATCTATTGCCGCGTCTATTGCCAGTGTGTCTTGAAACCCTGCCGGATTTGGATTTGAACATCAAAGAGATGCAGACGGATCACATCATCGAAGCGCTGAATAAAGATGAAATCGATGTCGGTGTGCTGGCTACTCCCACAGAAGTATCCACGATGTTCGAGTATCCGTTGTACTATGAGCCGTTCTATGTGCTTTGTGATAAGAATCACGACTATGCTCAACAAAAGAAGATCAAATACCAATCCCTGGGAATGGATGACATCTGGCTTTTGGAAGAGGGTCATTGCCTGCGCAATCAGGTCCTGGATATTTGTTCAGTGAAAAAGAAAAAAGGCGTCGAGCGCAAATACAAATTCGAGAGCGGCTCCCTTGAAACACTTAAAAATCTAGTCGACCTCTACGGTGGCTATACCTTGTTACCACAACTGGCGACTCACACCATCGGCGACCGCAGCCAAGTTGTGCAATTCGAGCGTCCCATCCCAGCCCGCGAAATCGGCCTGGTCTGCCGCCGCGAACACTACAAATCCGAACTGGTCGAAGCCTTGGGTGAAGCCATCATGAAGGCCATCCCCGAAGACCTGCGCAAAATAAAACCCAAAGACCTCGACGTCCTACCCATCACCTAAAGGTACGCCGTACCTTTTGGGGTGCGCTGCGAAACCGCTGCGGTTCCGCACCGCGTTCCTGAAAACCGCAAAAAAGCGGCAGGCGGTTTTTGGGGATGGGTTGCTGAAATATTATGGTGTGGCGGTGCAATAGAGGTGGTGTTCGCCATCCGGATCACTGAACATCTTCTTACGAGTAAATAAATCATAAGGAGTTTTCTGTGAGAGCATTCGGATTGATCGTGATGGCCTTGGTTGCAACGTCTACTTCATTTGCGGCGGCTTCGTATCGTTGCGTGGTTACTGAAAGTGATTTGGGGAATGCTGAAGTAGTGACTTTGGTTGAAGACTGCAAGGACGGGCTGACAATGTCCATTTCTGGGCACGGCGAAACTCTGGTTTCAAAAGCAGTTAAGTACGATTGGCAGAATTCTGATGAACAGGTGAAACTGTTTAAATCCTCGGATCGTAAAACTCTGGTCTATATTCAAAAGAATCATGTGGGTCTGACGGCAGAAGTTCACGATGTGAACTATATGGTTAGAACCAACTATTGCCAGCAAACGGGTTGGTAGCATCCAAGGATTGTCTAAAGTTTTAACATTCAAGTAACTCTTGCAAGGACCTCGGGGGCAACTCTGGGGTTTTTTCATTCTATGATATAAGTTTCACGTGTTGTTTCTCTAACTATCTGTCGGAGTGGACTATGAATACGATGAAATCGGCTTTAACAGTAATGATCATGGCTTTGGCCGTTGTCGGTTGTGACTCAAATTCTGGTGGTGGCAATGGTAATAACGGAGTTTATCCGCAACCAACTGTCATCGGTCCTTATGATCAAGGTCAATATCCTCCGGGTCAGTATCCTCCAGGCCAATATCCAGGCGGTCAGCCAGGTAATCCGCAAGTAAATCAAGCGATCCAACCGGGCAATTATAATGCGACTATTCGTTGTGACAACGAAAGTGCTGCGAACCAAATGTCAGATGTAGCAATCAGTTTTTCATTGATGCGTGATGGTTCTTATAATCAGGAAATCATCAGTGTTGATTACCGTTGCCGTCAAAACTGTACAATGGTTGCTGAGGGTCGTTACTCGACAAGCACAGCGACGATCACTTTGAATCAAACACGTTTGGTGAATGAGTACGGTGGTATGTTGCAAGGTCCTCGCAACAACACTCTGCAAATTGAATCGAACAACCAAATGCAAATTCAACCAAGATCAAAAAAGTCTTCTTCCGTGATTGTTCTTAGAGACAACGGCACTGATAACGTGTGCGGCGGTCCTTTCAGAATGATCCTGAAAAAAGAAGGAAAGCGTTCCCGATACTAAGAGAAATCCGCAGCGGTTCTCTTCATATCCATGTTCACCTAATGAGCCTCATAGGGGCTTATTCCGTCACGCTGTCTAATCCTTAGACAGCTAATTTCTATAGGGTCTAAATTAACATTATTTAAAGCTGGATCTTGGCTTGCACTTTGTTGATCAGAACAATGATCAGTGGAGTACACTATATGAAAACGGTCGCTTCGGTGCTGTTTATTTTAAGCCTTGGACCTATCGCCCATGCTCAAGACGGGGGAATGGCATCTGCTTACTCTTTTGGGGGAGCATGTGCTGCGCAAGGCATCTGGACTCAATCAGCCCTGTCGGCCACGCAAAACCTGCGCAAGGTCACTCTACAACTAAAAGACGATCCGAATTGTAAAGCGCTGGGGAACTCTGTTCAGTCAGCAATTCAAAATATGGAAAACTCCATTCAGGGTGCTTCGGACACTCCTTCCAGAGTCAGTCGCTTGTCGCAATTACCACAAGAAATCAACGCTCTACGCAGCTTCCTTAATAGTGCTCCGGATATGAAACAACAAATCCTTCGCACAATGATGGATCGATCTATTGAAAGTGCCACACTGGGCGCTCAGGTTTCACAAGACAGTGCCAATATGTCCGTGGTTAATTCTACGGCTCAAAGCATGGGAGATTTTGGAACTCGCTTGCAGAGAAGCACGCAAACAGGTCTTTCCATGTTAAATCAAGTCGTGGATTCCATTCCTCAGTTGGATCAGTGTCTGACGGGTGATGGCCAGGCTGTTTTGGGTAACGTTATTAGCTCGGCAGTTAAAATCGCATCTTCATTTGCTTCTTCAGGTCAGGATTTAACGGGCAGTCAAATTGCGACGACGATTTCAAAGTTGACGAATTTAACTCGCGAAAGAAAATACACTGCTGTTTTAAGAAAATTGAATCAACAGGAATTCCTGTCATCCATGGCGTGTTTGATGGAAGTGACCAGTGAGTCCTACTGTCAGGCTCGTGATGGAATGAATCTATTCCAAAAGGGCATGAAAGATCTTACGATTCAAAAAAGTAAATCCTCAGATCTTTCTGCAGGCAATCCGTTCGTGGGCTACTATGTTTTGAACACTCACGTGCCGAACATTACCAAGTGGTTGCAGAAGATCCAAATCGGTGTGGATCCTAAACTTCCTACAGATGCGACTTTCCAGAATAAAATCCTGCAAGAGGTTGTGGACTTTCAAAAAGGTGTAAAAACCTTGTTGGGGGATTTTAACACGGGTGTCGAGACAATCCGTAAAATGGAAAACCTTCAAGCAAAACAAAATGCCGTCTTAAAACTTTTGACTCAGACCACAGGTTCGATGGTGGGGCAACAAGGGTTTGGTCGAAATGATGACGTAATGAACTTCTTCTTGATGAGTACCAACGCCATGAAAATTCCATTTGCCCTGTTGGGAATGGGAGTTCCAGACAACGTTTCCGGTAAAGCGATGCCTTTGATGTCTTATAGTGAGTGGTTGCAAGCCAACATGGAAACTATGCCTATCTTCCAGGACCCCGTGGCTTTGACTGAAACCATTGGTAAAAACATGCAAGAGATTATTCGTGTCGCAAATATCTCTGCGATCGAGTACTTCAACCGTTGGTATATCGTTGATAAGGCTGCATTGGTGAATGAATCCACGATTGATATCAACTACACAGTTCAGGACAGCCTGAAGGCAATCAATCAGTATTTGGAAGCAGAGAAGGGGCGTATTGCCAAGTATAACGGCAACCTCAATATCGTGCCGACGATTTTGGATACACAAATGCGTATCGGTAAAATTCTGAAAGCCTACGAGAACCTGGAAGCCATTGGTAAAAATGCATTGATCGACAGAAAAAATATCAATCAGACCCAAGAGAGCCTGCAGGAAACGGCGGAGGCTTACGAAAAGCTGGTAACGACAGTGTACGAACAGTTCAACGTGATGTTGTCTCGTTCGGGATTCCTGGCGAACCGTATGGTTAACTTCGTCTATCAGGACTACATCATGCTCTTGAACAACAAGGTTGATTTTACTCCGTACCAGGAAGACTTATTCTCGGCTTCAGGTATGGCGATGATGGATAAGATGCTGGCGATGTACAACGGTAATCCATCGAACATTCAAACTGACCTGAATATGGCGTTAAGAATTAACAAGGGTAATCTTGAAGCGCTGGATGGATTGATTAAGGACAATGTGATTGGAACTATCTCAAATCTAAAACAAATTGAAAATGGCGAGAGTGCGGGATTCTTTACCCGTATGGATCGCATGCTGGGCGATAGCTCTGAGGATTGGGTGGCGACAGCAAAAGACAAGAATCCCACGACTCGAAAGGTCCTGAAATTCCTGCATAAGTATTCATTAACCAATTTGATCGGCTCCTATTTCTATGGTTCAAAACATTCCGACCGCTATGGCAGTGAAGTGGATGTAACTACGGCTCCGCAAAGTGAATTTGATGACGCTGAAAACGTACGCGCCCAACTTTGCATCCAGGCGTTGGCGTTTAATAATCAGAATGGTTTAAGAGAGCTTTGTAATGGAGTTGTCTTGAAAACACCATTGCCAGAAAAATTGAAAGGTATGAATGTGGCTTACAATCAGAAGCTGACAGCATATCAGAACGATAAGTCTTTGAATGCGCAAAAGAAACAAGCGTTCAATCATTCGGACCGCATCTGTGCCTTCCGCGATTACAACATCCGCAATATGGCGGTGTTTATGTCCCTGAATCAGAACAAGAAGTAAAAAAAAGCCCGGAGTTAAATCCGGGCTTTTCATTTTGAATCATAATCAAAAAATTAAAGACGAATGCCTTCAGCAGCAACCGCTTCTTTCACAGAAGGGCGTTCTGCAACTGCGCCCATGAACTTTTGCAGGTTCGTGTGGGAAGACATATCCACTCCCACTAAACCCGTCCAGCGAAGCACGTTATAAGCGTAAGCGTCGGCTACAGAAAATTCCTGCCCCAGAATAAATGGATTTTGCGACAAGTGCTGATCCAAAACATTCAAACGCAAACCCACTTTAGCTTTGATTTGCTCTTTTGTTTCTTCATTCATCACAGCACCACCGAATAGGGAACCCAAGCCTTTGTGGATTTCCGTCGCGATGAAGTTCAGCCATTCCATAGCTTTGTAGCGCTCCATAGTACCGAACTTAGGAAGAAGATTCTTTTCAGGAACCTGATCCGCGATCCATTGCAGGATCACCGCGCCTTCAGTCATTAGATGACCGTTAGGCAGTTGCAGTGCGGGGATGTAACCCTTAGGGTTGATTTTTTTGTAGTCGCCGCCAGAGTATTCCTTCGCTTTAAGATCCACTTTAACCAATTCGAAGTTCAAGCCAGCTTCGCGAAGAGCAATTTGAGAAGCAAGAGCACAGGCGCCTGGAGAGTAAAACAGATTCATTTTTCAATGTCCTTTGTTAGGGAAAGTGAAACAAATGTATCAATTACTGTTACAGATGTAAAGGTATTAAAAAAAGCGAAAAAGGCTCTGGGTTTTAAGGCCAATAGTAGTAGGCCACGCCGCATAATAAAACACCAACGACGTAGGTATAAAGAGTGCTGCTCACAAAAAGGGGATAAAGCATCAAGCCAAGGCCCACCCAGATATTGGGTGAGTGCGCTTCACGGCGACCTTTGCGAAAAAGATAAATGCCAATGATACCGAATAGAGTGCCACCAATAAGTGCCCCGACACTGTAATCAAGGCCCAGGGCGTTCATCATTTCAAATGGGGAGAGCGGTTGTTGGAATTCATCCATGTGGGGATATTATGGCAGCAATATCCCCATGGCCGCAAGCGGGTTTAATTCCCGGTCTGGCAACCTTTGTTCCAGTAGGCCAGAATCTGGCATTGGGTAACTTTGGTTTGCAGATCTGGTGTGCAAGTAATTCCACCAACGTCATAGACTGTGGGATTGTTTTCCAGGCGCGTGTACTTGGCAATACCAATGTCATTCAGGATTTCGATAATTTTCATGTTGGTTTCTTGTGGTAATTTAGGAGTAAGACTACACATGAAATAATCAAGCCCTTGCAGGTTAATTCCAGTTCGACATTCAAAAGCTGGAATTGAAGTTCTAGCTCTGATATCAGATCTAATTTCGGTGCCTAGAATTGCGCGGATCAGTTTAGCAGAATGTTGTGTACTCAGGCTGCGAGTTTCGCGGCAAGCCGGTCGATAACCCATATCCCAATTGATGCCAATCGATGCGATTTTGAAAACCTCACTGGACATCATGTATTGGGGATCCTGAATTCGGGCCAGGCCCAGAATTTCATGAATCACAAGTCGATATTTTAAAGACTTTGGTTTTTTCGCCCATGCTTGACCATCAAACTCAATGCGATTGATGTCCGGATAGTTAATGGCTTCGACCGTAGAACCTTCAAGCTCCAGTGGTTCGTTGGAAACCATGAGCTTAGTTTTCTTGAATAAATTAATAAGTTGCTGTGGAAACAGGTCTTCACCAGTGGAAAGCTGAATGGAGTCGCGTAAGTTCAAATTTTCCAAAACTTCCACGCCTAGATCATAAAACTCAGAAGCTTGGGTGTTGCCGCCATTGCGGGTGCCAAAAGAGTCATCGCCTCCTGCGAATAACTGCAGAGGAAAAATCAAAAGTATAACAAGAACGAGTTTCTTCATTAGCTCTCCTTTGTGACACGGAACAACTGAATGCCCATGTGGTAGACGTGCTTTTTTTCAGGACGGGCGGCTGCCAGGCGAATGATTTTTGAAAAACACTCTTCCATAATTTCCGCGGCCTTTTCCAGATCCTGTTCATCGAATGCCAAAGTTTCAGAACCCACGAATTTTTCTTTTGCAGTTTGTGTTTCCAAAGAAGTGATGGCTTTTTCCATCATTTGGCGGTGAAACTTTCGCAAAGCTTCGTGCTTCGGAGCGTCGGCAACTATCTGAGCTTTTGAAGATGTGGGATTTCCATTTTTGTCATTAACCAGAAGTCCGAGTCTGAACAAACGATCCATTGCCTCAGTCGCTTGTCCTTTTTCAATGCCCAGGTGAGCAGCAATGGTCGTGGCATTAAGTGGGGGTGTGGTGGTGCCCGTCATTTTCATGATGGCCACGTGGTACCAGTCAGAAATCAGATTGAAAATATCAATGTCCAGCTTTTGCGGCTTCTCTCTTGGAGCAAGGGAAAAGATGGTTTCTAAAAGTTCGGTGCGGGCTTCGTCAGATTGCACGGTGTCGTATTGAACCAGTGCCAGGAAGTACTCAGTCCGCCGTTTGTTGAATTTAAGACTTTTTGCTATTTCTAAAGCGCGTTTTGCCGACAGATTTCTTTTTCCGCTAAGGATGGAAGAAAGCATGGCAGAGGAAAGTTTTAACTGCTTGGCCATTGCTCGCATGGAATACTGGTCATTTTCGCAGATGCGCGTTTCAAGTTCTTGTTTTAAGAGCTGGCGGTACGTGATTGTGGTCATTGCAGGTGCATAACAAATGAAAACTAAAGTTTCATCACAAAAAGGTTTCCTTGTCGCGTAATGCGAAGCACCCAAAGCGATAACACTTGTAATCGAGTTGAATTATGTTTTTTCAAAAGAATCCCGGACACTTTTAGATTGGAAAGAAAAATTATAATTTGCGAGATTCCGTGGGTCTATTAATTGTAAAGAAAGATTAATTGTTAAAAATGAAACTGTGACCCTTCGTGAAGCATTCAGGCGTACACTGGTAGGCCTTAAGAAGTATGTCCTTGTTGTCAGGTCTAAGCTAGGCTGATATTGGAATGAAGGCCCTCGACAGAGGGTTTTTTTGAGTGGGAGGGAATACAAATGCCTGAATTGCCAGAGGTGGAGGTTGTTCGCAAAGGTCTTGAAGAGATTCTGCGCAAACAACCTACTTTGCAAGATATTGAACTTAAGCGACCTGATTTGCGCGATCCCATTCCATTAAAACAATTGAAAACCTTGATAGGACAGAAAGTGAAGCGCGTAGAACGACGGGCTAAGTATCTCCTGTTATGGACCGACAAAGGTGGGATGCTTTCGCATCTGGGAATGACCGGTACCTGGCGAGTTTCCCCACCTGGTGACGAACGTCTACATGATCATATCTATCTTTATTTTTCTGGAGGATTGCGATTGGCGTACCGGGATCCGCGGCGGTTTGGGATCTTTGATTTTGTTGGTGTCGATGATGGCGCTACGCATCCAAGATTGCGGATGTTGGGTCCGGAGCCGCTCAGTGCTGAATTTTCGGGCGAATCTTTATGGCAGAGTTTGCGCAACAAAGAGATCGCTTTGAAGGTTGCGATTATGGATCAAAAGGTCGTCGTGGGGGTGGGGAACATCTATGCCAGTGAAGCACTTTTTGCGGCAAAAATTAAGCCCACTTTGCCTGCGAAAAAGCTCTCTCTTGAGAGAGCAAAATTGCTGGTGAAAGAGATTCGCCGCATACTTTCAGAAAGCATAAAAAAGGGTGGTTCTTCGATCAGCGACTTTGCCCAAACTTCGGGCGAAAGTGGGTACTTTCAAAACACCTTCAAAGTCTATGACCGGGCGGGTTTGCCATGTGTTGTATGCAAGCAACAGATAAAATCCAAAGTGATGGGTGGTCGAAATACTTTTTGGTGCGGCCACTGCCAGAAATAATTTTTAAAATTTCGTTGCTAAGACATAATAGTTTTGTATAACTTAGCCCTTAGTCGAGATTAACAAAAAACTCAGACCGACCAATGGCGGTTAGTCTGGAATTTATTTACGAAGGGACACAACAATGAAAGCTATCGTTATCGCAGCTTTGCTAGCACTTTCTTTCACAACTGGTTTCACTTGCTCTAAAAACCAACCAGCAGAAACTACAACTACTGAAACTACAACTACTACTGAGACTGCAGCTACTCCAGCTGAAGGTACAGCAGCTCCAGCAGCTGATGCTACTGCTACTCCAGCAGCAGACGCTACTGCTCCAGCAGCAGCTCCAGCTGGCGAAACTAAGTAATTAGTTTCTCTTAGTTGAGATGGAAAAAGCCAACCGGAAGGTTGGCTTTTTTTTTGCCTTGAGGGCTGATGAAAAAGGCCCATCTGACTGCGTTGGAGGGGGCCGTCCTCGCTCCGACGTACATTAAGTACGCCTGCGCTGCGGGCGGCCCCCTCCGCCTTGCATCTGGACCTTTTTGATCAGCCCTCGTGTTTACCTGTTTTTTGGCTGGCCCTTCGGGCGCCGCGGGGTTCTGGCTGGCTGTCGCCTTTGACGACTTAGCGCCGCTGTTGGCGCGGCTTTGGGGGCGAGGCCCCCTTGCCCCGGGAATGGGGACGGAGAGGGGTGTCGGTCATATTTTGCCTACCTTTTTTCTGTGAGGGATTGTTGGATGTAGAGTTGGGGCTCTGGTTTTGACAGTACTTAAGCCCTCGTATTTGTTAGGAATTATTCGGAGTTCTCTTGCGTGCCCTCGGATTTAGGAGTGTAATTAATGGGGTAAGCAATAATAAGGAGAATCATCGTGGATTCAATCAACGGGTTGTATGGGTATTTCTTAGAGTGTTGCACGTGGGCTTGGGTTTTGGGCTCGATTGTGGCGCTTTTGTTTGTTGGCTTCTTTGGAAGTCCTTTGATCGTGTGGACGATCGTTTTGGCAGCTATCATGGTGGGCTTTGCGGCTCCGATGTGGCTTTGGATCGTGTTCGCTGTTGTGGCAGTGATCTTTAACGTTCCGCCAATCCGTACGGCTCTTATCACTTCGGGTGTGTTTGCGATCTTTAAGAAGTTCCAGTTCCTGCCGAAAATTTCTGATACCGAAAAAGCCGCACTGGATGCGGGTGTGGTGTGGGTTGAAAAAGACCTTTTCTCTGGTAAACCAAACTTCCAAAACTTGATGAACGAACCTTATCCGGATTTGACTGCTGAAGAAAAAGCATTCATGAACGGCCCGGTTGAACAACTTTGTAAAATGATCGACCACTGGGAGATCTATAAAACTAAAGACATTCCTCAACCAATCTGGGACTTCATCAAGAAAGAAAAATTCTTAGGCATGATCGTTCCTAAAGAGTACGGCGGTCTGGGGTTCTCGGCACTTTGCCACTCTGAAGTAATCATGAAACTTTCCTCTCGCTCGATCGCGGTTGCGATTCAGGTGATGGTTCCGAACTCTTTGGGTCCTGCAGAGTTGCTGGCTCACTACGGTACTGATGCTCAGAAGAATCATTGGTTGCCTCGTTTGGCTGAAGGTAAGGAAATCCCTTGCTTCGGTTTGACAGAGCCAAATGCGGGTTCTGATGCGGGTGCGATCGTTTCTGCGGGTGTCCTTTTCAAAGACACTGACGGTAAAATCAAAATCAAATTGAACTGGAATAAACGTTGGATCACTTTGGCTGCGATCTCTTCAGTGATCGGTCTTGCGTTCCGTTTGCGTGACCCTGAAAATCTTTTGGGTAAAGGCGAGGACCTGGGTATCACTTGTGCCTTGATTCCTTCTAACACGCCAGGCGTGGTTCTTGGTAAACGTCATGATCCACTAAATACTCCGTTCTACAACTGTCCTACACACGGTAAAGACGTGGTGGTGGACGCTGAAGACGCTATCGTGGGTGGTCTTGCCAACGCTGGTAAAGGTTGGATGATGTTGATGGAGTGCTTGGCTGCAGGCCGTGGTATCTCTCTTCCAGCTCAAGCAACAGGTGGTACGAAACTAGCGGCCCGCGTAACTTCTGCTCATGCAGTAGTTCGTCGTCAGTTCGGTGTTTCTATCGGTAAATTCGAAGGTGTTGAAGAGCCTTTGGCACGTATTGGTGCTGCGGCTTATACACTTGAAGCCATGAGAAAATATTGTCTGGGTGCACTTGATAAAGGTATCAAACCAGGCGTTATCACAGCGATGCAAAAATACTATACGACTGAAATGGGTCGTAAAGTGATCATCGATGCGATGGACATCATGGGCGGTGCGGGTATCTCTATGGGGCCTCGTAACGTTTTGGCAGAGATCTATATCGCAACTCCAATCGGTATTACGGTTGAGGGTGCAAACATCATGACTCGTACGTTGATCGTATTCGGTCAAGGTGCTCTTCGTGCGCATCCGTTTGCATATGCTGAAGTGAAAGCTTACGAAGCAAATGATCTGAAAGGTTTCGACCGTGCATTCTTCGGTCATATCGGTCACATCATCCGTAACACTTGCCGTGCGATTTTGTTGTCATGCTCTCGTGGTTACCTGGCTTCCACTCCGGATTGCCATCCACAAATGAAGATCTACTTCCGTCGTATGTCATGGACATCTGCTACCTTCGCATTGCTATCTGACGTAGCGATGGGTGTATTGGGTGGTTCATTGAAAATGAAAGAGAAAATCACGGGTCGTTTCGCAGATATCCTGGCTCACATGTATATCGCAACTGCGATCCTTCGCCGTTTCGAAGCAGAAGGTCGTCGTGAAGAAGACCTGGCGTTTGCGCACTACAATTTGAAAATGTGCATGGTTGAAATCCAAAAAGGTTTCGATGGTATCTTCGATAACTTGAAGATCCCAGGTATGCGTTGGTTCTTCAAAGGCTGGATCGGTGCTTGGTCTCGTATCAATTCCATCGGTTCCCAGGCTTCTGACGGGTGGACTCATGCCATCGCTGCTGAGATGATGAAAGAGGGCGGTATCCGTGATCGTTTGACAGACGGTATCTACCTTCCGAAAGAGCGCGATCAAGCAATCGGTCGTTTGGATTATGCATTCACAGTTTCTTTGAGAGCAGAAGCTGCCGAGAAGAAAATCAAAAAAGCGATCCGTGACGGCGTTCTTCCTAAGAAGAAAGCACACATGCTGATCGACGATGCTTTGGCGAAAAACGTGATCAACGCAGAAGAAGCCGGCCTGATGAAAGAAGCCGATGCTGTACGCTACGATGCGATCCTGGTAGACGAGTTCACTGAAGAACAATACCACGCCAACAAAGTAATCCGCTAAAGGTCGCGCCGGAGGTGAAGACACACTTGGTAGCGAAGGTGTGTCATTCCCGATAAAAGATATTTTAAAACGCAAAAACCCCAGTGATGAGCTGGGGTTTTTGCGTTTTTACCGCGTTCTCGGTACCAAAGGTGTGTCAGCACCTTAGGTGATCTGTTAGAAGTTTACTTTTTTGGAAGTTTCTTTTACGTCGATGGAGGCTTTGATATCACCATCGCAGAAGTCGATGCCGCAAGCTTCTCTTTGATCTTTATCAGCGATAAAAGCTTCGATTGCGTTGATTGTTTTTGTTACCATAACCATGCCTTTTTCTTCTCTGTAAGCCATGTAGCTTACTTCGTAGATCCCTGCTTCAATGCGTTTTGCCTGAACATCAGACAAAGCTTCATCAGTGATTAAGTAGGCAGCGCTCAAGTTGCCCATTTCTGCGAAGCTGTTGTATGTTAAATAAATAGAGTGGCGTGGACTTACGTCAGTGCTCATGCCGTTGTCTGTAGTGACAATAGTAACTTTTCTAAGCACACCTTCCGTGCGTGATTGAGTCAGACGAATCGCCTGATCTACACGTTCCGGATAAATTTGGCTGTTAGTTGGCGCCAAAGGCGCCGCATTTGAAGTAACAGCTGTAGCCAATACGATTGCGAACATAACGAACTTTTTCATTTAAGACTCCTTGAGTTTTTAAGTAACTTGTTGATGAGTCACTATGTATCAAAGTCTTTCTTGCAAAGAAAGGGGGTGGTGACCAGCGGGCACCACTAACTGCCGTTACAAAAAAGATAGTTCCAGATTGACCTGCAGTTCGCCGTTTTATTCGCTCTGGGTGGGTATTTGGCAGGGGAAAAACTTCAAAAAATGATTCTTGGCAAGTCCACTGGAGTGAAATTGAAAAGCTCATTACGATATTACCTTTGTCGGAGGTTACCTTGAGTCAACACAGATGGATTGCCGTAATTGGGGGATTGTTTTTCTTTGCAAGCGGGGCGATGGCGGAACTGCAGATCACGGCGAATACTAATGTCTGGGCGGTGCCCTCAACATCGAAAAGCTGCAAAGCCTGGAAAGAAAACCAGGAGGACAATGATGTAAAAGCCAAATACATCAATTTGGGTAATTTAAGCTTTTTGTGGTCTGATCATAACAGGGATCTAAGAATCAAAGAAATCCGTGTGTCCCTACGCGACGCGGTTCTGACGGGCGGAGAGTATTTATGCAGTATCAACGGTGCAGAGCTAAGGTCTTTGGGTGAAGGAGATTGGATGGCGATCCGGAGGGCGTCACAACATCAATATACTTATGTGGCTACGGACTGTCCGATGTTATGTGGGGGAATTGAATTTCAAAAGGATGTCATGGTCACGATGAATGGCAAGATCGAAGTATTTGGCGAAGTAAGTCACGAGGGGAAATTGGAGGAGCGGGTTTATGGTCTTCCAATTTCCGTCGACAATCTGGAATTCTAGCGCGGTTTAAGCACAGACAGAATTTGTTGCTCCATAGTTCTTTTCAGCAAATCTATCTGCAAAATCAAATTGCGGAAATCACTCTCTGGAGTTTGACGATCCAAAACTGGAACCGGCAGGTCCTGACGAATGAAGTTCTGGAAAGAAGGGTTTACAGACATGTTATTAAAGAATATCAGGTCCAATTCCCGATATTGTGTGCCACCGGTAAGTTCTTCCAGCTTCTTGCGAATTTCCTTGCTGGGATACTTTTGCCAGTATGCTTTGCTCGCTTGCTCAAGGTAGTTCAGGCGAATAAGAATGTCCGGAGCGTAGTCCATTGTCTTGGGCAAAGCCGGGTAGTTGCCCTGACTGTAGGGGGCATATTGCTCGATTTTGTATCGAAGTTCGGTAATATAGATTTTAACTTCGCCAGCAAGTCTGTCTTTATTCGTCCAGGCTTCTGCAAAGATCGAGTAGGGATCCAACAGAGTAAAGTCATCAACATCTCCGCCCATCAATGCCACGGGGTAGCCCAAAATGCCGATATATTGCAAAGTCAATTGCTGCAGGTTTTCCGCCTGACGTTCGTCAAAGCCAATCAGATGAGAATACTCGTGAATCATTAAAGCCAGTGTTTGGATTCGGTAGTTATCTGTATTTAGTTTTGATCTAAGTTGCTGGATGCTGACGCAAATTCGTTTTTTTGGGGAGGAATATGCAACGGCATCCTTTCTGTCAATGCCGTCGTGGCAGGCATCTTTCGTTAAAATCTCCAAAGGAGTTGTTCGGATGACATTAACCAGCTCGATTTTTTGGGCTGGGGTCAGAATTTTGATATTCTCATTCGCTAGCCATGAGTTCAAAAGTAGTTGGGCATCTGTCTTGATGTTGCCAAGAGCTGAAATCAACTGGGCTTCGCTGGCAAGTGTGCCGGTTTGTGTTTCCCCACCATCGCCGATGCGAACGGTATTGGCGTGGGCGAAGGAAATGAAGAGGGTGCTCGCAAGCAATAGAGTAGCAATTGATTTCATACGGGAATCTCCAGTGCGTTTGGTTTCTGATTTGATTGAACCGCAGGCTCTTTAAGTTTTTTAGAGTTCAATTTTCCAGATGACGGAATAAGATTTAAATTTATTTGGTAAATGCGCGATTCCTGAAGGTTCTGCGACTTATACTTTTTCGACAAAAAGTTCTGAAATTGATCAAGGTCGACTTTCAGTTCTTTGAATTCTTCTTCGTTTAAAGTCATCAACAGAGCGTTGAACGATCTTTCTGTCAGAGGAAGGGGAAGGGCTTCTTCCGCCTCCTTCAGACTTTTCAAGTGAAAAGAGCGAATGGCTGCATTGCCAATCTGTGTGGGGATTTTTAGATCCGAAATGCTGCTCTTCCAGCTGTCGGTGGTTTCATCAAAAGTCGCTAGGCCGCAGGCTTCAATGTTTTCCAGAATTTCAAGTGCCTCGCCCTGGCTGATTTGCATGGTTTCAGCGATATAGCTGAGGGTGCAGATTACAGAGTCCAGGCTTAACAGCAATTGAACCCGGGGTGTTTTGGGGTTGGATAGGAATTTATAAATATCTCGCAGCTCGCTGCCGACCTGCCCTTTGTTCAGATTTATGATTTTGGCAAAATGAAACTCTTTCCGTTGAATTGAATCTGCATGGGCGTACAGTACAAGATGCTTAAAATATTCAGATTCGGCGGCATTCAGTCTTAGGGATTGCGCTACCTGTGGGATGGATTCTTCGCCAAGATTTCTTTGTCCCAACATAACTAGGCGGATGAAGCTACGGCTTTTAAAACCACACTGCTGGGTCCATGAACCGTAAGAAAAACCCTTTTTGGTCGCTTTATTATAGGCATACCAAGCCTGCAGAAACAGGCGGTAATCAATATAGTCCAATAGGGAAGGTTTGTTGGTCATTTGTATTCTAAGCCTTACATAAAAATATGACTGGAATACACCACAGAATTCACCCGGTTGTAAATCCCCCATGCAAGTGCTGGAAAATATTACTGTATTCTATTTTTGAATACAGTAATATTGCGGATTTCAGGTTAGTATCTTGTTTCGTCAGAGTACAACGGGTAGACGTGCAGGTGTTTGAAATGAACACAAATATTAAAACAATAACACAGGAGAAATCCATGAAATCTATCGTCACACTTGCAGCTGTCCTTACAATGACCACTTCCGCATTTGCAGCGGGTTCAAAAGTGGAAGACATTGCGAAAAAACTTAAAAACGAAGACACAAGAACTGTGATTAAGGTTGTTGAGTCGAATGGATATCCATGCTTACCAGAGGGCAAGTCCTACATCGTAGATCTTCAAGTAAAGCAAGCTGCTTATGATCGTTTGAATAACGTTATGATCTATAACTGGGTAACAGTTAAAACTATCGGAGTTTCTCTTGATGGCAGCGTAATGGAAGTTTGCGGAGAGTAATTTTTCAGAGGACGGATGCGGGAATCATTGTTCAAAATTGCAACAATGATTCCAGATCTACTCTAATTGGGACGGCGGCGGGATTTTGATGCCAAAAGTTTCTTCACGAAACCATCATCGTCTTCGTCGAAGATGTCGCCAATAATCTCTTCAAAGATGTTTTCCATAGTGACCAGTCCGACGATGTTGGCGCGTTCATAGATGATGGCCATATGGGACTTTTGTGTCTGCATCTGCATAAGAATTCTAAATAACGGCTCAAAGGCCTTGAACTTCAAAACAGGGCGAATCAGCGTCTGCCAATCCAGATTTTTGTATTTACGTGCCGTGAAAAACTCTTTTGAATTGATCAAGCCGACAATTTCCCCGTCGTGCATTACGGGGATGCGCGTATGACCGGAATTGACGATGATCGTTTCTACGTCTTCAATCGCATCGTCTTTTCTAACGAAGACCACCTCTTCCCAGGGAACCATAATATCCCGGGCCAGCATCTTATCCGCACTGACTAGATTCATGACATACTGTTTGGTATGGTGGGGAAGATCCTCGATCTCAATTTCGTGATCGGTGGCTCCGTGGGTTTGGTGATGGCCAAATACTTTCAGGATCAGGTGAGTGGATTTTTCCAGAATGTACACAAACAGGGATAAAAACTTTTCGCTGATCGCCAGTCCTCGGGCACTCCACAATGCGATGCTCAGCGAGTTTCTTAGCGCCAATGTTTTTGGAACCAGTTCGCCAACTACAACACTTAGGTAAGTTAGTGGCAAAACTACAGAGGCAATCGCGATCGCATCGGCTGTGTTCGGGGAAACTTTGAACAAGTCGATGTAAAGCGGGGAGAGAGCTTCTTCCGCACCAGCACCACCCACGGCTGCAGCAATGGCGCCGACCACGGTGATACCAATTTGAATGACGGAAAGTGTGCGCTCGGGATTGGCTTTAAGTTTTAGAAGGATTCGCGCACGACTGTCTTTGCTGGCGATTTTTTGCAGCTGCACTTTGCGTACAGTCACAAAAGCCATTTCAGCTCCGGAAAGGAGCATATTCACAAAGAGACAAAGAAGGACAACAATCAGCTCAGCCATTCAAACCTCCCAGTTGGAAAGTTGAAGTGCAAATAATCAGGGTCATGGGTAAGGGATCAGGATTCATAGAAAAACAATTTAACAAATAAAGAACTCGATTTAAAGGCTAAATCGAGTTCTGATTGTTGGATTTATGTCAGTTTAAATGGATCGGAGTATGAAGTTGAATGAGCGCATCATAGAGCTAAAAGCCTGACGCTTGTTGATAAACCCTAAATACGAAAAGTTTCTAACCAAAGGTAAATCCAGTTCTTCTTCACTATGACCTGTGTAAATCACCACCGGAATGGTTTTCTTGATCTTATTGACTTTCTTTTCTGTCAATAGGCGGTCCATTAGCAAAAGTGTGTCGCGGCCGCCCATTTGTGGCATCTGCCAATCCAGCACCACAAGGTCGTAGGGTTTGCTTGCAAGGAGTGGAATCGCGTCTTGCCCGTCAAACGCCATCGTGACGTCGCATTTATAGTGATCCAAAATGTGTGACATCAATTTCACAGAATCCAAGCTGTCATCGATAACCAGCACACGAGGTATCCGTTGCTTTTCTAATGAGGTTGAGGACGTGGTATCTAGCACCATAGATATCTCCCTGTCTAAATCTTACTTTCCCCATTTGAACCGATGTAAAACCGAGAATCTTCTAAAAGTGGGTGTCTGACGGGATCTTAATAAAAAGGCTGTCGAAATACAGAAAGAGCTCTGATTGCGACAGCCTAAAGGCTGAGAGAATGTGAATGAAATGCCGAGTTATTACGCAAGTTCTTTGCGTGTTTGTTCGGAAACGACAGTCTCACGAACAACAACAACTTTGATTTGTCCTGGGTAGTTACACTCTTCTTCGATACGTGCTGCGATTTTTTTAGACAAATCCAAAGCGTGCATATCGTCGATTTTTTTGCCGTTCACAAGAACGCGACACTCGCGACCACCACTTAGGACAAAGCAGTCTGTAACGCCGGGGAAGCTGCGAGCGATGTCTTGTAATTCAGAAACTTTCTGATTGTAAGACTCAATCGTCGAGCGACGTGCACCAGGGCGAGCCCCTGAAACTGCATCGGCAGCGATGACCAGGAATGCATGATCCGTGGAGGGTTGTTCGTCAAAGTGATGGGCTTTAACCGCATGAACGATGTCTGGTGCCTCGCCACGAGCGGCGATAAAGTCAGCGCCAATCACGGCATGTCCACCTTCTTGCACGTGGTCCATGGATTTACCGATATCGTGAAGCATGCCCACGCGGCGTGCTTTTTTGATATCAATCCCAAGCTCTGCTGCCATAAGGCCCGCAAGCCAGCCAACCTCACCGCAGTGGAAGTACTGATTCTGAGTGAACGAATAGCGATAGCGCAAAGATCCCATCATCTGGCGAACTTCGGCATTCAGACCTTCAAGCTTAAGCTCTTTCGCCAATGCATCGCCATCGTGTTTGATGTTTTTGAAAAGCTCTTTCTTCTGGTTTTCAGCAATTTTCTTGATGAAGTCAGGGGTAATGCTTTTCTTTTCTTTGAAAATTCTTTCCAGAGTTCTGCGAGTCAATTCGCGGCGAACAGGATCGAAGCCGGCAACGCCGACCATTTCCATGCCCTCTTCCACGATGATATCGCAACCACAGCTGTCCTGAACCGCTTTGATATTAGCTCCGGCCGCATCCACAAACAGTTTGCGAGCATGCGCATCCGGGAAATTCACAGCACCAATTCCACGCTCAGCGCAGTAAGGACGGGCAAAGCGATCAATAACCAGTGCCAGAATTTTCTTAGCTCTGGTTTCGGCATGCTCTTTAACGTCTTCTTCGTGTTCCTGGGCCAGGCGAGCCGCACGGCGTGTGGCTTCCTCTTCCATTTTGATTTTCAATTCAGTTTTGAAATCTTCCGCCGAAGTTCCCAGTTTTGCTGTGAGTTTTTGTACGAACTCACCATTCAAAACTTTTTGCTGATCTTTGATTTTACCAAGTTCAGCTTCCTGACCTTTCAAAACCTGTTCCTGGGCTTTGACGTCAGTTTCACGTTCCTGAAGTTTCTTTTTTTCTTCCTGAACGATGGAATCAGCTTTGGCTTTCTTTTCGTTTGCGACCTCTTGCAAATCTTCAATGCGACCTTCGGACTTGAGCATGTCAGGTTCCACTTTGGTCCACATTTCCATTTCGATTTCTTGAATGCGCTCTTTTTGCTCAAGCTCTTTCAGCTCGATCGCTTCCTTCGCTTCATCAACGATTTCCTGGGCTTCTTCACGAGCCAGTCGAAGGGTGCGTGCGACATTCAATTTGTGCAAGGCCCAACCCAAAACGCCACCGGCGATAATTCCAACGAGGGCTGTAGCAATCAATGCAGTCATAAATACTCCTAAGCCTATAAGTTTACTGCCCATATTGAAATAACGCAAATTCTCCGAGGGTTTACTTCGTGTGTTATTCGGTCTACACTTTGCGCAGGGAGGCAATTATGAGCCAAATCGAAACGAAAACACGTTGGTCCGGTGGTCTGGGATTCGAGGCCGAGTCACGTGGCTTGAAATTCATGATGGATGCCAAGGCAGAGGCCGGAGGCAAGAATCTGGGCCCGACTCCCAAAGAAGTTTTGTTGGCTTCGATCTGTGCCTGTTCTGGGATGGACGTGGTTTCCATTCTGCAGAAAATGCGTCTGGATCTGCAATCCTGTGATGTAGATGCACAAACTGAAACCACCGACACTCATCCCGCTATTTTTACGCTGGTTCGTGCTCAATATTTCATCAAAGGTTCCAACATTAAGCCCGAGCAAGCTATCAAGGCCGTCACCTTGTCGATGACGAAGTACTGTGGAGTCACGGCGATGGTTTGCCCGACATCACCGGTGCAATTCGAGGTGTTCCTTAATGGTGAAAAGATCCATGACGGTAAGGCTGATTTTACCGTGAAAGAAGAATCCGCCAAATGATTATTGATGTTACGCAGTTTTATCATGAATTTGATTTTACCTATGCCCGCTCCCGCGGGCCGGGTGGTCAGAATGTGAATCGCACCAATTCGGCGGCGATTTTGCGATGGAATTTGCGTGACACCCAGATGTTACCTGAAAATTTAAAAGAGCGGTTGCTGGCAAAGCTTGCAACGCAATTAACGGATGACGGCGACATTCTTATTCGCAGTGAAGAGTTTCGTGATCAGGATCAAAACCGTTCCGCCTGTCTTAAAAAATTGCAGGCGCTGGTGCAAAAAGCTCTGTTTGTTCCCAAAAAACGTATTGCGACTAAACCTTCGCGCAGCTCTGTGCGTAAACGTCTCGACACCAAGAAAAGGCACTCCGAGGTCAAAGCCGGTCGCAAGAAAGTTTCAAACTAATTCTGTGCAGCTCGGCACGGTCCTTTTTGTTGACCTTGTTTAAAAAGAACCGATAATTCATTCATATGGCAGCAGTAGGCAGAATTTTAAAAACGATATTGGCTCTGGTTCTTCTTCTTGGAATTGCATGGATCGTGCTTGCAAATTGGAGCGTGATCTTTTCCAAAACCGTTATCGGTGAAGTAGTTAACGTTGAACGCGTTGAGCTTCCAGTGGCATTGATTGCCCGATCCGGTGGCGAGCTGAATGAAAAAGTCTTTTCATTCGCCATCAGCATCAAAGACACTAAAACTGGTGAAATGTTCGCAGCCACTTCTGAAGATCGCCAGTGGGCGATCGTTCAAAAAGGACAATGTGCAGAGGCAGTGTATCTGCCATACCCTCCGTGGGAGCTGAAAAAACGCGGCACTTACTTCGGGGCGCGCCTGGTTCGTTTGTCCGAATGTGCTCCAAAATAAAGTTCTAGGATTTTTATGCATGAGATACTTCTTCTTGTAACAGCAATCGGCGCCGGGTTCTTAGGGGCCCTGCTGGGATTGGGAGGAGGTATCATCATAGTACCTGTTCTTACTCTCGTTTATCACATCGATATTCGCTATGCGATTGCTGCCAGTTTAATTTCAATTGTCGCAACATCATCCGGAGCCGCAGCCAGCTACCTGAAGGATTCATTGACGAATTTACGTCTGGCCGTTTTTTTGGAAATCGGAACGGTCAGTGGAGCCATCGTTGGGTTTCTGATTTCCTCTTATGTTAAAGCGCAGTTTCTATTTTTGCTGTTCGGAACATTTCTGCTATTCTCTGCATTGATGATGCTAAGAAAGCGTCACGAGCATTATTCCGGAACTAATCATCCCTGGGCAGATAAACTAAAATTACACGGTGGATTTCCTGAAGGCGATCAATGGAAGACCTATAAGGTCGAAAAAGTTCCATTGGGTTTGTTCGCGATGTTTGGAGCGGGTGTACTGTCTGCGCTACTTGGAATCGGCAGTGGCATTTTTAAGGTTCTGGCGATGGACGGGGCAATGAAATTGCCAATCAAGGTTTCCTCGGCCACTTCAAATTTTATGATTGGTGTAACAGCCGCAGCCAGTGCCGGGGCTTTTCTGTTGAAAGGCGATGTGCGGCCTGAGATCGCAGCACCTGTTGCTGTAGGTATTATTATTGGATCTATGGCCGGTGCTAAAGCCATGGTCAGAATGCCAGCGGCAATCATTCGCAAAATTTTCGTGGTCGTCTTGTCGATCGTTTCTGTGCAAATGATCATGAAAGGATTGAAGTAATGCAGGCGCAATCGCAGCAGGATCAAGTCCTTCATGATTTGGAACTAAGAATCAGCAAAATGCTTCGCAGCGGGGTTTACGTAGCCGGAATGCTGATGACCATTGGTTGGTTGTGGGGCTGGATTAAAAACGGCGACACACTTTCAAGTTTCTCTCGCTATGAATCCAAATCACTGTATGAAACCGTGAATTGGGCGGTAATCACTCACGATCAGCCGTTGATCATAGGCTATGCGGGCTTGGCAGTGCTGGTATCCTTGCCGATCATTCGCGTATTCCTGACCGGTGTTCTGTTTATAAAGCAAAAAGACTACATTCTGGCCGTGATGGCCTTTGCGGTGTTCATCTGCTTGATCGCATCTTTTTTTCTGGGAATTGAACTGTAGAAATAGGAAACCCCCGGTTGCAAAAGTTCTTCCTTTGTTGAACTTGAATCGGGGGTCTATGGGATCAGCCGGTTTAGAATAAGCAGTTCAGAGGGAATGAGAACTTGGGATCAGTGACTTATTCAAAGAGGCTGTCCGTCTAAGTATATTGAACACCCGTAGCGGTAAATTGTCAAAATAGTCGGGAGTCAGTTGAAAGTGCTGGCCCTTCTCTGGGCTCGAGTCTTAAGATAAAGGGCATGAATACAAAAATTTTCAAATTCAATGCGTTCCTGGCGGTCTACGGTCTTCTTAAAATCCCTCTATTGGTTTTCATCGGCCCGAAAGTGGTCGAGATGACAGACAAAAAGTTTGTGATCAAAATCCCATTGGGCTATCGCACAAAGAATCACTTAAACTCGATGTACTTCGGTGCCTTGGGTGTTGGCGCAGAACTTTCCATCGCAGCACCAGCCGTGCAAATTATTGCCGAGAGCAAGCAAAAGATTGATTTCATTTTCAAAGACTTCACCGCGCAATACGGAAAACGTGCCGACGGTGATGTGCACTTCATCTGTGACGAAGTGGAGTCTGTGGTGGCCTTGATCAACGAGGCAAAAACCAACCCGGCCCGCATCGAAAGAAAAATGAAGGGATACGCAATTGTACCAAGCAAAAGCGACGAACCCGTCATGACTTACGAGCTGACTCTGTCGGTAAGAAATCGTTCTTTAAAAGCGTAAACGTTACAGGAGGGGAGGCCCATGGTAGTTCAAATTCTAATTGCTTTGGGTATCGGTCTTGTCGCGGGACTTTTGGATATCCTCCCCATGCTTAAGGACGCGAAAACCAAACCACCAGTTTATCGTTATTCCATCGGCTCAGTTTTTGCGACCTGGATTTTACTTGGACTGGTGATTCCGTTTATCTCTTGGGGTCTGCAACCGTGGCTTAAAGGCTTTATCGTCGGCTTCGGAGGAATGGTGCCAACCATGATCCACGCTTATGCCCGAGTTCAAAGCTTCCCTATCGCCTTGCGCATCCTAGTTCACGGCGGCGTCCTCGGCACTTTGGTAGGTGTTGCTGCCGACGTTCTTTTTAAACTAGCCGCCTAGTTCACTCCCAAAGCTCCCGCAACTGTTCCTTACTTAGTCCACGAAGCCGTGTTTTCGAATAAGGCCGTCCCAGCATCTCACATTCATTTAATTGAATATAATTCCGCACCGTCAGATAAGGACGATACCCCTTAATAACCCGAGTAAACGGCCGATACTTCCAAATTTTCTGCCCCTCATGCCGCTTATCGAAGGTATCGGTCAACCTCTGCACAAACTGCCCCGCCAACACCTTAAAGAAACTTTGCAAGTTCGATCTTTTTCCACCCCGAATCAGCAGATGAATGTGATCATGCTGAATGGAAAACTGCTCCACCTTCACGAAAAACTTAAACGAATACTTCTTAAGTAGCGAGTTCAACACGGAAAAACTTCGCGCACCACGCAGACCGCCTTTAACCGTGCCGCGATTGATTTTAAATACAAGATGAATGGGATCACGATCTGCTGAATTGGGGAGGGCGTTTTACGAATCGAAAATCGGACGTTGTTTGTGATGCGGGTTTAAAGGGCTGTGGGAAGATATTGGGAGGGCGTTTTTTTGGATTTATTGAGTCTGCGAGTGCTCGGCCTCGGGGTTTTAAACAAGAGACCGACTTGCTTTTTCTTCGTATCGAGCGTGGATTACTCCACGCCGAATTGGTTTAATTTTTTCACGCTGGCTTCGTATTCGGAGATTAGTTTTGCGTAGATCTCACGCACCGTTAGAATCTCTTCAACCAAGCCCACGGATTGTCCCGCAGTCCAAACGGTTTTCCATGTCGGTTTCACCGCCGCTTCTTCCAGGGACTTCATACCCATCAAGTGAATCAACGGGACCATATACTTTTTGGTCAACTTGTGATCCTTCAAAACTTTCATCGCCCAAGGTAAGTCCGTACCTAATTTTTGCACATACGGTGTGTTGATGACAGCAGCAGGTGTGCCCGAAACTCGCGTGGTCATGACGATGTCTTCAGGAGTGGATTTAATGATAGCATCTTTATAGGCTTGGTCGACGTTGGCTTCGCGGCTGGCGATGAAGCGTGTGCCGACGCTAACGCCGTCAGCGCCCAAGGCAAGGCAGGCTGCGATCATCGAGCCGTGAGAGATGCCTCCGGCCGCGACAATTGGAATTTGCAGGCGAGTTTTAAGCCAAGGAATTAAAACTAACGGAGAGATCGGTCCTGCGTGGCCACCAGCTCCGGCCCCTACAGCGATCACACCGTCAGCTCCCAGATCCTGACACTTCAATGCGTGTTCCAGATTGGTGACGTCACAAAAAACTTTGGCGCCATTTTTGTGGGCTTCTTCAATTACTTTTTTGGGATTACCCAATGAAGTGATAAACAAATTCACGCCGTGATCCAAAGCGACCTTAAGATCTTCGTTTTGGCGCGTGTTGGATTTATTCACGATGATGTTAATACCAATCGGCTTTTTGGTTTTTTCGCGCATTTCCTTTAAGGCCGCTGCGTAATTTTCCAAAGGACGATAGTTCAATGCCGGGAATGTCCCGATACCACCAGCCTCACTGGCCTGGGAAACAATGTCAGCGTTACTAACCAAAAACATTGGTGCTGCGATAATCGGATAGTCGATGCCCATAAGTTCAGTAAAAGGTGTTTTGATTTTTTTAAGCATTTTTTGCTACCTCAGTATGATGTGAGTGGTAAATTCCTTTAGAGCCGGAAGACAGAAAGCTGACAACGCAAGCGACGGCACAAAACACGGCGCCTTGATTTCCAAATAATTCGATCGCCATAACTGTACAGGCCAGCGGAGTCATAGCAGCGCCCGCAAACACCGCAACAAATCCCATTCCGCTTAACAGAGAAAGCGGCAACGGCAATATCCAGGCAAGAGCATTTCCCAGTGTGGCGCCAATGAAAAACAACGGTGTTACTTCGCCGCCTTTAAAGCCCGACCCCAAAGTGACTGCTGTGAATAATATTTTTAAGACAAAGTCATAGGGCGCCACGTGCTGTTGAAAGCTTTCCACGATCACGGGAATGCCCAAGCCCAAATAGCGATCGGTCTGCATCAGGGCAGCCAGTACAACCACCAGAATACCACCCACAAAAGTTCGCACCAACGGATTGGCAATACCATTTTTAAAAAGACGAATCACATGGTGCAGACTTTTCGTAAAGAATCGCGCACAAAGTCCGAAGGCTACTCCCGCCAGTATCGCAGAGCCGACATTGATCATGCTCATCGCAGGCACTTCAGAAATTTTATAAACCGTGTGATGGATGCCCCACAATGTGCATACGCGATCAGCGATGATCGCCGCAGCAAAGCAGGGGAGAACAGCAGCCGAGCGAATTTTTCTAAGAGTAAGGACCTCAAGACCAAACACCGCACCCGCTATGGGTGTCCCAAAGACTGAAGCAAACCCTGCCGAGATCCCTGCCATCAGAAGAAGTTTTCGTTCGGCACTATCAAATTTAAACACCCGAGTCAGTTGATCAGCCAATGAAGCACCCATTTGCACGGCGGTGCCTTCGCGCCCTGCAGATCCACCAAACAAGTGAGTCGTAAGCGTCCCAAACAAAACCAACGGTGCCATTCGCAAAGGAACAGTTTGTTTCGGGCTGTGAATTTCATCCAGAATCAGAATGTTACCGGCTTCGGTGCCCTTACCATGACGGTGATAAAGCCACGCAATCAAAATACCAGCAACAGGAAGCAGGAATAAGAGCCAGGGATTTTCTGTTCGAGTGCGGGTCACGTAGTCCAGGGCGGCGAGGAAGCCCGCAGATGCGGTGCCGGCCAGCAGACCAATGACGATAGAGATGGCGGACCATCGGAGCACAAACTTGAACAAAAAAATCCCCCTCGATACCTTTCAGCATACGAGGAGGATTTGGAAGGGCAAGAACTTTCTCTTGCTTTAAGTTTTCAAATAACGACTGATCAAAGTATACACTTCTTTTTTGATCTCGTTTTCCCGTTCCGGAGACTGTGGACCCAAAAGGCTCAACTGCAGGATGTTATTGAAGCTGCTCACGATGAACAGTGCAATCATCTCGCGATCGCGTCCTGGAATTTGCGGCATATGCACTAAGACGGCTTTTTGGTAGTGCTCAAAGAACACGCGGCGAGTTTCCCAGTAATCCAACATTCCCTGAACACCCTGAAGAGCTGTTCTTAAAGGACGGTTGTCGTGGAAACGAGCGAAACCAATATCAATGAACGCGTGGATTTTAGTATCCAGGTCGGTCGTTGTCAGTTTTGCCAGATTCTCTTCAATATATACCAAGTCTTTTTGCAAAAGATCATCGATCACAGCAGCGACGATGGCTTCTTTGTTGGCAAAGAATTGATAAAGGGAACCGATACTTACTCCCGCCATCTCAGCAATCTTATCCGTAGTGATTGCGTGATATGGTTCCTGCACTAAAAGTCTCGCACAGGATTCTACGATGCTTGCCACAGTTTCTTTAGAACGTTTTTGCACCGGAATTTTCAGCATATACTTTTTGTCCGGATTGTTGTGGCTGATTGGACTTGCACCCATGATTTCCTCCTTGTTGAGGTTTATTAACTAAGCTCAGGTTCATATTCGGTCATACTGGTTTGATATTCAATACTAGTTGGTTAAGTATCATTTAGCAGTACCTAGGATTTGCGGAGGGGTACATATGAGAAATTTTTCTGAACCATTGTCTTATTCTGAAACTAGCCCTAAAAGCTCTTTGTTTATTACTTGGTCGCAATAAAACCATCCAAAAACGGTCGTTTTACGAATTTTATACGGATAATTACATCAAAACTTATACAAAATTCCACGAATTTCCATGGGAATAAGTTAGGTGCCTTCTTACTTTTCTGTAATAAAGGATGTACGATGAAGTCACGTGCACAGTGAGAACATCCTGTTTCGTCATGCTGAGTCATTAAGCATATGCAGTCAGGCCTCACATTTGCTGAAATCTTTAAACTATGATCCTGGTCATTCGGCAAATTGAATTTTCGTAGGATAATAGGCTAAGCTCTGCAGGGAGGTAATTCCATGGGCGGAAATGTTAAACTGAGCGTTTGTGTTCGAAATGGCGGTAATGAAGTCTTGGAGCAAAATGATTTGTCCAAGTCGACATGCGGTGACCGTGTCGGTTCTGTTTGTCAGAACGCTGTTTGCGCGGATATGTGCAAACAGGTCGCAGAAATTTCGCCGCTACAAGAAGGTATGAACCTTTTTAAGAATCAACACATCGATGGGCATTACGTTGACGTTATGATGGTCAAGAACGGTGACAACATCACAACGATTCTTCATCCACTTTCCGAAAATGTGGATAAGACTGACAAACAGGCCGAGTTCCTGATCGGACGCGGATTGACTCCCAGTGAAGTTCGCATCATTCAGATGGTAATGAAGGGGCAAACCAATCAGCAAATCGCAGAGCAGCTTTTTATTTCCAAAGCGACTTTGAAAACGCATTTGAACAATGCCTATAAAAAACTGCCTGCGGGCATGCGCCCTCAATCTGGACGTGTCAGCTAGGGTGCTGGCGTGTCCATGAAGCGATCTTCGGGACGGTCATAAAAGTGTCTGGTGATGACATAGACCGGGCAGGAGGCTTTACGAACCACGTTGCGCGTGAAGCTTCCTAAAATCGCCGAACTCATCGGCCCGCTCTGGGCCTCCATCACAATCAATCCGGCATTCATCTGCGAAGCAGCCTCAAGGATTGCTTCATCCACCGACTTATAAGAGCTGTCGATCTGATACTGAGCCGTGACGCCCTCGTTATGAGCCCAGGTCACCCAGTGATGGGCACGTTGTGATTGATGTTCAATCTGTTGCTCGACGATTTGTTCGAGTGTCAGCATCTTGCCTTTGAAATTATAAATCTTTGGACGGGTGTCCATTTCAAAAAGACTTTCAATAGGGCGGGCGATGCAGTGGAAAAGTGTTACTTCGGCATTCAGCGATTTTGCCAAATTTAGCACCTGACGAAAGTTTTCTTTTGAGTGATCTCCAAACTCTGTCGGAAACAGAATATTTGTGATCGGCTTGGCAGTGGCATGCGCGCCCACCACCATCACCGGCACGTCGGACTCCATGAGCAGGCTTTCTGCGAAACTTCCCAGTAAAAATCTTTGAAATCCCTGACGCCCGTGATTTCCGACCACGATCATTTCGGCCTTGATGCGATCTGCAAAATGAGTCAGGGTCTCGGCAGCTCCGGCATGGGATTGGGAGGCGTGTGGAATGACCTTGGGTTCCAGCAGGAAAGGCAGGTGATAGTCCTCCAGCACCTCTTTAAACAACGCCTCCGCTGTTCTGGAGTGATCTGTGACCCAAGTCGGTACTTCGTAGCTTGGCAGAACGATTTCATTTTCTCGCAGCAGATAGACGGGCAAGATATCGGCTCCGGTGCGTTCGTGCAGGCGAGTCAGATAGGTGGCCATTTTAAGATTCAGTTCTTTGTTGTCTTCAAAGGCATCCATGGCCCAGATAATCGTCATACCGTCCTCCTGCAGATGAATTTCGCGCGCTTACCACTATTGCGCACGAAACCCCCTGTCGACGGCAAGACCAGCCCTGATCACATTGTAAGGATACAAAAAAGGCCCACCAGAGGTGAGCCTTTAAAGCTTTTAGTTTGTTGCTGGATCGCCAGCACCGATGGTCGTGCCCTGTTCTTTGGCAGCTTCCTGCTCTTTTTTCAGGATGTACTTTTTTGTCGCTTCTGGAAGTTCATTCCACATACGAAGTGAAAGGAACAAGCCCATGAAAGCGAATGGCAATAGGAACAACGGCCAGTAGTGCCAGCTTTTCACTGACAGGTAACCGATTGCAAGGGATTGAATACCTGAACCCAAGTATACGCAACCATCCACGATACCAGAAGCTGTGGCAGTCATTTTCTTACCACCGAAGTCAGCGGCAGCAGTTCCAGACATAAGGGAGTGAACCCCGATAACTGCAAGAGTGATCAATACGGCAGCACCACCCACGATGTTTGGTTCTTTCGTCAGGAAGATGGACATAACGATCAAAAGCACGATCATCAACGCGTTGTTGATCGCTGCTGGAGGACCACGACGTGATTGGAAGACGCGGTCTGAAAGCATACCCGCCATGAAGCCACCGATGATGCCCGTCAGGCACAGTAGCAAGCCCCAGTTTTTGATGAAGAATTGAGAAGCGTTATAGAAGTTCTCGTCCACACCTTTCATTTCGTGGGCGAAAACCAGATACCACTGCATGATGCCGTTACGAAGAACGCCGGAAGTGAAATCCACCAAAGCGATCGTGTACATGATCGGGCTGGAGAATACTTTTTTAAGAACCACTTTCATCGTGATCTTAAGATTTTCGTCGTCATCGGAAGAAGCGTCCGCGGTATCGAAATCACCAAAGTTGGCTTCTTTTGGAGAGTCCTTCAATAGAATCATGTCAATCAATGCCCAGCAGATCAAAAGGAATGCTGGGATTGTGAACACCAACCAAGTGGCATTGGTCATGCCCGTGTCGATCGCAAAGATGTGCTGAATGAATTTTTGGAAAGCCGTCATCTGGCCTTCGATGTGAAGCTTGGAAGCCTCAACGATTGCCTGACCCCAGTCGAATGCGAAGTACACACCGAAGGAAATCAACGTACCAAAGATCGCGCCGAAAACACCGCGCTCACGAACGTGGAACCAATAAGCTTTTACTTTGATGATGGAGACTGCACCGTAAGACTGGAAGAACATATTCATCGCAAACAGGATGGAGAATGCTACAACCATGTTTGTTTTCAAACGACCCATCAAATAAAGGTAAGTCGCGCCACCCATTAGTAAGTTCATCAGTGAGGAACCCAGGGTCGCAATGATGATTCCTTTTTTACCGCCGATTTTATCGACGATCGGACCATTGATAAGGAAAGAAAGACCGTAAGTGATTGTACCTGCGGCAAAGATGATACCGAATTGTTCTTTGGTCATCATGTCGCCCAGGGCATTTTTGGAAACGTTCAGGTTGTAACGTCCCATATAGAGGAAGGCATAAGACATGCCCAGAGGGAACCAGTTGATAAAGCGACGGATCATAAACTTGCGCGAATGACCCAACGGATTGTTGCTGAAGTAAAGGATGATTACCGCAGCAAGACACAGTCCCACTAGAAACAAAGCCATGAAAGCCTCCAAAATTTTATTTGCGGGGTGAACGTAAGCGATAAAAAAGGAATTTGCAATCGGGGGAGTGCGCTTATTCGCTTCACAATCTTTAGGATTTGGTCAATTTCACTCTCAGATGGCTATAAATTCAGCGCATCACGACATTGGTAGTCGGCCTTCTATTCACATTTGGAATATATTCTGCACATTTTACATCGACAGTAGAGCAATTATCCCTCTGCGAGCGCCAATTAAACCGCGAAAGGGGTGTTTTTCATCCATAAGCAAATCTTATGGGAAGGACAAATATTATCGTTTTGTGCTTATAGGTCCAGGTTGATAAGTTGGGTATCAGAAGGAGACAACAAGTTTGATTCTCCTCCCTCGGAAGGTCCTTGGACCCCTCTCGAACGCAGAGAGCCCCGGTCCCACATATTTGCCGCTTTCGCGGCGTTCGAAGTCCCACCAAAAAATCCCACCTTAAAAAGCCCTCCGAGGGGTTGCGCGCGTACGCATCAAACCTTGCCGGAGTGCGCGGTTATGCTATTCTCAGTTGCATGTCATTTAAGTACTTTCCCCTCTATGAAAAGCAAAAAGATACAACTCAATATCGCAAGATTTCCTCAGATCACGTCAGCGTTCAAAAAATCGGTGACCGTGAGGTTCTGGTTGTTGCACCTGAAGCATTGGAATTGATTTCCCAGGAGGCATTGAGCGATGTGTCGCACTTGTTGCGCTCCGCCCATCTGCAAAAGCTGGAAAACATCCTTCAGGATCCGGAATCTTCTGCGAACGATCGCTTCGTTGCGGTGGATCTTTTGAAAAATGCCATTATCGCTGCACAAATGGAGTTCCCATCCTGCCAGGACACGGGAACCGCCATTGTTGTCGGAAAAAAAGGGGAGTCTGTATTCACTGGATTCGATGACAAAGAGTATTTGTCCAAAGGGGTCTATAATACTTACCAAAAACGCAACCTGCGTTTTTCCCAAATGGCGCCTGTTTCCTTTTTTGAAGAAAAAAACACTGGCACCAACTTACCTGCACAGATTGATATCTATTCTGAAAAAGGCGACGAGTATCATTTCTTGTTCCTGGCTAAGGGCGGTGGTTCTGCCAATAAATCTTATTTGCATCAAAAAACCAAAGCGGTTTTGAATCCGGAAGGGTTTGAGAAGTTTGTGAAGGAAGTTTTGGTGTCTTTGGGGACTGCCGCATGTCCTCCGTACCATTTGGCATTTTGTGTGGGCGGAACTTCGGCTGAAGAAACTTTGAAAATTGTTAAGTATGCTTCTGCAGGTTACCTGGATGGTTTACCAACAACTGGTTCTGAAGGCGGACGTGCCTTCCGTGATCTTGAAATGGAAAAACAAGTTGAAAAGTGGGCGCGTGAATCCGGTATCGGCGCGCAGTTCGGCGGAAAATATTTCGTGCATGATGTGCGCGTGATCCGTCTGC
Organism: Bdellovibrio sp. HCB290; assembly: GCF_047305925.1. Taxonomy (GTDB): domain Bacteria; phylum Bdellovibrionota; class Bdellovibrionia; order Bdellovibrionales; family Bdellovibrionaceae; genus Bdellovibrio. The sequence goes on along the minus strand of NZ_CP178620.1, from coordinate 2,166,937 downwards.
CTCGTCACGGTGCGAGCTGTCCGATTGGTGTGGGCGTGAGCTGTTCCGCAGATCGTAACATCCGCGGTAAAATCACTCGCGAGGGTATTTTCCTAGAGCAATTGGAACTTCACCCAGAGCAGTATCTGCCAAATCATCTGCAAGACACAGCTGCGGAAGCGATCAGCATTGATTTGAATCAGCCGATTGAAGAGACATTAAAAATTCTTTCTTCCTTGAAGGTCGCAACTCGCGTGATGTTAAACGGTCCGATGATTGTGGCGCGCGATATTGCGCACTCAAAGCTTAAAGAAAAAGTTGATCGCGGTGAAGGTGTGCCAGATTACTTTAAGCAGTTCGCGGTTTACTACGCGGGTCCTGCGAAAACTCCAAAAGGTTATGCTTCCGGTTCTTTCGGTCCAACAACGTCAGAGCGTATGGATCCTTATGTGGATACATTCCAAAGCCTGCGTGGTTCGATGATCATGCTAGGTAAGGGCAACCGCTCGCAGCAAGTGACTGACGCTTGTAAAAAGCACGGTGGCTTCTACCTGGGCTCCATCGGTGGTCCTGCCGCGCGTTTGGGTAAAGAATGTATCACGAAAGTGGAAGTACTGGATTTCCCAGAACTGGGCATGGAATCCGTCTGGAAAATCGAAGTAAAAGATTTCCCAGCCTTCATCATCGTCGACGACAAAGGAAACGACTTCTTCAAGTCATTCCTAAGAAAAGTCTAACGGTCGCGGCAAAAGTGTGTCCGTACCTTTTGCGCACCTGCGTGAGCAGGTTCGGTTGTTAGGTGTCGTGAGTGAAGAAGGAGGAGCCGTTGTGTTTTAGGTGCTTTAATAGCAACGGGATTGCGCCGTAGGCGAGGTTCATGATGACCGGGCCGAATAGCAATCCCGGGATGCCGAACATGATGACGGCACCGATCACGCATGTAAAGCCGACCAGAGGATTGATTTTTTGATCACCCATATTGCCAGCCAAAATTGGTTTTAGGATGTTGTCGATTGTGCCAGCCAGGGTTGCGACGATGGCCATGCCGATCGCGGGACCGATGCGATCGCCGATGAAGGCCAGAATAGCCAGCAAGAAGCCCACAGGGGCGGCACCAATGATCGGAATGAACGAAACGACGAAAGTCACTGTGACCACAAGCCAGAAGTCGCCTTCGCCGAAGATCAAACCACCAATCCCGATTAAGAAGGCTTGAATCACACCGATTACGAACGTGGAAAACAACGTTACTGCGCAGGCTTCCTTGGCGATTTTGATCAAGTTTTCCGTCAGAGTGTCGTCGACCAGGCTGTAGCGAATGACAAATTCTTTGATGGGTGCCGCTTTAAGTAAGAGCGCATACAGAAACAAAACGAAAATAAAAAAATTAAACAGAATGCCTGGAAGTTGCGTGACCAGGGCTGAAGAAAACTCCAGGGCCCAGCTACCGACTTTTCCAAAGACAGAAGCAATCATTCCCTGTGCCGGCGTGACCAGATCGTATCCGGTCCACTGGGTGGCTTGTTTTAGAATGTTCAAACCGGAGGTCTGCAGGTTTTTTAACTGAGTCATGACTGGAGTCGCTGCAAATTCTTGAGGCGAAGCCAGGTGGACGCCGATGCGGTAAGTTGCCAGTGTCAAAGGTAACCATACCAGTGCCACCCCGATGATGGTAAGACCCGCAATCGTTAACCAGCGCGGTGCGCGGGACTTATTGCAAATTCGATTTACAAAGTTAATGAGGCCCATCGCAAAAATGCCAGCAAGGAGTAGTGGCAGTAGGAAGGGAAGGTTGATGTAGGTAAAAAGACCTGCCAACAGCAGAAGGATAATCCAGGTGATCAATTCGGATCGTTCTTTTAATGCTTCAATCATGGATTAGATTAAACTGCGTTTCCTTAAGGCATGCAAGAAAAGACACGCGGGAAGCAGTGCCAACGATCTGCTGCTCCCCGCATTAAAAACGTACATTAATTAAAATTTAAACTACGACAGAGGAAAGGAATTGCACGCCCAGCTCTTGGGTGTTGGTTTCTTTATTCCATTTGGCCCAGCGCACTTGACCCTCCAAAGAGACAAAGTCGCCCTCTTTGTTTTGATATGTCAAATTCACGAAGTCCTTGTGTTCGTAAAAAGGAGCCTGAATTTTCATACAGGAGCCGTGGGGCGAGAGATTTTCAAAGCTGCCACCCAGAATTGGTTGAAATCCTTTGTTTTGATTGCCCAATGGCAGTTTCGACGGACTGACCAGGCCTTTCGAGGTGGCGTGTTCGCGCCGATCCTGACGTGACTCCACATTTTTACCATCCAAATACTTGTGAATATTTCTGACGATGTTACCTTCCTCGGTTTTCCACATCACAACGAAATCATTGTCGGCTTTTAGGCGGATGCGCATAGTGCTGGATAATTCACTCACGATGAAAAAGATCTTTAAGTTGGCCGTGTTTTTTTGCAGGTGGCGGTAAAGCTCGTAATGGCGCACCTCCAAAAAGGGCAAATACGCGACGATGATTTTTTCGGACTCGGGATCAAGCTTCATCAGCTCGCGCAGATCGTAAGGATTTTCGACGATTTCAGTTTTTAAGGTTTTGTCTTTTTTAAATCCAGTTGGCAGTGCGTGGATACCGTTAATATAGATGAGTGCTTTCATCATCGAGCCCTCCCCAGAGCAGATTATTGAAGTGAAGTACAGTGAGTAACGTTCCGTACAATGAGACAAAGCAACTTAAGGGCCAGTGCCATTTGTAAAATAAGGGGAGTAGAAACGAAAAAGTTAGACAGCTGTCATGGTTTTAGATGACAGCCAGTGAAAGCTAACAGGTTGAATATGAGCTGAAAATTAAGTGACCTTTTGGCCGTTTGCCCAAAAGCTTGCCGATTCCACCAGGCCCGAAAGCACGGAGTGGAAGTGAGCTTGGGTTTGAAGCTTCGGTTTGCCAAAGCGGTTTTCCAGTTCAGACTGAATAAAAGGAACTTTGGCTGTTCCACCCGTGAGACAAACCAAGTCGACTTGTTCAGGGGAGATTTGGGCTGATTCCAGGCAGCGATCCAAGCCTTCAAAAATCTTCTGCCGTGTGTTCATCGCCCAGTCGATAAACTGTTTGGTGGTGAACTGTTCTGACAATTCAATGCCAGGGTAGTCGAAGCTGAATTCAGCGTGATCCGCGGCTGACAGGCCCCGCTTGGTTTTTTCAATGGCTTCAAAGAACGGGAAGATCTGCTGATCTTCCAATAGAATGAACAAACGCTCGATGCTTTCCTTGTCCATCGCGGTCAGGGAGCATTTTTTAACTTCACGGATAAACTCGTAAGTGTCGCGCTCTTTTAAATGCACGATGTGCGCGGGGTGATTCAGTTTTTGCGAAATCGCTGGAGGCATGGTTAAAACGTTACTGCTCATAGGCAGGCGATAACGGGATTTTGCGCCGAAGTGATCACTTAAGCGATGACTCATGAATACGGAATCCAAGGCGTCGCCCGCAAGAGGGCAACCATCAATAGCCAAGACGTCTTTGTTATCAAAACCTTCCGCGCGCAGGCGGATTAAAGTGAAATCCGAAGTACCACCACCAAAGTCACCAATCAGAACGATTTTTTCCTTGGTGATTTGCTTGCGGTAATCAAAGGCCGCTGCCAAAGGTTCCGGAACGAATTGAACTTCTTCAAACCCAGCAAGCTTTGCGGCTTTTTCCATACGGTGCAGGGCAAAGCCGTCAGCCACGGGGTCCATCGAATAGCGTGCGGGACGGCCGATGACCGCTTTGGTCACTGTGTGATTCAAATGTTTTTCAGCGCGCTTCTTAAGCTCTAACAAAAATATCCCCACCATGTTTTCCAAAGTCACGATGCGGTTTTCGATCACTGTGCCCAGGTAGCTTTGATTGGGAAGATGGGATTTGAAAGAGCGAAACAAACGTCCTTCCATGTCTTGTTCGATGTATTGCTCAATAGCCTCAGCACCGTAGTAACACAGATCGGGAGTTGGAAAGTAAAGCAGGGTGCGCATCAGTGTGGGATCTGCGGACTTAGGATCCAAAGGAAGGGCCCCGTGCACTTTACCTTGATGAAACGCTCCCACGAGGGAGTTGCTGGTTCCAAAATCAATGGCAAGAAACGAGTCAGACATATTGCAATCCTTCTTTAAATCAGTCACCCTAAAGGAGTCATTGTAGCATTGGAGTTGCAAAGTGGATAAGAAAAAACTGATTGAACATATTCGAGGCGAACTTGAAAAAGACCTGACGAATTTGACGGCAGTTGCCAAGGCCACTATCGAGGCGGTCACGCACGAGGAAAGCAAGCCCGAGAATGAATACGACACCCGCGGTCTGGAAGCGTCTTATCTGGCGCGCGGTCAGGCCAAACGTATCAGTGAAATCAAAGAATTATTGGTTATTTTAAAGCACGTTGCGGTTAAGGACTTCGGTCCTGAAGATAAGATCGCGGGCACAGCACTCATTGAAGTCGAGCACAAAGGTAAAAACAGTTTGCTGTTCATGATGACCCATGGGGGTGGCGTGAATGTAGACTTTGAAGGTAAACGCATTCAAATCGTCACACCCAGCAGTCCCTTGGGCGAAGCGCTTTTAGATTTGTACGAAGGTGACGTCGCCTTGGTTGAACAAGGCGAGCAGGTTCGCGAGTACGAAATTATCTCGGTAAAGTAAGTTTACTTAAAGTTATCCATCAAAGGAATATCACGCTGGATTCCATTGAAGGGGCCGCTATAGACGACGTCTTCAAGCCACGTGATTTCGTTCTTTACATCGTCTTTGAAAATCACTTTGGACCAAAAACGATTGGTATTATCCCAACCATAACCACGGGATTTCAAGTGCTCTTTGGATTCAAATGGCGCCGAGCTGGCAATCATATGAGTCATCATGCGTTTGGCGTTCGTGGTAAGCTCCATCAAGTAGGGTTTTTCACTTTGAGTTTCAGGAATGCTTAATAGATACAGCAAAGCATCCACATCGTTCAAAGCGCGATGGGAATCTGTGAAAAAACCGTGATAGATATTCAGCAATTCCAACTTTGGACTGTTAAATCCTTTTGAGTGCCAATCAACTTGCTTGAATGAACAGCCCCAGATTCTTTCTTTGGAGGTTTTGGATTTGCGATCAATGAACGGGCGGTCAAACTTGGCGTTGTGAGCAATTACAAGGCAGGATTCCGAGATCAATTGATCAACGTGGTTCCAATCAATTTTTTGCCCTGCCAGATCTTCATCCGTAATACCTGTCAAGGCCACGATTTCCGGGGATAGGGGACGGCCTGGATCCTGAAGTGCAGAGTAGGATTTTCCCAAGCGCAAAACTTCGCCGGTGTTTTTGTTGAAATCAAACTGGCGCAAACCAATTTCGATCACTTGATCTTCGTTTTGATTTAGTCCCGTGGTTTCCACATCCAGCACCATCGCGGTGCGAACCAGATCCTGATTGGTGTGCAACCAGTTTTCTGAAACGTACTCGGGCGTTTGCACAGGGCAGTCGATAAGTTTTTTCAGCGTAACTGTGTTGCCGTCTTGTGATTTGCCGATCCAACGAAATGCCATAGAAAATCCCCTGTTTAATTTCAGCAAGGATTATTGTAGATCCTCCTGGGACTTTCATCTGAAAAGCGCCGCTGAAATGCAGCGTCGGAGGGTTTTGTTATTCCACCATGACTTTTTCAGTGTCTTTGGGGCGACCCACCATTTCAGCAGGCAATTGCCAGAAGATCCAGGCCGAGCTGCAGGTGATTAATCCCATGCAGATAAAGGCCGCACGGAAGGCGCCCAAAGCCATGCCTCCTCCTTCAGCACCAGGGTAGTGCGCGGCGAAAGTGGCCAGCAAAGCTCCGGCGGCAGCAACCCCGAAACTCATCGCCAGCATTTGCACCATTGAAAAAAGGCTGTTCCCGCTGGAAGCTAAACGCGGCTGCAGATCTTTTAAGGTCAGAGTATTCATCGCCGTGAATTGCAGTGAATTGACTGTTCCGAAAATCAGCAGTTGGACGATGCGCAACCATTGTGGTTGGTTTTCAGTGATCACTGCGAAACTCGCCATCATGATTCCCACCGATAAAGTATTATAGACCAGTGTATTGCGATAACCCCACCGAGTGATCAGGGGAGTTGCCAGTTTTTTCGCGTAGATTCCCGCCAGTGCCACTGGGATCATGGTCATGCCGGCCTCAAAGGGCGAGTAGTGCAAGCTGATTTGCAGGAACAGAGGAATCAGGAAGGGCATACTGCTGCTACCAATCCGAGCGAACAAATTTCCCAAAAGTCCAATCGTATAGGTGGAAGATTGAAACAACGAAAGTGAAAACAAAGGACGGGGTACGCGGCGGGCGTGCAACCAGTAAGCACTTAACGACGCCAGACCAAACACCACTAAAATTAATACTGCAGCCTGCGGAAGTCCCAGCTCTGACATTCCATCCAGTGCTAGGGAAATCATCACCATACTCAGTGACAGCAGAATAAATCCGGTCACGTCAAATTTTGGGGTCTCCACTCCACGAATGTCGGGCATGTCGATATAGGTGGCGATGCAACCAACAATTCCCACTGGGATATTGATCAGAAATATCCAGTGCCAGGAGGCGTATTCAACCAAATATCCGCCCAGAGTGGGACCAATCAAAGGGCCCACCAACGCCGGTATCGTTACAAAGCTAATGGCTCGTAAAAATTGATTCGCTGGAAAAGCGCGAAGCACTGCAAGACGACCAACGGGCATCATCATCGCGCCCCCGATTCCCTGCAGGACTCGTGAAACCACTAACTGAGTCAGGGTCTGCGAGACCGCGCAACACAAAGAACCGATTGTGAATATGAGGATAGCCGAGAAAAAAACTTTACGGGTTCCAAAGCGATCCGCGATCCAGCCTGAAGCAGGAATTAAGACAGCAATAGTAAGAGCATAAGCAATCACCACTGCCTGCATCATGAACGGACTTGTGTTCAGGCTTTTTGCCATGGAGGGAAGCGCGGTATTAACAATCGTCGCGTCCAGCGTCTCCATGAAAAAGCCGATGGCAACAAGCCAAAGCAAACGATTCGAAGAGGGTGACGCCGAGTAAGTCGAAGTGGGAGTCGTGGACATAGAATAGCCTCAGCTCTGGTTATACTCCTCTTTCCAAAGGACAGCAAAATAAGATCGCTTTGACGACGTTGTTGAAAAGCAGTTAGACTCTCTAAATGATATTTTCACGCCTGATAATTGCCACTCTCATGTTTGCTTTTTCATTTATGGATTATGCTTATTCATCTGAAGGATGGCATTGGAATGATCCTACGGATTCCAAGCCATTTTTTCCATGGTTGTGGGAGGATCAATTCAAGCCCACGATTGTGAAAGGCTTTGATGAAACCGGAGCACGCATCATCGTCGGTGGCTTGATGGCATCGGCAGCTGCGGCTTCACAAGATGACAAGGTTCTTGAGTACACGCAAAATCACGATGTTATGTCAGAAGACTGGAGACAGTTGGGAGCGATGTTGGGAAGTGGTGGACCAGGTGTGATTCTGGCAGTGTCACAACTTTGGTGGGATCAGACTGCGGGTTTGCAGGCTCTTCGGGCGATGTCCTTAACGACTCTGACTCATGTGACCTTGGCGGCAAGTATTAATCGTCAACGACCGACGGGTGATCGTGGTTGGTCGTGGCCCTCGGGACATACCTCCAATGCTTTTGCGATTGCGACGTCACTTGCTTATTCTTACGGTCCCTGGATTGGAACTGCAGCCTATACGACGGCGACCTTTATTGGAGCTTCGCGAATCGCTTCACAAGTGCATTGGCTCAGTGACACGGTCGCAGCGGCAGCTCTGGGATTTTATTGGGGTCGCGCCAGTGCCATGGTTACCAGAGGTGAAAAAGATCCGATCACATTTTATCCGGTTCCAGTACCGGGAGGCTTGATTGTCAACTATTCGCAAAGTTTTTAGGTTCATCCTGTGCGCGACCGTGTTTTTCAGCGCGGTGAATTCCTATGCGCAGGAGTCAACAACTGGTTCGGAAGTTTCGGTTTTGACCGAGAAGTCTCCGTCGGGTTTGTTTGAAGAGTACAAACATATTCCTAAAACTGATTACGCTGAGAACGAGAAAATAAAAAATTTCGGAATCATGTATGGTTTGCAGTGGGGTGTTTATCTTGTCACTCAGTGGGAAACCATCGAAGATAATGGATCCTTCAAAAATTGGATCAATAATCCCTGGCATCCGGACTATGACAAAGACACTTACGACTACAATATCTTTAAGCACGCCTATTCAGGACAGTTGTATTATCAGTTTTATCGTTCGCGTGGATATGATGAAGTTACCGCATTTTATTGGACGATCGCTTCTTCCATGGCGTTTGAATTTACTATTGAAACGGTGACTGAGGTTCCAAGTTTTCAGGATATGTATTTGACCCCGGTTCTGGGGACGGTCGTGGGTGTGGGGTTTGAAAAATTGAGTTTTTATTATCACTCAAAGAAAACCACGCCGTACCGATTGTTGGGTTATATTTTCAATCCCTTTACTCTTCTGCCGAGCTCTCATTATGGTTATGTGGCTCCCATTGTTTCTGAAAATTTCAAAGGCGTGAATGTCAGCTGGAGTTTTGAATGATAAAAATTCTTTTATCCATCATTGCAGCTTCAGTTTCCCTTCAGGCCTTGGCGCAAGAGCAGAAGGACTATTTACTTCAGGAATCTGATCCTAATGCTTCCGCGATCCATCAAATTTGGCGGGAGGGAACCCATATTGCCGCAGGTCTTGGTATTCAAGGCGGGGCTTATTTGGTTGATGGCTCTTCGCGAGATTTCGGTGCCGGTATCGCCGGTAAAACGGATGTTGGTTTTTATCTGAACGATAAATGGGCGTTAGAGGCCAGCTCCCTGATTAAGTTTGCGCGAGTGAATGATTACCGTATTTGGGGAACGCAGTTGTCAGTGGGCTTTCGCTACCGTCTGCCGGCCGGTTGGTTTGACGAGCAGGTTCCCTATTTTAGGGGATTCGCGGGTTCCAATATTAATGTGATCTATCTGGATGGCCGCAAGATTCCCGAGTTCGAAGAAGTCTATAACCGCATTCAATTTGAAGGACCTCTGTTGGGTGTAGCCTGGGGCGGGATGCGATTGTCGCAAACAAAAACTGTTTGGTTCTGGGAAGTGGCTTTGACCGGGGAGTGGTTGACCCGGGAAAGCGGTATTCAGATGGAGAAAGATGTGCCTGTTGTAGTGGCAAGATCCTCGCTGGATGGGCGCTCGCAGCTCTATTCCGTTTATGTCACCATGGGTGGCTTCATTTTTTAATCTTAACGCCGCGCCCAAAGTTGACCTTTATCCAAAGACAGGTAAGATCTCTTTTCCACAATTGCCCGATTGCCTCGGTGGCGAAATTGGTAGACGCACAGGACTTAAAATCCTGGGATTCCTTTACAGGGTCGTGCCGGTTCGATTCCGGCCCGAGGCACCATTCCCTCTCCAAATTTCTTCGGACAGTCCTCGCTTGGGCTTTTCTCTTTTTATTAAGTTTTATTTTTGGCGCGATGTTGTCTTTGTGGTTTCTAGTTAACTACAGAGCACTGCGGAACTTGAAATTTGGAGAGGGAATGGTGCTCGTGGTTTTATTCTGGCTGGCCCCTTCGGGGCTCGCTTTTATTGTAGAACTTGTCGCTTAAACTCTCTGTCCAGAAACTCTTCGTCGCAGGATTCGGGCCATAACCCTTGGGTTTGGCCTTTGTCTCTGGCGACTTCTCCGATTCTGCCGGGATTGAATTTAAAAATATTGGGCGTTACGTAGTTAGAAAGATCATCTTTGTATGCTTCTCGTGGAGAAATAATATTCCAGCCGTTTGCTTTTAGAGCAGATACAAAGTCGAGTAGGAATAGGGCATTCGTGTCGGTTTCATGAAGTAAAATTACGTGCTTCGGAGAGCGGCCAAGATGTTTGATCGCCATTTCATCGTAGTGCTCAACTGCATTCAAAAGCATGGCGACATAGTAAGACTTCATCTTTGTGAGATCTAGATTGGGATTTACTTTTATTTCTTTTTGAAATTGCTCATCCATATACCAATCATAGGTGTTGATTGTGATGTAAGCATTTTTATATCCGGCATCAAGAAGTGCGGTTCGCATGGAATCGCGTTTCTCCAGCTGATTGCCTTCTCTTAGATATGGAAAGCGAAACCACTTTTCAAAATTAGGAAATTTATAAAGAAGCCTGTCTGCCGTTTTAAAATCGTTAATATAGTCTAAGGTGGCAGTTTGGTTAAAATCAGGATGCGTATGCGCGTGATTAGAAATGATATGCCCAGCGTTGGCATATGCTTCTAGGCGAGTCATTCCCTCTTTGTCTAAGTTGGATGAAGTGGCAAAAAACGCGGTCTCGACAGCGCCTTCTTTTTTAAGCCCCTCAATGAGAAGTTGTGCCCTTGTTGGTCCGTCCAAGTGGCCCTCGGCGCTTCGGGGAGCGTCGTCAAAAGTAAGGGCAATTTCCTTTGCCTGCACTAAAGAACTCAGAATGAAGGTTACTAGTAGAAGGTAAATGCATCTCATTTTACTAGATCGCCGATGTTTTTAGTAAAATAGTTCGGAATTTCATCAAGCAGGGTTTTGAAGGTGCGGTCATCAGATATAAGGCCCCAAGCGCGAGAGTAATTTGGCCCAATATCTCCGTACCACTTTTCAAGCGATTTAATATCTCGGCCTGACTTCATATGGGAAAATTTCTGCAAACTCATTAGATGGAGGTGAGCCTGTACTTCGAAGTTCTCGTCCTCAAATTGCTTAATGGAGGGCGTCGGCCAGGCAGATAGCCGATCTTGCAGGAGAATATGAAGGAGTTCGTGAAACACGACTTCGACAAATTCATGCATCGGATCTGGCGTGTTGTTCAAACACGCCAGATAGCGCTTTACATTGATAAGCAATGGATGGCTTTGCGAGTGGAGCTTACCACAAAGTAGAAATGCTTTGATATCCTGCTCTGCAAAGGTAATTCCAAAATTCGTCATAACAGGCTCGAGAAGACGAGGGCCAAGGTGATCCCAGCTTTCTTGAAATTCAGGTAGGCGAGAACTTGTTTCAGCAATAGCCTCATCATTGAGTGAAGAGCCCTCGATCTCTGCGATGGACTCATCAAGCAACCAACCGCTTTCGAAAATGACTTTAGGTAGTTTGATTTCTGTAATTGCCACGGTCTTAATTAGTGCACCGGCACGAATACACGTCAATTAGTGAAATGGTGCGCATGGTTTTTATTGCTGCCTGGTCCCATTGAGGCTCGCTTTGAACGTTGGATCGTGTGTTCCATTTGTGGCAGGTGAAATGTTACGGAAGCGCTGCAGAACCGAACGGTTTTGAGATGCGTTACGTGGCTTTCTCGTACTCATCTTTATCAATAATGCTGATGATCTCCTGGATGACTGCAGCCTTTTCTCCGGTGGATTTATTCTTTACTGTTTTGGTGGAAACGAAAAGTTTGTCTGATATTTTTGACAATACTCCTTCGATATTAAGTCCTTTATCGGGCAGGTCGGATTCAAAGATCATTTCTTCATATTCACTATTCAGGAATCGCCCGGTAGTAATAGGGCTCTTATTGCCCTCAATGTAGGTTTTAAATCCCAATAGATCCTGGCCTTCCAGCTTCATTATTGCAGGTTGCGCGGGACCAGGGGAGGCGAGAAGTATTCGAGCGTTCTGCACTTCAACTTCTTTGGTTGCATAGAAGGTTCCAACATGTTCTTTCGTGTTTTTACGAAAGTCGATAATGTAGTGATCGGATTTAAGAAAAGTCATGTCCCTAATGGTGTGCGAGAAGAATCGCGATATCAATCTAAAACCCAACAACTCGTTGTTTCATCAATGGCAGTTGGATATACTTCCATATCAGAGGTCTTATGGAAGAGAAACATTCTGGTTCATGTCTTTGCGGGCAGGTTAAATTTGAAATCGCGGGAACTTTCGAAAGTTTCTTTTTATGCCACTGTAAGTACTGTCAGAAGGATACGGGTTCTGCACATGCTGCGAATCTGTTTTCGACAAGTGCTCAATTAATTTGGAAAGCCGGCACCGACCAAGTTAAGACCTTTAATCTTCCTACAACTAGGCACATGAAGAGCTTCTGCAAGGAATGTGGTTCGGCTTTACCGAACCTGCAGATGGATGGAAAACTGGTAGTTGTACCTGCAGGCAGTCTTGATACTGAAATAGCAATCAAGCCCAATGCTCATTTGTTCTGCTCAAGCCGCGCTCCTTGGAGCAACGGGCTTGAAACTATTAAAAAATTTGAAAAGCTTCCGTCCTAAATAAATACGTCGCTGACGACTTAGGATGGTAGCCGCTGAAAGCCGATGATGTTGCCTTCTGGATCTTTGATTTCAGCTACTTTGCCAATGGATCGCGACTGAATGGGGCCCATTTCTACGCCTTTGGCAGCTAATTGTTCTTTCAGCTTTTCAATGTCATCAACGTAAAACCCTAAGACGATGTGATCTCTTTTTTGATCTGAATTATCCATTTTCACTTGGCGTAATGTGATTCCTAAGCCAAAACTGGTTTCAAAAGATGAACATGTCTGTCCACAATCTTTGATTGGTAGACCCAGCTTGTCGGAATAAAAATCGGTCATAACTCGAATGTTTTCACAGAATATCAATACTGCAGAGAAGTTTAAGGTCGCTGGCGCCACATTTGTTGCTTTTTCTTGTCTGGATACAACGGAAGCTTCCATATAATTTCTCCACTTTTGTTATTACGTGATGGTAGCTTTGAGGATAGGGACGTCAAGGCAATCTCATATTGCAGAGCGTGTTTCGTACCGTCATTTATCAATATTGCGGAAACAGAGGAGAGATCAACGATGGGCTTATCTTGGGAAAATGCCAGTTACGTTGTCACTGTGATCGGTTTGCCCTTTGCAATTGTCGTTTTCATGTTGAACCAAAGAAAAGAACGACAGAATGAAGAGGATGAAATTTATCAAAAGCTTTCTGACGGCTATTCCTATTTTTTAAAGATGCTGATTCAGAATGCCGACCTGAAGCTTATGTCCGATCAGATTCCAGAGGAACAGCTGGATGCGAGCCAAAAAGAGCGAAAGAAAATAGTGTTCGAGCTTCTTACGTCGCTTTTTGAACGTGCCTATATTTTTGTTTACTCTGAAAACATGTCTGCTCGCTCGAAACGTCTTTGGATGTCTTGGGACGACTACATGCGCGATTGGTGTAAGCGTGAGGATTTTAGAAAGGCCTTGCCTGGCCTACTGATTGGCGAGGACCCGGAATTTGGTTCGTATATTCGGCGGATTGCGGAAGAAATTGAGCAAGGCAATTAGGAAGCATTGTTTAGGAAAAGTAGTTGTTTGTGCTTTTTATGGTGTTGCGTCGGTAGGTGCGATTTTTCTTTTGATGAGTTCTCTTTGAAGTTCGTTGATATTTTCCCATTTCGACTTGTACATGGTTCCGTCTGTGGCTGCGATGATGGCGGCTAATCGCCCTTGATCCAACCATAATGTATTGGGAGCAGCCTTTAGTGTGGGATCGCTGTATGCGCGCTCTGGCGATACGATCTTCCATCCGTTTGATCTGAGTTTGGCGATTGATTTATCAAGGCAAAAAGCTTCAATGTCGTTTTCATGCATCAGGAGTACTTGGGTGACACTGGTTCCAAGATGCTTCTTAGCTAATCTTTCCTGTTCTTCCAAGCCAAAGAGATTGAGATCGCTCAGCATATCGCAAGCACGGTCTAAATCTACTTTCAGCTTCTTCTTCATGGCCTTTTGGACAAAGTCATTGATGACATAATCGTAGTTATCAGTCGTCACATATCCATTTATGTAACCAGAATCATCTAGATGTTTGCGAATTGCATCTCGCTTTTCGATAGTTCTTCCTTCATGGAGAAAAGGAAATCTGAACCATTTTTTGAATGTGCTGTAAGAGCTAAGAATGCTTTCAGCCCGTTCTATTTCTTTGGCGTATTCACTCGCAGTCACTTGATTTAGGCTTGGGTGCGAGAAAGTGTGGTTTGCAATAATATGCCCAGCATTCGCATAACGGGTGAGTCTTGCGGCGCCATCATCCTGGTTCAGTCGACTTGGGTTGCAGAAGAACGCTGCTTGAATCTTCTCTTTTTTCAAAACATCAATAAAACGACTTGTGCGCTTTGGCCCGGAGTAAATGAGACCTCCAGAAAGGGGAGCATCGTCAATAGTAAGTGCGACTTCTTTAGCACTTGCAACGGATATGGATAGAATAAGGACGGCACAAATGAATTTAATCATTTTATTTTTTTAGTTAGGCTATATTTTTCAGATTTAACCTGAGATCCGATTTGCCATATGATTTCTAAATCTAGATGGGTTGAGTCAAGAACCCAATAAACAATTTTCTGAACGTGTGGATCATCTGGGGTGTCCAGGTTCGTAATATCCACTAATTCGAATTCAATCTTAGTTGGGTCATTTCCGGTTAATAGTTTTAAGCGCGGTTGATTCCCACGGTTGCAATAGTGAGTCATCAATAGGTCTTTTTTGTCTTGATGAAACACCGAGAGTTCTTTCCCGAATTGCTCTGTTACAATTGAATCCCGGGAGCCTAGCTCGTACTTCATCTCGAAGGGTAGTATCTTGCCCGTGACTTTATCTTGTATCGACCAGCTTCCGGCTAAAGATTTGAAAATATCAAGTGTCGAATCCGAAGCTGCATGCGAAATATTTGTAAGTAGCAAGACTGCAATTAGAACGAATAGTTTTGAAGTATTATACATATCGATACCCCGAAGATCAAAGTTCAGCTGGAGATGATTTTAGAAATTCATCGACAAAAGGTTGATAGCCTTCAATCTTCGTTACGATTTCCCACGCGCGGTTATAGGCAGGGGATGGCATTTTCGAATATAAATGATCGATCCACTCGGCTAGATCCTTGCGGCCCAATTTTAAATAAACGTATTGTTGAACCGCCATCAAATGAAGATGATTTCTGACGACGGGAGGTTCATTTTTGTATTTTTCATATAGCGGGCTTGGGAAAGGGATATTCTCGCGAACCCAGGTGTGCAGAAGTTCATGAAACACCAGATCGGCGAATTGATATCCTTGTTGAACGGGCTTATCGCCCATATAGCTTTTAAGGTAAGTGTTAACAACTAATATCAGCGGATCACTGGTCGACGGTGATTGAGGACAAACCGAAAGAGTTGCCGTCATTTCTTTTCTTTGAAAACCCTTGTTGAATAATTCGAATAGCTTCGCCATAAAAGCAGGAGCTTCCGCTAACCACATGGATTCAAACTCTTGAGTTTTGGCGAAGGCTTCCTGTGACCAGGCTGTGTTGATTGTCTTTCCTGGAGCTTGCGAACAAACTCCATCGTAAAGACTGCTATAGCTAAAAAATAATTTAGGATAGGACAACTCTGCAGAATAGGAAGAGACCGAGAAGATGATTGTTGCTAGAAAAATGGCTATCTTCATTATGTCTCCTCTGTGTAGTTGGCCTCAATTCGACGGTAGTCGGAAGCATTGTTTAGGACAAGTAGTTGTTTTCGGCGCAAGCCAGCAACCAGGTTCGTACTTCGTAGGTTCTAACGCCCTCAACAACGAAGGGGTCGGCTTTGGCGATCTTTTCTGCCTCTTCTTTATTGGCAGCATTTACCACGACCATACCGCCGGCATGGTCCGTAAAAGGCCCGCAGAGTACAAGTGTTCCCTCGGCATCCAGTTTTCTTAAGTGTTCAACGTGACGAAAGATAGTATCAAGACTGGTTTCCTGATCGTTTTTATGCAGCAGAATAACATAGCGAGTATGATTGGCCTGATTCATGGTTTATCGTATTACTTCGTGATTCCGCCCCAGGCAAAGGCTTTTTCCTTGGTCAAGAAAGTGTGGAACTCGGTGATCCGTCCTTCATTTAGTGCATAGCCGTCTGCGATTTTTGCGTCGATCCATTCTGTGCTGTCTTTCAGTCGGACTTTTACGTGGACGGTGACGACTATCTTGTTTCCTTTGGCGAAAAACTCCATCGGTTCGCAGGCGCCTTCGGCCCAAGTGGCTCTGCCGCTGGCTATGTGGTCGCGCATTTCTGCGAGGCCCCGGTATGTTCCAGCTTGTGGTAATTCGCTGGGCTCGGTGCGGAAAATGCTGGCGTCTAGTAAACTGACAGCGGCATCAGTTTCCGCGTTGTTTAAATGAGAATAAAACTGTCTTAGGATTTTGATGTCTTCATTTTCAAGAAGAAAATTTACCAGAGTGGTGAAGTTGCCAAAGCTGAAATCACTCTCCAGGTTTTTTTCAAATCCGTACTCGGCAAAGTAAAACTTGAAACCATTGGCACGTGCTGCCGTGTGGTCTCCAGTCGTATCGCCAACATAAACGGGATTCTGCAAACGATTGCGTTCGGCTAAAAGCTTTAGATTTTCTGCTTTGGGTTTTCCCGTATTACCCCAACACTCAATGTCCACGAACAGATGCTCAAGCTTTGCAAATTTTAAAAATGTTTCGATGTATCCACTTTGGCAGTTGCTGACGATGAAGAGGGGATACTTCTTTTGTAAGGCTGTCAGCCCCTCAATAACACCCTCATAAAGTGTTCCGCCAAGCTGACTGACCATCAGGTTGTCTTCGGTTTTGGTGTCCTCGATAAGCACTTGCAGCTGCTCTTCAGGAAGGCCCACAAAGATTTCGCGAATACAGGTGTCATGAGGTTTGCCAGTCACTTTGCGAACGTCGTCAGCAGTGATAGTTCTAAATGGAATTCCGCGGCGAGACAAAACATTGTTCCACGCAATCGCGCAAGAGCTGGTCGTATCCCAAAGTGTTCCATCCAAATCAAAAATAACTGAATCGAATCGTTCCATTCTAAAACCTCATAAGCTATTTTTCAGTCAGCTTTGTGTCTGGACTGAGGATAACTGCGCCAGAAGGGCCAATGGCTTGAAGATACTCATCGCCCGAGTTGATGCCCAAGCTCACTGTCGCTACTTGATAGAATACTCCCGCTTGGTCTTGCAAAATCAGATGGCGAATGGGGCCGGGGCCTGAATCCATGGTTGTTATACCATGTTTGGTTACGTCAATGAGCTTTATCGGAGTGAGTTCCAAGGTTGAGTCGGCTCCCACAAGGTCACTTTTTATATTAGGGTAGTAGCGTGCGGATTCGGCCTGCACGATTTGATTTGGGATTTTAGCCATTTGTTCTAAACAGTTGTATCCAGGTTCGGTTCCGCGAAGGATTGCGGCTTGTTTTATAAAGCGAACTTTGGAAGAAAGTATTTCTGCGGTGAGAGGAACTTCGTTTTCAGTGTAAATACACGAGCGTGTGAGAGATCCATAGTAACAGAATCGCAAACCTCCCAAAACAATTACACAAATGAAGATAGCTGAAATCTTTTTCATCGCAGGACTATGCTAGCATATTGTGAACTCTATGTGCCAGCGCTAGAGAAAGTTGCGAAGTGAGGTGGTGCGATGCAGAACCGAACGGTTTTGAACCGCGTTAATCACGCTTTAAAAGTCTCAAGCTGCTTTCTTACCGTGGTAAGTTTTTGCACCAAAGACTCCGTGCTTTGCTCCAAGGTTTTAATTCTGGATTCTTGAGCGCTGGTTCTAAGGTCTTTGGCTTCCTGGATAAGTGGTTCCAATTGCGTGTCGAAGTCAGCCAAGCGAGTTTTAAGGTTGTTGCGATCTTCGTCAGTCAAAGTGGAACCCTCGGGGCGTTTTAGATCATTCAGTGACAAAGTTAGGGCTGCAACCTTTTGTCCCAAGAGGCTGAAGTCCTGCATTTTTTGTTGGTGCAGATTGTGGCGGGCCTCCAGAAGGGTGGCTCTTTCGGCAATCACTTCGGCGGCCTTTTCTGCCTTGGCGCGGGCTTTGGTCAGGTTTTGGGAAAGTTTAAGAACCCCGTCGGAAACCCCTTGCCCGCATTCGGCAAAGCGGTTCATTAGCTTTTGCGCCTGTTCAAAATCGAAGTCAGATTTTAAATCCATAGTCTGAATTTTATCGCCCAGACGAACGATTTCTGAAAGGTAACTGTCTAAAACTAATACGGATTCCACGAGTGGGGACGGTTCTTTGATTTTGCTTGCCATGGCAGAGGTATGACACGGGCTCGGTTTTACTGTCACTGTAACTTTCGTTACATTAGGCTAATCCAACGGCGCCCGATGATGGGTAATCATTTTAGGGTCTTAAGGCTCTGCTTTCGTTTCAGGCAGATTTCTGATAGAAGAAGTTCCAGCCAAAAACTAAAAAGGGAGCGTTATGAAGGTTCTTTCAACTGCGGTTTTATTGTCTGGTCTTTGCTTGTCAGGTCTTGCACAAGCTTCTCAAGTACCGAATGAGGTACTAAACACATATCAGCTTCTACGATCCTATGCAGGTGGCTTTCAATCCACTGGTACATCCTTGAATGGTGGAGCTTGCACACTTGAGTTGGATTATCACCCGGATACAGTAGTTGTGATTCTGACTGGCGATGAGTCAGCATTTGAAGAGACAACGACTTATCTTGCTCCAGTGACAAAAGTGGATTCCTACTCAAAAGAAAAAGTCACAGTTAGCAACGCGGGTTGGGACGGTGAAGAGACTGAAATCA
Organism: Bdellovibrio sp. HCB290; assembly: GCF_047305925.1. Classification (GTDB taxonomy): domain Bacteria; phylum Bdellovibrionota; class Bdellovibrionia; order Bdellovibrionales; family Bdellovibrionaceae; genus Bdellovibrio. The sequence goes on along the minus strand of NZ_CP178620.1, from coordinate 2,148,375 downwards.
CTTTGGCTCGCACGGCAACTGAGCTGACGGTTTCTGCAAAGTACACGTTCAGTGAATATTACGGCGGCGGCTCGCATTCTGATACTTGTATCTTCAAAAAGAAATAGTTTAAAAAGAAAACCCCACTTCGAAAGAGTGGGGTTTTTTCTTATTTAAGCTTGGTAAATTCCTGATCCATTCGTTGCGACAATCCTTGCAACAAAGGTCCAATCTCTTCGACCTTTTCTATGGGCAATCGATTGAACACCACCGCCCAGGCCACGCCATTTGATTTTCTAACAAAATAAGAAAGTGTCCCGGTTTCCAAGGCACCGGCATGGCCATACTCTTTGCCCCCCTCGCGGCTGACCCACCCCATAGAGGCTGTGGGATTTCCGATATTGGCAATGGGAGCCGTCATAAGTTGAACAGTTTCTGGTTTCAGCAATTGAGTTTTACCCAGGTCTGGCGAAACCGCATGAAGAATCAAAACCAAATCAGACGGGGTCCCAATCCAGCCACCATGGCCGTCCATAGCTGGCAGGTAAAACTCGTTGTAGGCCATAGGTCCCTTAGTTGTGCCGTCAAACTGCGAAGTCACCATAGGGCTGCGCGGATCATCGTAATAGCGGGATTCTTCAGGAAGAAGTTCGATAAGCCTGCTCCCGCCAATGCGCATGTCGACAATACCTAACGGCGCCAAGACTTGGGACTTCACATAGTCCTCGTAATTTTGAGAACTCAGTTTTTCAATCACCCGGGCCAAGACGTTGTATCCAAAATTCGAGTAGTGATACTGAGTTCCCGGCGCGCGATCCAGGTTTTTAAACTGCAAAACATAGCGGATCACTGACTTTGCGTCAGCGGGTGGAGTGACTTTCATTTTTTTTGCAATGTGGAAAAGATCATACTGCGGATCGTAGTCATCTTTAGTCGAACCCCAGCCGCCAGTGTGCTGAAGCAGATCTTTCAAAGTGATCTTCAAGACGCGCTTGTCTTTGATGCTTTTATATTCAGGTAAGTAGCCCTTACCGCCAAAGACAGGACGATTCAGTGCTGCCTGCAAATCCGTGCCGGATTTTTCCAATAATTGAAATACAGCTATAGCCGTGATGGGTTTGCTGGAGCTCGCAATTCGAAAGGGAGTCGCGGCCGAAGTCAGCATTTGCTTTTCAGTATCCGAAAAACCGGCGGCCCCGTTGTAGGCAAAAACGCCATTCTTGGAAACCGCCATAGCGCCGCCAGGGATGTTGTGTTTTTCAATGAAACCTTTAAGGATGTCTTCGAAGTTGGCGTTAACCGGAGCCACCGTTTTGGAAGCACAGCCCATTGCCAGCAGGCACAGGGATAATAAAATTAAACGCAACATTCTGAAATCTCCTTTTTAAGTCGACTGCAGAAGAAGCATAAAATCTTTCATGTCCTGGGGTAAAGAAGATTCTATTTTAACAGGGATTTGAGTGAAGGGGTGTGTGAACTCCAAGCTTAAAGCATGAAGCATCAATCGAGGTGCAACGGGTGTTTTATTGCAGGGATAAATGTCATCCCCAAAGATCCCCATATGCTCTTCAGCCAGGTGCACGCGAATTTGATGCATTCTTCCCGTTAAAGGCTGAGCCTGAACCAGCATGCCGTGTTTGAACTTTTCAATCAGGCGAAATTTAGTATGGGCCTTGTCGCCACCAGAAAGAGTGGACTTCATTTTCATTTTTTTAAGTTTGTGATCCCGCACCTCGCCCAGATGGTTCTGGATTTCCCAGGTTTCGGGCATTTTGCGATTTCTGGTCAGAGCTACATAGGTTTTTTGCACCAAATGGCTTTTGAACATATTGGCCAAAGGATCATTGGCCTCTTTGTTTTTGGCGAAGATCATCACGCCGGAGGTGTCGCGATCCAGACGGTGGTGCAGGGCCAGATAAAAATCACGACCGCGCTCGGCTTGAAGTTGTTTTTTTAATTCAGTGAAAAAGTCGGGACGACTTTTATCCACCGTCGCCTGGGACGGCAAACCTGCCGGCTTTTCAGCCGCCAGGAACCAATCGTCTTCGAAAAGAATTGGAAACATTATCTTTTATTGATCATGCAGAAGTTAAGATTCTGCGAGATTGTTTCGCGCTGATTTTCAAGTTCCGCTTTGGTGAACACGAAATCAGAAGGACGGCATTTGTACTTGGTGATGTTATCTGCAATGGCCTGGGCTTCTTCCGGATTTACCGTCAAACGCCAGATCATTTTAATCGCCAACCAGTTGCGGATGTACTGACAACGACCAGGCTCGTATGGAGGTAAATAGCCTTCTGGGCCACGGTCGCCTTTTGACATGTTCTCGTGGGATTCAGCAGACACCAAGTGTTCGCGAAGTCCCATATAGTTTGCATACAGACAACGAAGTTTGTAATCCCAGTTGAAGGCACCAGACATATAGGCGTTCTTCAATGGTACCATGTGGTCGATCTGAATTTGACGTGATGAAGTCAGTTCCGTATTCGTGTAAGGATCATCCCATTTGCCATCTTCAACAACACAGAATTTGCCATTGCGATAAGTCACTTCTGATTTGCTGTCGCGAACCAGGACCTTAGCGCGCGTATTCATGCACGTTTCGTCTGCAGGATCATTGATCCAACGGCCGAAGTGAAGTTTGCGCATGTATTTTTCTGTGGGAACCGGCATGTCATAGTTATGTTGATTCCAGCGCAGCAAATTGACGACAACGACCTTCACTTTTGAAGCAAAAGCCTCCAAAAGGACGCTCGGTGAAAGCAATTCATTGGCAATGGATTTTGGTGCGCGAACTGTGACTTGTTCCATGTTCACATCGTCTACCATGTAGAACTGATGCCACTCAGGTTTGTCAGTGTATGGCGCGGGAATCTGCTGTTGTGAACCGCTCGCTTGTGATGCATTAACAGGTGGCTGCTGTTGTTCCAGCTGCTCCTGTGCCCAGGTCGTGTTTGCATTCAGCAAAGCTGTTGCAAAGACCCCCATAAACGTAGCGAACTTCATGCCCCTCACGAAATTCATTATTCCCCCCGCGAATGAATAGAAACGTACCTTGGGTGTTTGCGGAGTTTCAACAAATCATTCTGTCAGGATTCTGTTTAAAAATATCCTCTCGCGTTAAGTAATTGGAGGGCCGTGAGAATGCTGTGTAATTGCGCATTGGTGCAGAGGGTAACTTTCGTGGTGCGTCTGGAAGTGTTTGCTTGCGCTGCACGAGAATTAATCACAAAATTATTCCACTGATAAATAACACGGGGAGTTTTCATGAAGAAAATCGTTTTCGCATCCGTATTAGCATTGATGCTGGGTGCTTGTGCTTCTAAATCTACAAAAGAATCTTGCGCATGTGGCATGGATAAACCCAAAGCTGCTTGTTCTGGCGAGTGCTCTGTAAAAGGTGACTGCGCTGGTTGCAAAGAGAAAAAAGCAGAAGGCAAATAGGTCCGCCTGTTTTAACTTTTGTTTAAAGAAACCCACGCATGTCGTGGGTTTTTTATTTTCTGAAGCTCTTGCTCTAAATGTCGCAGTGTTCACAGCGGTTGTTTATGGTCACTAATTAATTTACGCTTTCTTAGTAAACAAGTCTGTGAATATTAGAAGGGCTTTTTTTGATGGGCAAGTTCAAGATCGCATTCATTCTTCTGGCAGTTTCCTCATCTTCCTATGCAATGAATTTGCAGACCTACTTAAAAAATGTCGAAAGCAATCATCGTTCAATCAAGTCTTATGATTTATCGAAGGAAGCGGCGGATGATCGTAATATCGCGGGCGACATTGATCTGGTTCCGGTGATGTCAGCAGGCTGGAGTTATATCAATGACAAGAATCCTTTAAGTCAGTTTGCGCTCTTGGGCGTTCCGGAAAGCAAACAGACATCGTACAATCTGGGATTTGGTAAAAAGTTTTCTTCAGGTACCAATGTCACTGTTTGGGGGCAAACCACAGAGTTCGATAACCCTGGAATCTTAGATCCGGCATTTGCATCGTTTTCAAAATTTGGTTACGGGCAATTGGGTGTGACCTTGGATCAGTCTTTATGGAAAGACTTCTTTGGTGCGGCAACAAGACTTCGTTGGGAGCGACAAGACGCTTCTACGGCTGCAGTGAAAGGCAGTTATGATCTGCAAATCCGTGGTGTGCTGGTTCAGGCCGAGTTCGCGTTCTGGGAATATCTCTATGCGATGGACAATTTGAAAACGGCCCAAGGAACTTTGGAACGCGCGAAAAGAATTGAAACCTGGACGCGTCGTCGGGTGAATGACGGGATCAGCGACCGGGCAGATTTGCTGCAAGGTCAGGCCCTGGTTGCAGGTCGACAGTTGATTCTGGTTACTGCGGAAGATGATTTGGAAGCGTCCAAACAGGCTGTTCGGGATTTCCTTGAACTAAAACCGACGGATCCATTTCCGCAGTTGGAGGGTGACTTGGGGGCGAAGCGTCCCATTAATTCCCTTGTGACGGGTGGTAAAGGGCGAGTTGTGCAAGTGGAAGCCTACTTAAAATCACTGGAAGCGAAAGCACGCGCTGTCGTCGCAGAAGAAGTCGAAGAAGCTTATAAGCCGGATTTGGTTCTGAGCGGTGCCTATACAGCCAGCAATCTAAGTAGAGACATGGCTGAAGCCACACAAAACCTGACTGATACGACTAAGCCTACAGCCAAAGTCGCTGTGAATTTCAGATACATGTTTGACACCTCGGTGAAGGGTGCTGCGAAAGATGCTGCTCGCAAAGAGGCTTTGGCTTCGCGCCTTCAGGCGGAAAGAAGCCTGGTAGACAGTGACAGCGCCTGGAGCGAGCTAAAACGCCGTTATGAAGAGATGAGCAAGCGTGTGCAAAGTGCAGAGCAGGTTTATAAATTGCAAACCGATCGCGCACGGGCCACGACTGATCTGTTTAATAAAGGCAGAACCATCACCATGAATGTGGTGGATTCAGAAAATGATGCAGCCACTGCAGAGCTGAATCTAAGCCGCCTGAAAACAGAACAAAGAAAAATGGAAGCCCAAGGACGTCTGTATATGACGGTTGAGGAATAGCATCATGAATTTACCAAGTCTTTCCATTCGCCGCCCGATCACAATTCTTTGTGTGGTTATTTTAACTTTAATCTTGGGGATCTTTTCCCTGTTCAAAATGCCGGTGGATCTTTTCCCGGACGTGACCTTTCCGATTTTGTCGGTGCAAATTGTTTATCCCGGTGCTTCGCCTTTGGATCTGGAAAAACAAGTTTCGAAACCCATCGAGGATGAACTGGGAAGTTTGTCGGGTTTAAAAACTTTAACCTCGCAGAATCTGGACGGTGTCGCAGTTCTGATTTTGGAATTCAACCTGGGAACAGACATCAAAGAGATGGAGCAGGATGTGCGCAACCGCATCGGCAACATCCGTCGTGATTTACCTGATGAAATTTACGAACCCGTCATTCAAAGATTCGACCCTGCCGATCAGCCTATCGTGACACTGGCATTGGTAACCGATCTGCCAGATGGCGAAGCCTATGACTTAGCCAACGAAACGGTGAAGCCGATCTTTGAACGTCTGGATGACGTGGGGCAAGTTCAGATTTACGGGGGCCGTAAGCAGGAAATCCACGTCGTCATCGATAAAAAGAAACTGCAGGATCGTAAGATCTCGATGCTTCAGGTTTCACAGAAGGTTATCGAAACTTCCAAGGATACTCCGATTGGAAAAATCGAAAATCCAAAAACCGAAACCACTCTGCGTACCAGCGGGGAGTTTGAATCTTTAAAACAAATCGAAGAAGTGAATGTGAACTTCGTCGGTTCAGATAGACCGGTGTTAATCAAAAACATCGGCCAGGTGAAACGCAGTCTTGAAGATCAAAAGACCATCGGACGTATTCAGGGGCAAAAAGCCCTTCTGATGAACGTCTACAAACAACGTGGCTCAAATACAGTGGCCGTGGCTGATAATATTCAAAAAAATATCGCCAAGGCCAATGAGTTTTTAAAGTCCAAAAATATCAAAGCCGAAATCAGAATGGTTCGAGACACATCTCGTCCGATTCGTTTGAACGTCGCTGACGTGAATGAGTCGATCACGATCGGTATTATTCTGTGTGTCCTGGTTGTATTCTTCTTCCTTGGGTCCGCGCGTTCAACCCTGATTACCGGCATGGCGCTGCCGAATTCACTGCTAGGTGGCTTCGTAATCATGTTCGCCATGGGATTTACCATCAACTTGATGACCCTGTTGGCCTTGTCACTGGCAGTGGGTTTGCTGATCGACGATGCGATCGTAGTGCGGGAAAATATCTTCCGCCATCTGGAAATGGGTAAGCGCCCGAAAGATGCAGCCCTGGATGGAACTAAAGAAGTTGCTATGGCCGTGGTTGCGACCACGCTGGTGGTGATTGCGGTGTTTGGTCCGATTTCGTTCTTACAAGGGATAGTAGGGCAGTTTTTCAAACAGTTCGGTTTAACGGTTGTGTTCACGATGTTGATTTCGTTATTTGACGCCTTTACCGTCGCGCCAATGATGTCAGCTTATCTGGCTCATCCAGATGAACATAACAAAGGCAATGGTCCCATCGGAAAAATGCTCGCAGCCTTTGACCGCTTCCAGACAAAGTTGGAAGACATCTACGAGAAAATTTTAAAATTCACGGTGGTTCATCCAAAAACCATTTTGTTCGGCGCCGTGGTAGTATTCATCGCTTCGATGACGACCATCATCTGGATTCCGAAAACGTTTTTGCCAAACGCTGATGCGGGGGAGTTTTCTGTAAGCGTCGAATTGCCGGTGGGATCTTCTTTGGAAGCGACCAGCAATCTGGTGGCAGGAATTGAAAAGGTCTTTGACGGTGATAAGGCCGTAGAAATTGTTGTGACCACGGTCGGAACTGCCAACAACGAATCTAACAAAGCCAGTATGTATGTGCGCCTGGTGGATCCGAAGAAGCGTTCGATGATGACTTCTGACTATACGGAATCTTTGCGGAAAAAACTTGAGCCTTTCAAAGACAAAGCCACGGTCAGCATCGGTGATTTCGATCCAGTGAACTCGGGTGAAAAACCCTTGAACGTCAATCTGACCGGTCAGGATCTGGAAGAGCTGAACAAGTACGCCACAAAAGTGGTTGAGCGCATCAGAAAAATTCCGGGCCTGGTGGATGTAGATACGAACTTTAGATCCGGGAAGCCGGAGTTCCACGTGATCTTTGACCGTGATCGCTCTGAAGCATTGGGCGTATCAACGGTAACCGCCGGTGCGGAGCTTCGTAATCGTACTGAAGGAAATGAAAACACGATCTTCCGTGAAAACGGCATCGACTATAAAGTGCGCGTGCGTTTCGATGAGGAAAACCGTGACCTGCGCAGTAATTTTGCGACGACCTTGGTGCCCAATGCCAATTTCAATATGATCCCATTGCCACGCATTGCGCGCGGTGAAGAGACCAAGGGTTATTCACAGATCAATCGTCAGAATAAAAGTCGTTATATCCAGATTTCTGCCAACCTTGCCAAGGGTGGAGCCCTGGGGACCGTATCACAGGAGATCGAAAAAATCCTAAAGACCGAATTGAAACCGCCACAAGGGATTGATTATCGCTTCCAAGGTCAGGCTGATGACTTTAAGGATTTGATCAACAACATGTTGATTGCGATTTTCCTAGGGGTGACATTCATCTATCTGGTGCTGGCAAGCTTGTATGAAAGCTTCATCACGCCATTTACGATCCTGCTTGCCTTGCCGCTGGCGATGACCGGAGCATTTATTGCCTTGCTGGTAACTGGCAAGACTATCGATATCTTCTCGCTGATAGGAATCGTTCTCTTGCTGGGGGTCGTGGCCAAGAACTCGATTCTTCTGGTGGATTACACGAACCATCTTTTGCACGAGGGAATGGAGCGCAAAGATGCGCTTCTTAAAGCCTGCCGTACGCGTCTGCGCCCGATCCTGATGACGTCACTGGCGTTGATTGCCGGTATGATTCCGATCGCTATTGGTTTGAATGAAGCCTCTGCGATGAGAAAGTCCATGGGTATTGCCATCATTGGGGGATTGATCAGTTCCACCTTGTTGACCCTGATTGTGGTGCCGGCGGCCTTTGGATTTATCGATGACTTCAGAATCTGGGTGCGCGCAAAACTTGCCAAGGTCTCTGGTTACGAAGGGGGCTAGTAAAGCCCCCGGATCGAACGTATCTGCTGGAGTTTGTTCTCAAATAGAGTCCAGTCATCTTTGTCGGCGATCGGAGTCCATAGGGACTCCAATTCGTCGATCAAAAGAGAACAGCATTTGGTGCCATCAAAGTACGGATGGGAAGATTTGCTTTCGCTCAAAACTTCATAATATTGCAGATTCTTTTTTAACGGCTCAAAGCTTGGATGCTGATAAACTGTGGCCTGCACGGAGCGCAGCAGACGGTCGTCATTAATGCCCGAATGCAAATCAAAGAAAGTCTGCTCAAACAAGGGCTGTGCTTCGTCCAGGAACTTAAAGAAGTTCATCATCATTTCCTGATCCACTTCCAAAGCGGCTTTTTCGTCTTCCAATGGATTGCGGATGTTCAAGCGTTGCATGAACAGTGTGCGACTGGCGAAATTAAAGCTATCCGCAAACTCTTCAAGTAATTCTTCAACTGGCAGGTTTTCATAGGCGAATTTCAAAGCAAAGCCCAGCTGATGAAGATTCCACAACACTGACGTGGGCTGGCGGCCATAGCAGTAAAGACCGCTCTGATCAAAGTAGGCCGCCGTAAATGCCGGATCGTACTTAGGCATAAACCGATAAGGACCATAGTCGAAGCTTTCGCCGGTGATGTTCATGTTGTCGGTATTTAAAACTCCATGAACAAATCCCGCCATCATCCACTGCGCGGTGGTTTGGGCGCAGGCACGGGCGACAGACTGTAAAAACGCCGCAGCTTTTTCTTCACCCTCCAGGGGGCTCAGTTCGGGGTAAAAGTGGCGAACGCAATAATCCAAAAGTTTTACAATGTTCCCGGATTCTTTTAAAGTAGCCAGTCGTTGAAACGTACCGAAGCGGATGTGGCTGTGATTCAGTCGAACTAAAACGCCTGCTCGGGTTGGAGAGGGTTCATCATGTCGTTCCAGACTTTCACCAGTTTCAAAAACGGAAAACGTTTTGCTGGTGTTGACGCCGTAGGATTCCAGCAATTCGGTTGCCAGAATCTCGCGAAAGGCTCCCTTTAATGTCAGGCGGCCATCGCCAGTGCGGGAGTAAGGTGTGCGACCGCTGCCCTTTGTACCCAGATCATAAAGTTTTCCTTTAACTAAAAACTGCGCATAAAGAAAACCACGACCATCGCCAATTTGCGGGTTGTAAGAGCGGAATTGATGACCGTGATAGCGCAGGGCCAGCGAGGTCACCATGTTGCCAGCCATCGGCTTAAAGTCAGCGAAGTAGGATTTCCACTCGGCGTCACTAATGCGATCCAAACCCACGATTTGTGCAGCGGCCTGATTGCGATAACGAAGCTGTGCCTTGGGGAAGGCCGCGGCCTGGACCTCGTCGTAAAACTCGGGTCCTAATTCATAAATTGGGGGAGGTAAGTGAGCGCTCATGTCTCATGTATGGGCTTTAGGGCACCGAAAAGCAAGCTGTAGAGTTTACGAACTAAGCGGGGCTAGTTGACAGTGACTTGCATTAAGCGCATAACCGGTAGCAGGTGGTGAGTGTGGAAAAGCAACCTTTCGGTGAAAAACCAGTTTTTAAATCTGTGGAGCCTATTTCCAACGGGGGCCTTCAGTCCTTCGCGTTGAATCCTCAGACTGCGACCGAAGCATGTTGTGACGTGGATCATTCCCAGCATGAGCAGTTTGCAGAGCAAACTGACCTATGGGATCGCCTGGGTATTTATCTTTCCTCGTTGTGTGCCATTCATTGCCTGTTAACTCCACTTTTCCTGTTGGCGTTGCCAGCGTTGGGCGAGGCTTTTGAATCCCAGTGGGTTCACTTGTCGATGGCGGCAGTGATTCTGCCAATCGGATTGTTTGCGTTTTGGTCCGGCTATAAACATCATCACCAAATGAAAGTGGCGACGATGGGTGTGGGTGGATTGCTTCTGGTTTGCGCAGGCACGATCCTTCATCATGAGCTGGAAGAGCTTTTGCCGTCTTTGCCTCATAATACGGTGACCATCATCGGAAGTGTTTTATTGGTTGTAGCGCACTTTTTAAATCGCAAGGCTTGTCAGTGCGATAGCCACGCTAAATAGATAATATTCCAAAATAATTTAAATTTTTAAAAGCCGCACTTGTTGCGGCTTTTTTCGTTTGCGCAACAATTTGTGGCCTTGTCATGTCTTGCCAAAAATGATTCTTATTGAAAACATAGTGAAAATGAATACTATTTGAGAATCGAAGGATACAACCAGGAGGCAACATGATGAACGGTAAAATGGATCGTCGCGGTTTTTTCGCTACTTTCGTTAAAATGGCAGGAGTGGCATTCATCGCTCCAACAGTATTGAACACAGTGTTTGGTTCAGAAGCGCATGCACAGAAAAAAAGAGGCGCAGCTCCCGAAGCAGCTCCAGCAGCAAAAGGTGGTATGCCACTTTTGGATCCAAACGATTCTGTAGCTAAAGCAGTGAAGTACGTTGCGGACTACAAAAAAGCACCTGAAGCTAAGGGCAATCACTGCGCGACTTGCGGTTTTTACGGCAAGAAAGATGCGACAACTGGCACTTGCACAATCTTTGCTGGTAAATTGGTTCTTGCTGATGCTTGGTGTGCTTCTTGGAATAAGAAAGCATAATCTCTGCATTCAAACTGAAGGCAAAAAAAGGTCCCTTGTGGGGACCTTTTTTTATTTGTAGTTGTGAGATTTATTTGTCGTCGCGAAGCGCGCGTTATTTTGACTCGCGAAGCGCGCGTTATTTTGCATCGCGAAGAGCACGACGAAGAATCTTCCCAACATTGGTTTTAGGAAGTTCTGTTCTGAACTCTACCAATTTTGGAACCTTGTAACCTGTCAGACTTTTTCTTGCGTGAGCAATCACTTCTTCCGGTGTCAGGCTTGGATCTTTTTTAACAATTACGACTTTCACGATCTCGCCAGAGTGTTCGTCCGCCACCCCAATGGCTGCCACTTCCAGTACACCTGGGTGACCAGCGATCACTTCTTCGACCTCATTCGGGTAAACGTTAAATCCTGAGACCAGGATCATGTCTTTTTTGCGATCAACGATTTTAAAGAAACCATCGTTGTCGACCGTGGCGATGTCACCAGTTTTCAACCAGCCATCAGCACTCAAAACGTCAGCTGTTTCGCTGGCGCGGTTCCAGTAACCCTTCATCACCTGAGGTCCGCGGCAAACCAATTCGCCAGCTTCACCCATTGCGACTTCTTTGCCGTCTTCATCAACCAGTTTTACATCAGTGCTTGGCATTGGCAGACCAATGGTGCCCACGCGATCCGTGCCATCGATAGGGTTGCAGGAAACTACCGGAGAGGCTTCAGTCAGACCGTAACCCTCAACGATCACGGATTTAGTGATCTTAGTCCATCTTTCAGTCACAGGTTTTTGCAAAGTCATCGCACCCGCCACGCTGATTTTTACGGACTTAAAGTCGATGGTTGCAAAGTCAGGATTGTTCATCAAAGCGTTGAACAAAGTGTTTACGCCAGTCAAAGCCGTAAATGGACGGGCTTTAAGTTCTTTAACAAATCCTGGGATGTCTTTTGGATTGGTGATCAGGATATTTTCTGCGCCCATTTTCAAGAATGCCAGGCAGTTCACCGTCAATGCGAAGATATGGTAAAGCGGAAGTGCTGCGATGACGATCTCTTCGCCTTCATTCAATTTCGGGCTCATCCATGCGCGGATTTGCAGCATATTGGAGATTACGTTCTTATGAGTCAGCATGGCACCTTTGGCAACACCTGTAGTGCCGCCTGTGTACTGAAGGAATGCCAAATCATCATGAGAAGTGGCGATATTTTGGTGCGGGCGCATTGCTCCCAGTTCCAAAGCCTGACGGAAGGTGTAGGCTTGCGGGATGTTGTAAGCAGGCACCATTTTTTTGATGTACTTAACAACAGAGTTCACCAGGATTCTTTTTGGAGCAGGGAACAGGTCCGCAAGCTCAGTGATCACAACGCTTTCGATTTGCGTGTCTTTGATGATCGTTTGTAAGTGATTTGCGAAATTCGCCAGAATCACGATCGCTTTAGCGCCAGAGTCTTTGAACTGATGTTGCATCTCTTTGGCAGTGTAAAGTGGGTTCGTATTGACGATAGTCAGACCCACTTTTAAGGCTGCAAATGCGGCCACGGGGAATTGCAGGACATTGGGCATTTGAATCGCGATACGATCGCCTTTTTTCAGTTTTAATTCATTCTGCAGGAAGGAGGCGAACTTATTCACCTGCTGGTCCAGTTGCGAGAAAGTGATGCTGACACCCATGTTGGTGAACGCTTTATTTGAAGGAAACTTACGAACGGCCTCGTCGTAGATCTCGGTGAGGGATTGATACTCACTTGGATTGATCTCAGGTCCAATACCTTTCGGGTAATTCTTAATCCAAATCTTCTCCATAAGACCTCCTGATGACGTTCTAAAATGCTGAGCCTTTATTCTAGAGTAAAGGTTCGAATCGGGTAAAGGAAATTCTTGTGTTCAGCTGGCCCCTTTGCAAGACTTAAAGAATGAAATTGTGCCACATCTTCACACTTGTTATTTCGCTGGTCCTGTTTGCGTCCTGCACTCGTAAAAAAGAGACAGCTGTCGAGGTGTCCGCAACCCCCGCCGCCGCTAACATGGTCAATCAACCACCACGAAAAGTTCTGTCCCCGCAGGAAAAATCGGCGGCCCTATTTGTGCATTTGATGGAGCAAGCAGACAGCGTTCATCGTGAAGCGTGGTGGGTGTTAACGAACGAACGTCGAGCACTGTTGAAGTCACCGTTTGGAAAAGTGCAAAGAGCTATTTTGTCCCAAGGGAATGCAAAGCTTGGAAATAAATCTTTGTTCCGCTGTGATCGTTATGAAGTGAAGCGCGACGTGATGTCGCAAACCGGTTATCCACAAAAAATCGAAATGTATGAAAAATGTTCGGCCAAATCTCCGGCGAAGCACATGGCCATGCTGTACGCGAAAAATGATACTGAATTTGATCTGACTTTTTATCCGGAAGGTCTGGAAGAGGTGCTGGGGATTGGTGCGGCGATTTTGAACAAGACCATTACCTGTCATGTTCGCACAAATGCCAACGAACAACTGTTAGTGCTAAACTGTAAAGACTGGGCTCAGGAAAAAAATAAAGAACAAATGATTCGCCTGGATGTCTATGACTACCAAAAAGAAGGTCAGGACATGATCAAGCTCGTTGGTAAACTCTACGAAAATCTGACAGACATTCGCAAAATCGAAGCCAGTGTGCCGATGACGGGAAAGATCACAGTCACAGAGACCGAGCTGTATGCACCAACTCCGTCGCCAACACCAAAACCAACGCCGACTCCGCAAAAACCTGCAGTGGCGGGACAGCCGCCTACAGAAGGTCAGCAACAACCAGCCGCGGCGGCGAAAACCGGCGAACCGGTCTCAGTTCCTCTGGATCAAGAGACCTACGATTTGCCAGGGGGCGTGATTGGTGGAGTGGGACAGGGGGCTTCTGATGCGGCACCTCCGCCAACGGCTGCAGATCAAGGTTGGCCGACGGATGAACAGGGAAATGTCATAGAAAACCCACAACCACTTGAAAATGACGGGGATTCGTCGCAAGATGGGGCCCCAGCAGGGGAAGCACAACCTGAACAACCGCAAATCCTGCATGATCAAGGAGCACCAAGTGGCCGCTAAAGTTGAAATGGGCAAGAAAGTTCCCGCATTTAAAATTCCTTCTTCAAGCGGGGAGACTTTTGCGTTGTCTTCAATGAAGGGTAAAAAAATCGTTTTGTATTTTTACCCAAAGGACAGCACTCCGGGTTGTACGACAGAATCCATCGAGTTCAATGAACTTTTGCCAAAATTCAAAAAAGAAAACACCGAAGTGATTGGTGTTTCCCGCGACAGCTTGAAATCCCACGACAAGTTCATCTGCAAATACGATTTCAAATTCCAATTGTTGTCTGATGAAGAAGAAGAGCTGTGCAAAATCTTTGACGTGATCAAAGAAAAGAACATGTACGGCAAAAAAGTCATGGGTATCGAACGCAGCACCTTCGTCATCGACGAAGACGGAAAACTCGCAGGCGAGTTCCGCAAAATCAAAGCAGAAGGCCATGCGGCTGAAATGCTAAAGTTCGTAAAAACCCTGGGGTAACAGTTCCCTTTTTGTACTGCGGTGTGTTTCTAAATTAATTTAAGACTTTAAAAGGAAGTAAAATGAAAAACAAAAAATGGTTCGCTGTTAAAACTCTTTATGTAACTCGCGCAATTGGCAAAGCTAAAACAAAAGCGGCTTTTGCTGAACTTCTTGAAGAGCGCGTAGTTTTGTTCCAAGCTGCGAACGCCAATGCAGCAGTTAAAGCAGCTGAAAAAGATGCTAAAGAATACAGCCAATACACTTACCAAAACTTCGACGGTCAAGCGGTGCGCACAGAATACCTAAACGCCTGCGACGTATTTGAACTATACGAAACTTTGGAAAGCGGAGTAGAATTGTTCGCTTCAACAGAAGTATTGACTAAGAAAGCCTCAAAAAACGATTTGATCGCACGCCGCCTTGGTAAGCTTGAAACAAACAGCTCCATCAAAATGCGCAAGCGCTTCATGTCTAAAGAACTAAGCGCCTACCTCTAGTAGGTGCCAGGTCCTAGTTCTTATTGCTGTGCAGAACCGATGTCGGTTCTGCAGCGAATAAAAAAAATCCCCGTGTAATAAGCGGGGATTTTTTTATTTTCGGCTGAATTCGATTTTACAAGACAGGCTGTAGTTAGAGCCGTCGAAATGAATGATCTCTCCCAGCTTTTGGGTGATGCGGGCTTTAAGTCTGAAAAAGCGATCGTCCAAAATATGGTTTTCCGCGTATTCCGGCCACAGGATTTCACAAAGCAGCTCTTTGCTCGCTGATTTCAAAATCAGAGTTTGCAACAGCTGTCCTTCCAGGGACTTGAATTTCACTTTGCCAATGATGCGTTTTTTCTGGTCCACCAAGGCATGAGTCGCCAAATTCCAACTCCATGTCGGTAGATCTGAGACTGCTGGAATCAGCTTTTCCGAAACATACTTTGCATAACGGCTTTTCCAGTGCTCGGAAATATCAGCGAACTGTGCTTCAACCAGAAGATCATTATTCAAACGTGACTTGATGTAAGCCAAGGGGAATGCGACCCGTGAATCAAGCTCCGGAGGCAAGTAACCTAAGAAACTTTGTGCCTGTTCAGGGTTTTTTAGATCAAGTGCGCAGTCGGCTGCGTGAATCAGAGCCAGGTGATAGTCTGAGCTAGGGCAGTGCGCTTCGATGAAGTTCATGGCTTTTTGAATTTCGTCTAAAGCGGCTTGAAAGCGCTCGGTAGATTGAAAGATATAGGAGCGCTGGCGCAGACATAGTCCGATTACTTTGTAAGCGGCTAAGGCTTCTGACTTTGAAATGATCAGTGCCAATTGGGAAAGTAGTTCGTTGCCGTTGATTTGATTGTCATTACTTTTAAAGATGAATTCGTTGAACAGGGATAAGCAAAACTTTTCTGAGGCTTTGGCTTTATCGTAAAACAGGGCAGCCTGACTCATCTCCAAAGCGGCTTTACCATAGCTATGGGAATGCGCGTACACCACTCCACGGACAAAGTGAGCCTCACCTAAAATGAAACTGTCATTGATCGATGTGAATACCAAATCCTCAGGATCCAGTTCATTGCCACGACCATTTTTAATAGCCAGGCGAAAACTTAAAAGTCGCTGTTCCAAAAGCTGCTGGTCGCTTAAACCTTCCTGATCGCGCAGATCACGGATGTGCTCCAGACTTTCTGAAGCGTCCGCAACCATGATTTTTGAAAGAGATTGATCGTATTTATTTGTCATTGGCTCATCACGCTTCGAAGTTTTTCAAATTTATTGCTGAAATTCAGTTCATACATCCATAGCTTACCGCTGTGGAACGGATTGCAGGCTGCCGAAGCGCGAAGAATTTTGAAGCCCATAGCGCGGTCTTCTGCACCAAAGGTCACATCAATATCAACGTCTTTTGTGCGTATCTGCTGTCTCCAGCTGCCAACGCTGCGGGTGTTTTTGCCATTAAGCTGGATATCGCACAGTCCGCCCTGGGAGGTCCTTAATTGGACGGAGCCGCGCGCAGAACCAGATTTTGAAAAGGTCGCATCGACGAATAGATTGCCGCCAGAAAGTTTAACTCTAGTTTCCGAGCCGTTGCATTGAAGAATATTTTCGCTGGCGGAGTTTCCGATCGAAGATTCTACTCGCGTATACACAAGTTCTTCGCCGTTTACCAAATAGACGTTGGCAGCTTCCATTCCGAATCCGCCAAGATAAGTTGAAATGCAGGAGTTTTGGCCCAAGCCTGGTGTAGTGAGAGCTGTGTAGTATTCCGCAAGAGTAGTCGTCTTGATCTGCTTTCCACCTACCGTGATGCTATCGAACTTCTTGCCATGTTGATCTTTAATCATGGGTTGATCACAGAATTTTTTGGATTTATAGGCGCTAAGGTCTGCAGTCAGAAAGCCACCAGAATCTCGGGTGGGTTTCATAAATATAGCATCTTTCAATGTATACAGACTGCCGCCGCCTTCGCCGTAATCACCGCCGGAGACGCGGGCACTTGTTCCCAAGTGGCTGCGCTGCAAGTCGGAAGTGATTTTTTTAAAGTCTTCCGGATTCAATGTCTTGATTTTCTGGGGATCCACAGAA
The DNA here is from genome assembly GCF_047305925.1 of Bdellovibrio sp. HCB290. Lineage (GTDB taxonomy): Bacteria > Bdellovibrionota > Bdellovibrionia > Bdellovibrionales > Bdellovibrionaceae > Bdellovibrio. The sequence goes on along the minus strand of NZ_CP178620.1, from coordinate 2,131,593 downwards.
AGTTCTTTTAGGACAGACTTGGTTTGTGTCGAGGGTTGTTGATTCGAAGTATTCCATTCAGAAGACTCCGCAGTGGAATCATTGCAGATCTCTGTAAAAATCCGTTGTGAACCGTCAGAAAGATTCTGGATAAGCTCCTGCTTGCGCTCAAGAATCCCGCCATTGATTTTTTCAGCATAGCGCAGACGAATCGGACGGCCGGCATCGGCATCCGAGCTTGCCAGCAGGCGGGGCAGGGTTTCAAGAATATCAGGCAAAGAAATACCCAATGATCTGGAACCATTGATTTCAGCCTTCGTCAACATTCCCACCAGATAGGCTTTGTCGAACAAATACGGATTGAATAAGGCCATGTTCATGTCATCGCGGCTTGCCTGATGTCTTGACTGAACGAAAAATGGACTGCCACTAAACCCTGGGCGAATTGCCTGGCTTTCGGCATAGAGCGAAGGAATTCCCTTTTCGATTCGAGAGTAGCCCAAAGATATCATTGTTTCAGCTTTGATCATCTCCGGATTGTTGGGTGTCGACGATGGGATCAAATAAAAATTTGTACTTTGCTCGGACAAAGCTTTGGTGATGTCTGATTTGGTATGTGGGGGAGCCAAAGAGCTCACCAGGGATTTTTGTTTTCCAGAAAGGGATTTCAAAAAGTCATTGCGATCTTCAAGAGAAATCAGCGGCAAAAGGTACGGAGTTGCTTGGGAGGTTGTATCCAGTAACGCCAAATCCAAAGTTTCCGATTTGCTTTTTAGTGCAAGTGGAAAGACATTGTTGCCGCATTTTCCAGTTAATAGCTCGGCGCCCGCCACCACATGGGCTGGCAATAGAATACGTAACTGATTTGCTGCTGAAATAACCCAACCGACACCAACCTGGGCATAGATTTTTTCGCCAGCGATCGCATACGAATAGACATTGATGATCTGACACTGTTGGGTATTGGTGTTTATACCTGGCCCCGAAAGCACAGTCGGATTAGACAGGTTTTCACGCCCCCAGCCCAATGAAGGCAGGCCAATCAGGATCAAACTCAAGAATGTGTTTAAAAGGCGTGTTTTCATAATGATAGCTCATTTCAAGGCCTATGCCTCTATTAGGGGCCCTAGGAAAGAGCAGGGAAACACCCGCTGCTCTTTTGTTAGCCCTATGTCTAAAGCTTAGACAGCTGGGTTCTATAGGGCCTGCAGAGTCGGTGACCACACCACGGGTCCTTCGATGTCCTTGTATTTCTGGTTGCCCGGTATCGGAGTGACTAATGCGCCATTTTTAATCAACACGCTTCCATCTTTCCGTAGAGTCAGGCTGTAGGTACCACGATAGATGTAGGGCATGTAGGACTGAACTTTAAGAACGCCCTTTTTGTTGGACTTAAATGCAAAATCAGATTCGCGCATGTCTTTAAGGTTTTCAAAGTCCGTTGGCAATTCTGCACTTCGTCCCTGATGGTCTGTAATGGTGATTGTAAGTTCGCCGCGACTGTTGAAGCTTTCAAACATTGAATGCGGTCTGATTTGCGACCATTGCATTGTAAATACTTTTTTTGCATCAAAAGGGTCTATGCATTTGAACTTTGTCGCGGAGGTTATGCAGGTTAAATCCTTGGACGTAGCCGCACCAAGGATGGTAGCAGGTCTTTCGTTGACAACAATACTGTCAGACGGAATTTCAGTGATCTTTCTGTTGCTACCTTCAAAGAAGGAAATTCGATTGTTAAGGTCTGTCAAAAATGCTCCGTCTTTCAGATCACCGGGTAAAAAGTTAAAACGCTCTATCACGAAGTTCATGAACAGGCTTTTTCCAAGCTTTCTTATAGCTGGGTTTACTGCTTCTGTATTAGCGATCTGACTATAGAATTCTGTCATCACAGCGTAGGCACCTTGATCATCGTAACTCAGATCACAGCTTTGGTTGCCAGGATTCAATGCGAACGTACCTCTTCGGCATTCTGTATGGGCATGTCCATCGTCATCCAAGTGACGGGCTTCGTGAATGACCAACGAAGCGCGCCAAAAAGCATCCATCTGACCAGGACAAAGATGTACGGTACGTTTCTCGTCAAGACGTACGAAGGCCCCGGTACCACGATCACACTGATTCTCGAGGATAAAAATTGAAACTCTTTTTTTAACATAGTCATAGGGACGTGCACCTGCGATACCCATTCTATAACCTTTGGCCGCTTTATTAAGTTTCAGGTCTTTCAGAAAGATAAGTGACTTAATCGTTTGAGTCGCGACATCGTTGCTATCGCAAAGTTTCAGATACTGTTGATCTCCGTAAAATTTAAAGTCCTTCAGTACGATGTCTGCCTGAGTTTTATCGACACAATCGGAGGATTGGGCCCAGGTATTTAGAGAAAGTGACAATACGAATGCGCACAAAAAAGTTGATAGTGGTCTCATAGTCGTCTCCCGGTATTAAAGTTGATTGTTGTCGTGGTAGCGCGCCAATTTCCCTGGGCGTCCTTGCTGGATTCCCATAAGACTGATGCGTGCGAAGTGCTTAAGGGTCGGGGAACTTTGCATTGTCAAAATCTGCAGCATATTCTTTTGAACCTGTTCGGGCGTCTCCGTTGACAAGGCATCCAAAGCTGCCATGGCACTACCACGCAGGGACATCTCATAGTCGTAAACAAGGGCAGCGGATGAATGAGGGTCGTTGTTGCTCAATTCAGGCAACGGGCTCTGTGCTATTTGGTAAAGCGCTGAAGAAGCACGTTGCCCCGCCAATGAAAGCAAATGAACGGCCAGGGTTCTTCTGTCATTGTTAGAATCTGCATTCACCGCGATCACACCCAGATCGTCAATTTCATTTTGTGGAAAGTCCTGAAGTTTCTCGATGAGGTTAAGCTCATGCTCCTTCCAATCAATATTAAGGGAGTAGAGTATCGCCATCTCTTTTTCAACTAGTGCCTGAGCGGAGTGCAGCTCCTCAGTGATGGCGGCAACCGGAGGAGCTTCGGGAAGCTCAACAGCTGGTAATATGACTTTTAAAGTTTTTGGGGTACGCACTTGATTTGAGAGACCCAATACTGTGGTTTTAAGAATCACTGGTTCTGCTTCTTTCGACTGATGTTTTAATGCGAAAATGGCAAGGACGGTGATCGTAATTATAAGTAGCAGTTGTTTCACGGGATACTCCTTGTCTGAAACTGGGTGAAAGATAGTTCTGCTAAAGTCGATCCTCCACTGACGAATTCCTACGGAAATATCAGCTGTAATATCAGTGGCTTAGGGCGTGGAAAAAATTACCTGCGCAAAGTCTTTACAAACGGAACAAGAATCTAAATTCGTCAGTATTCGTCGGTCGAAGTTTGCGTGATCAATCTGTTAGCTTGCGTCAAACCAACGGAATAACCGTTTAAAAGGAGTACTTATGAGTAAGTGGATTTTGTCTTTATTTGTTTTGGTCGGAACAACACAAGCGCAAGCGCTTATCGTAAACGGGGAGGCTAGTCCTCACTGTGTTATCCGCAGTCCTAACGGAACTCTGTTTGATTGCTTTCTTCCATTTTCCACGACGTTCTTTCCAACGATCGTTATATATGGTCAGTCTTTGGATCTAAATTCATTGGAAGCCTCAGATCGCCTTGCTGCGGAAGCTGATGGCGTTGCGCAGCCAGTTGTTCTGGGACAGATTGCAAAAAGCAATGGTCTGGAGTTTGAACACGTTAAAGCAGTGGCTGCCGGTTTGTCTGATCTGACTATGCGTAATTTGATGAAGGCTCTTCAGCAATAGCCAACAAAGGTGCGTCTATGAAAATGCTATCTTCGCTTCTAAAGATTTTTATTTGTGGATTTGGATTGTTTGTATTCGCACCGGTTGCGCAGGCTTCAGGCGCGCCTGATTTGCGTGACGTTAAAAAGATCTATTACCTGGTTGCGGCAGGCAAGGGCCTGGGGCAATCAGCATTTGGACACTCGTATTTGCGTCTGGGGTTTCACGGTAAACCCCATCCCAATGATCTGGTGTTGGAGTTGGTGGCGGACGTAAGTTCAAAAATCAATATCCTAAAAGGATTGGGAATCGGGGAGAACTACACCCGAGTGGCAGTTTTGGAAAGCTTTATCAGTGTTCAATATGAAATGAACATAAGACAAAACCGTGATTTACAATCCACAGAAATTATTTTGTCCAATGCCCAGCGGTCCCTGATTCTGCAAAGAATAATGACCCTGGTCAGTCAGCGCAAAATGGGCGAGTACTCTTTCCTGCGCAAAAATTGTGCAGAGGGTATCGCCGTCATTCTTAGTAATTTGAATTTGGATTCAAATCTTTTGGATTCACCCAATAATGTCCTGGCACGACTTAAAGCAAAAGGTTTCGTCGGCCCGTCGTATAACGACTTGGGTCTTGCAAATAAAAACCTAGAAATCGTTGTGAAGTATTCCTCTGTCCTGGATAAAATCGAAAAAGCAGTTCCTGAATTTAAGAAAGCACTTTTCGGCGGTGGAGCTGCAGAACAGATTCTTGGGTTTGTTCTGGTGAAGAACAATATCAATCAGTTACCCTCCAGCGATCAGGTCATTGCATTGCGCTTCTTAAAGTCCATGGCATATCTTCAACCACGACTGACCCAAATTGAACTTATGGAGTTCGTAAACGGCAAGCGAAACCTGCAGGTTGTGAACCTGGGAACTAGTTCAATTCTTGCCGATTACGGCGAAGGCTTTTCTATTAGGGACTGGTCCTTTCATGCAAAGGGGGATGGTGTGGTTGCCAAAGTGCGGATAGATTCTGCTGGTGCAACCAGAAAGGACAAGTACAACCGTACCGAGTTGCACCTATCCTCGTCGCAACTAACAGTTGTTGGCTCGGAATTGTTATTTAATAATCAGCCCATCGGAATACTTGTTTCTGATAATGTAGCAGCGGGTGATCACGGTGTCGTTTTTAAAAACGCTATCGCGGTACCGGTCTTGTACGAAAGGGACCGTAGGGCAACGACCCAGAATTTAGGAATGTTTCTTGTTGTGGATGAACAGATGCTTTCTGCTGTAACTGACGTTGCTCAGAATAATATCATTCCGTTGTTGAACGACGATCCAGCGCAGCCATCGTGCTATGGATTCGTCGATTTTCAAAAAGGCCTGTTTGAGCGTGCAAAGTTTCTTCCCGAAGCTGCTCCTTTAACTTCTGCGCAGTATCTGGTCTTAATCCAGGATCTTTTGTTTCAGCAAAAGCTGGTTTACTTCCCAGGAGTCAGGAATGCTTCAGAGTTGATTCAGCTTGCAACTCCTGCCGCGGTCAGAAGTCTGATTTACGAATACCATGTAAAAACCTACTCCTCGATGTCATCGGCAATAGCGACTTATTTTAAATCAAATCGAGTCAGCGAAGTTAAAGACATGGAGTCGTTGCGACTCTTAGGTGAAAACGGATTGAATTTTACTATTTATTTCCGGGTTCACATGAACGGTAAGAAAACCAATATCGGTCATGCGCTTTTGGTGAAAAGCATGAAGCGCATCGGCTCCAGATACTATCTGAATGCCTACGATCCCAATTTAGGAGCGATGTCGTCGGACTTGTTCTATTTGGATACGGCGACAGGGAAGCTCCACACGACATTGTATGGAGTGACAGAGATGCAGGTCATTCCGGCAGACTTTGAGATGTCGCTGACCACATCAAAACTTCAACAGGGCTCCGTCGAGCAACTGCTAAAGTCCTATGTCGGCCAGTCGAACATTTATTCTTTGGGAATCCTTGAAGTATTGATGATGCATTAAAAAAAATCCCCGGGTTTTGCCCAGGGATTTTAAATGTGCACGAAAATTAAGTCCGTACTTAGTGAACCGCAGAGATCATCAATTCAGCAACCTGCTGGCTGAATTTCACTGGATCTGGAATAGAGGAACCTTCGTTCAATAATGCTTGAGCATAAAGGATCTCGGACCATTTCGCCTGTTGATCCGGGGATGCTTTCAACATTTTTGCAAAGAGCGGATGTTTCGCATTGATTTCCATCACGCGCTTCACCGGTTGGTTGTACTCCTGGCCCATTTGCGCCATCAGTTTTTGCATGTGAGCGGATGGATCGTGAGCAGAAGAAACCAGACACACCGGAGTGTTCGTCAGGCGCTCTGACAAAACAACGTCCTTAACTTGGGCTTCCAAAGTCTTCTTCATGGTATCCATCAAAGGTTGCAAAGTGGCAGCGGCCTCTTTCAACTCTTCTTCTTTTTGTTTTTTCTCTTCCTCAGTGTCCAGGTTCAAGCCTTCAGCCGTAATAGACTGTAGTTTCTTGTCCTTGAACGTGCTGATTGCGTTCACAACCCACTCGTCCACCGGATCCACCATCAACAGAACTTCAAAGCCCTTTTCTTTCAATTTCTCAAGATAAGGGGAGTTCGCAACCTGAGCCAATGAGTCGCCAGTGATGTAATAGACATCTTTTTGTTCTGGCTTCATGCGAGCTACGTACTCATCCAAAGTCGTCATTTTATCAGATGCTGTCGAGTGGAATAGGCACAGCTCCTGGATTTTATCTTTATTAGTTGGATCCACTGGCAGACCTTCTTTGAAAGTCGAACCAAATTCAGTCCAGAAGTTTTCGTACTCGGTACGCTCTTTGTTCAAAAGATCTTTCAGGCCACTAAGGATCTTGTTCGTCACGTTCTTGCGAATTGCTGAAACCTGACGGTCTTGTTGTAAGATCTCACGGGACACGTTCAATGAAAGATCAGAGCTGTCCACCAAGCCTTTGATGAAGCGCAGGTATTGCGGAAGCAATTCTTTGCAATCAGCCATGATGAACACGCGCTTGATATAAAGGCTTAGGCCGTATTCCATCTCGCGGTTGTTGAAGTTCCAAGGGCGTTTGCCTGGGATGTACATCAGAGCGTTGAATTCCATAGTGCCCTCGGCACGGTAGTGGATGGTTTTCAAAGGCTCGTTAAAGTCATGGGACAAGTGCTGATAGAATTCCTTGTGGTCTTCTTTAGTCACTTCAGACGGATTTTTCAACCAGATCGCTTTTTGCGAATTCAAAGTCTCGTCTTCGCCTTTGTCGTTTTTCATCTTAATTGGATGGGCGACAAAGTCAGAATATTTCTTAACCAAAGATTTCAAAACCCAAGCGTCGGTGAAGTCTTGAACTTCCTCTTCTTCAGCAAATTTCTTCAAATGCAAAGTGATCGTTGTCCCTGTGCCACCTGGGCGAGGAACAGAGTCGATGGAATAAGTACCGTCGCCTGTGGATTCCCACACAACACCTTCATTCGTGCCGGCTTTTTGGGTGTGCAAAGTCACCTTATCAGCCACCATGAATGCAGAATAAAAACCCACACCGAACTGGCCGATAAGCTCAGGCTTGTTGCGCATTTCTTCATTCATTTGCATGAAGGCTTTAGCGCCAGAGCGGGCGATGGTCCCGATAAACTGAACCACTTCTTCCTGGTCCATACCGATACCGTTATCGATGATTTTCAAAGTGTTTTGATTTTTATCACCTTCCAAACGGATTTCCGCCGACCAGTCTGCAGGCAGCAGGCTTTGGTGAGTTAAGGACTGGAATTTCAATTTATCGATAGCGTCAGAGGCATTTGATACCAACTCACGCAAAAAGATCTCTTTATGTGAGTAAAGCGAGTGGATAACGATATCCAATAGCTGTTTAATTTCCGCATTAAAAGCCTGTACTTGTTTTGCCATTTGTAAACTCCCTGATTATTCGTAATGGAATGACATTCGGTCTGAAATCGATTTTGGCAAGGCCGGGATCTGACTTCTTGGGATAAAAAATGTCGTTAGGTTAAAGAAATCGCTGAAAATCTTGTGCTTGGCGGTTGCTGCGGCCAGGTATTGGTGCCCGCTGGAGCCACCAGTGCCGATTTTATTGCCCAGCATACGCATGGCCATCATCGCGTGACGGTAGCGCCAGTTGGTCATGTTTTCGTCGATGTCCAAAAGTGCGCGGATGATTCTAAACGGTGTTTGCAGAATCGGCTGGTCACGGTAAAGCTGAATCAAAAGGGCCGCATGCATTGCTTTATAGGATAGACGGAACTGGCCTTCAGAGCGTAGTTTATTGAAAGCTTCTTCATTGAAAAGAGCATCAAAGCTTTGCAGGGACTTTTCCAGTCCTTCCACGGTTTTCTGTTTTTCTTCGGCAGGGATCGCGGCATTGGCTTTAACAATCGCAATATCTTCCGAGAACATTTTATTCACAGCCTGTTTGTAAGAGTCCCAGAAGTTGAAGTTTTCGCCTTGCAGGAACGGAGTGCGCTCCAACCATTTTTCCAGGGAATCAAACAACGACGGTTGATCCAAAACCTTTAACATTTCAGTCTGCTGACCTTCGCTTAAAGATTTCCAGAACGGGGCTTGGTTATAAGCCAGGCGGTCGCCGATTCTTAATCCCAGTTTAGTTTCAATCAGGCGCCACTGAAAGCTTTGGAATCCTGAAGCAGGATAAAGCATGTCACGGAAATCCAGGAAGTCTAAAGGTGTCATGGTCTCTAGAACATCAATTTGACCCATGATCAGTTTTTGAATGGCTACGATTCTTTCCAGACGTGAAGTCGCCTGACCCATTTCTTCCTCGGCCACTTTCGGTTTCTGGAAGGTCGCCAGTACTGAATCCAATTCAAAAAGAATTTGTTTGAACCAAAGTTCATAGGCCTGATGAACCACGATGAAAAGCAATTCATCATGGGCAGGCTTACCGTACTTCACGCTGACCGGATGTTGTGCATCCAGAATTTTATCGATTCCCAAATAGTCATGATAGTGGACGGAAGGGTATTTCATCGTGAAAGCTCCTTAATGGCGTTGGCAAAATTAGTAATATCTTGTGTTTGAGTGTCCCAGGAAGTCATCCAGCGGCACTCAAAGGTGTTTTCATCCCAGACGTAAAAGAAGAACTTTTCGCGCAGGGGTTTAACCCAAGTCTGGGGGATTTTTGCAAAGACCGCATTGCTGGCGGGTTCAGTGCGAACAACTAGGCCAGGAATTTCCCGGACCGCGTGATAAAGCTCTTGGGCGCGTTCCAATGAGTTGCTGGCGATTTCTTTCCAAAGATCGTTTTTAAAGTATTCAATAAACTGGCAGGCGATAAAGCGCGACTTGCTGGGGAGTTGCGAGCTTTGCTTGCGCACATACTTAAAGTCATGGGCCAGTGACTTATTCAAAAAAATCACAGCCTCGCCCATCAGCAATCCATTTTTGGTGCCGCCGAAGCTGACAACATCGACGCCTAAGTCTGTCGTGATTTCCTGCAAAGTTTTATTCAAAGAAACTGCTGCGTTTGCCAGGCGGGCACCATCAATATGCACGTAAAGCTTGCGCTCCCGGGCCCAAAGAATCAGCTCGCGCATTTCATCCAAAGTGTAAACAGTGCCAAGTTCCGTGGGCTGAGTGATACTTAATACCGCAGCCTGAGAAAAATGCTGGTCACCGCGACGGATGAAGTGTTGCTCCAGGGCGGCAACAGAAATTTTGCCATCAATAGAAGGAACGGGTTGCAGTTTGAATCCACCCATTTGCTCGGGGGCTCCGCACTCGTCCACATTGATATGTGCAACATCCGCGCACAAGACACTTTGCCACGGGCGAGTGATTGCGCGCAGTGCAGTCACATTGGCAGCGGTGCCGTTAAAGACAAAGAAAGTCTGGGCTGCAGGGCCAAAGTGGTTTTTAAAACAACGGGAGGCTTCTTCAGTCCACTCGTCGGTACCGTAGGAGGGTGCGTGTTCGACATTGGCATCTTTCAAAGATTCCAAAATCCGGGGATGGATTCCCGCATGATTGTCGCTGCCAAAACCGCGATTCATAGAATCAGCCTTTGTTTAAGGTTCCAAAGATAAAGTTATGTGAAATCAAAGCCGCCAGTTTGCTGGTGCGTTTGTCTGAATCCAATGGCGGGGAGACTTCGTAAATTCCCATCCCACGCACATCAAAGTTTTGAATCATCCAGTGCAGGCACTCCAAAAAGTCTTTGGTGAAAAGTCCCGTGGTCCAGGATTGAGAGCAGCCCGGAGCTTCATTGGAGGTAAAAGCATCAATGTCGACGCTTAAGAAAATCTTTTTGCGTTCTTTGCCGTGCAGATAGGTCTTCAGGGAATTTAGCAGACCCTTTTCGTTGATCTGATCCAGCGTGATGATTTCGGCACCTTTGGATTTCGCCCAGGCGATATGGGCCTGGCTGTTGCACTGGTTTTGAATTCCAACTTCAGCAAAGTCGACATGGCCGGAAAATTCCTGAAGCAGGCGATGAAAAGGAGTGCCGGAGTTAAAACCCTTATCAGTCGGGCGAACATCCATGTGGGCATCAAAATTAATCACCACGGCATTGTCTTTGTGATTTTCCGCAAAAGCGGTGCTGTCGCAGTAACCATAATCATGGCCACCACCGTAAGAGATCCAGTGTTTGTTCATCTTGACCAGCGAGCTAACCAGTTCGCGGCCCTTGGCGTGACGCTCTTCCAAAGATTTTTCTTTGTTCACCAGATCACCCAGATCCAAAATCTTAGGCAGGCGAGTGGCTGCAAGGTGCGGAGTCATTTTGTAAAGGAAAGTACGGATTTCTTTCGGAGCGACTTGAGCGCCTACGCGGCCACCGTTCAGGCCAATGCCTTCATCGTCCGGGTAGCCCAGAACTGCGAAATCAAAATCAAAGGATGCAAATGATGGCTCGCCCTTAGGTAGAAGCTGTACGCATTCCCCAAGGCGAGGATCTTCTTTGTCATTTTTGGTGAAAAGAAGATGCTTGTCAGTGGGATGTAGCCAACTCATTAATTTTTTCCGGTTGTCATTCTGTAAAGGATCAGTGTCTTATTTAAAGCACCAGTATCTGATCTATAGATTTTTAGCACAGCAGATCCACGGTGGAATTGAATAGTCCCGAATGTGGTGCTCTTGGAATCAGAAAGGAACATAACCCATTCGTTGCCTGCGCTTGGGATCAGGCTGTAGCTGTATTCAATGGGTGTTTGAGAAATATACTTATATACTGTGTTGCCGTTTTCAGAAATTTTTTGAGCGGCATAAAACTTCATGGAGTTGAAGTCCTGAACATTGATAACAGCTTCACTGGAGTACCAGTTGCCCAGTAAACGACGCAAACCCACGTACTCGACACTTTCGATCGCGACAGTACAATGTGCTGGATTTTTTTTGCCAGTAGCAGTGATAACATCACCAGGAGCTAGTTTAATAAGTGCATTCAATGCAGTCTCATTATTAGAGGCGACGAGATAGTTATTGCATGGATCATCCGTCTTAAGGAACATTTGTTGTCCCTTAAGTGCAACTGTACCACCAACGGTTTGCGCAGAAGCGACAACCGCCGAGGTGAATAGCGTGAGGACGAAAAATAATAATCTCATGGCACCCTTGTTCCATGGAGAAAAACGGCGGTCAATAACAAAAGCAGAAAGCAAATTGACTGATCTAGTCATGCTTAGATGGCGGGCATATCTTGCTCTGTATTGGTTCCGTATTTACACTTATTGGTAATGTTTAAGTCTAATGATCTCAATATTTTGTCCTTTCCGTGGAACGGTGAACTTCCAACTTCAAAACAGATCCTCTTGAGGGATATCGATGTCGTTGGTGTTGGTGCGATTCGAAAAGCACAGTTGCTTAATATTCAGGCAGACTGCGAGTTCATTTTGCAAAAGCATTCCGCTTTTATTCCAGCATCTGTTCGCAATATTTATGATGAAGAATTGAAAAGAACTTTGAATTGGTTGAATCCAGTGAGTGAGATTGAAGTTTTGAACTTCGATTTTAATACAGAAGTCATGCGAACTTTTGAACGATCTTTTCCGAAAACTCATCAATACCTGGGAGTGATGTTGAAGCCAGCTCTTGAACTTTATTTAAAAGAAATGGAGTGGAGTAGTTGGTTGTTGCAAGATCACTGGCGGTACTTCAGTGGGTTCATTCGTCAGAAGTATCCTGAAAACAAAGTTCTCCATGAACTTACCCAGTGGGAATGGATTCATGCCTGGCTTGAGATTCAACCTTTTGAATCAGAAAAAAACTATGGCAAACAAATAACTGTTAATTCGAGTCTTCAAGTTTTGGCCCTGCCTGAGGGAAACACAAAGTTACAACGCGAGAAAGGTTTATATACTTTTGTATATGATCAAGATTCGGTCAAAATTGCAGAAAGAAAATTGGACATTTATGAGGCCGCGTTGTTGGATCTGCTTGCTGAAGATCGCATTTATACAGAGGAGCAGCTCTTGGAAATGGCGTCACTTGAAGAGATTGAGCCTGCTATAAACATAAACGAGTGGATAAAAAGAATAGAAGTTCTGCTCGCTTCCGCGGTTTTGGTTAAGTGTTGAATTAAAAAAAAATTATCGAACGCTTGTTTTTATTGTGCGTCGCTGGTAGCGTTCGAAGTGGACACGGTACGTATCGGAGGAAATGTTAAAATGGCTACACAAGAAAATAAATTGGCAGCTTTTCTTAAAGAATGTCGTTTAAAATCTGGACTTTCTCAAAAGGAAGTTTCCACGGTTCTTGGTTATGAAACTGCACAATTTGTATCTAATTGGGAGCGCGGAGTTTCTTCCCCTCCAATTTCAAGTTTGTGGAAACTGGCTGGATTATACAAAATCTCAGCGCAAAAGTTGTTCGATGTGGTTTTGGAAGAAGAGCTTCGTTTGACAGCGATCAATTTGAAAACCCGCTTTAAGCAAGCTAAGTCTTCTTAGTAGTTTTATATCAAGTGTTTAATTAAAAAGAGCAGCTTCAAAGGCTGCTCTTTTTTTATGTGCATTTGTTAGTAGTGTGGCGGCTTTTCGTGTCCGCGGATTTCCGCATCGTCGCCTAAGGCGTCTTGCAAACGTTTATTCAGTCCCGACAATAGAGTTTCCAACTTGTCGATGGTTTTCTGTTGCTCATAGATCACCTGGTGAAGCTCTTCAATCACCACATCCTGGTGAGATACTTTGATTTCCAAATTTACGATACGAGATTCATCCACAGGGCATTCCTTAAACATTGGTTCTTATGGTATATGGCAGGGATATATCAGCTGCCCCCGTAGCATTCAATAGTTTAAACGCCCTTCATGATGTCGCTGAGGTGCTGAATATGCTGTAAAGGATGCTGACCTACGCGCTCTAGCATCAGTTTCTTTGCCGCCTCGTTTTTAGGGACACCTTCAAAGGTAATAAGGCGATCAATCGCATTCGCCGAGCAAACAATCACCGCCAGGGGATCTATATCTTTTTCACGCATACCTAAGGGGCCCGAGCCATCAATCAATTCTTCATGCTGGGCAATGATGTTAATCACGGTTTGATCAAAGTGTTTTTTGTCGCGTACTTGGGTGGCGCCTTCGGTGGGATGTTTCCACCATAGCAACTTATCAGCTGGATTCATTGCCGCGACTTTTTGATTTACATTCAAGCCCGTTAGGATGTGGCCATAGTCATGCAACAAGGCTCCCAAGGTCAGAAGCTGGGTTTTCTTAAGATCTGTGATTCCCAGTTTCTGCGCCAATGCAATTGCCAGGGTAGAGACGGTGACTCCATGATGGGCAATATTCTTGTCGGTGTTCTCCATGTTCATGATGGAAGACAGGGACTGTTGATTGCTCATGACGAAGCTTACGTACTTGCCTGCGGCATCTTTAGCATAGTTGTAAGTGGTTTCATTTTCAGGATTTTCAAAGACCTCTTCGGCATTTGATTGTTGTGCGCCCTGAATAACCTCAACCCGAGTTTGCAGATCTTTACCAGAGGAGTTGTCGTACGCCATATCCAAATTGCGGTCCACGTAACCGCGGTACATTTGCTCTTCGGTGGTAAGGATGTACATCTTGCGAAGTTGTTTTTCTTTCAGTCTTTTAAGGCGGTCACCTTCAAAACTGTCACCACGACGTAGGTAGAGGATCATCTTGTCATTGATTTTGATGTAGGCATTGAAATCAATTTTTTGGTCCCCTCTTAGGGTGCTCACGCGAATTGAGACATAATCCATTGCTTCCAAACCTCTCGATTGCTATCGTTAAACCAATGTCGATTGATAAAGAAATTGTAAAAGATTTTGTGAGCGAGTCAAAGACCTTGATTGAGGATCTGATAGATCTTCTCGAAGGTATTGAAGGCGATTTTTCTCAGGTGCAGAAATTGGCCGAATATGGGAACGGTGTCGACCGCATTATGGGGGGAGCAAAGAGTCTGGCTTTGTCTGCGCCCACAGATCACGCGGTTCATTTGATTTCTGACTACACAGCGCTTTGTAAAGCTGTCGGATACAAGGCTTCGCAAATTCAGGACAATCAAAGCCTTTTTGATGTGTGTGTCGCCACTTTATTGGACGGTTCTGAAACTTTAAGCACTCTTTTGGACCGTATTGATGAGCCTATGGCCAACCTGAAGACGACCATTCCCCAGGCGTTTATTGATCGATTACGTTGGGTTTCTGGTAAATTTTCAGACAGTGTTTCAGCCAGTGTCGATGCTCAAGGGGCCGCACCTGCAAAACAAAAATTGAAACAAAACGAAATTGACGACCTTTTGAAGAAGCTAGGTCTCTAGCTGCTTCAGCGTCCAGAGCGCAAGTTCGCCCAGTTTTTCATGCTCTTTCAGGGCTTCGACCTCAGGTTGAAGCTCTTTTAGTTTCCGGTTCGCGGTGACAATCAAAGCATTGCGTTTCAAACCAAAAGATCCGGCGCGGGCGAGTGGTGTGCCCAGGAAATCCCGTCCCAGTTTTTTTCCGGAACTATTCAAAATATACCGCAACTCCGCAGTGAGCTCGGCTTCGCGGTCGGCAGAAAGGGTCAAACTGCTTTCAACCGAAAGCTGCCCTTTAAAGACTTTTTGATTCCAAGGGCATACGGTCTGACACAAATCACAGCCAAAAAACCAATCGCCGATTTTTTCGCGCAAGGACTCTTCAGGTATCTGTCGGGATTCAATCGTCAGGTAAGAGATGCATTTGCGCGCATCCATTTTTCGCGGTTCAATCAAGGCTCCCGTGGGGCAGATATCCAAGCAGCGGGTGCAGGTTCCGCAAAAATCGGGCAAGGGCTCCACCGTGGTGGCAATCTTTAATGAAGTCACGATTTCACCGATAAAAAACAAGCTGCCTTTTTTTGGATGAATCACGCAGGTGTTTTTTCCGACCCAGCCCAAAGCGGCTTTTTTTGCCAGATCCCTTTCCAATAGGGGAGAGCTGTCAGTAAATGCCAAAAACTCCTCGTCAGGAAAGATCTTGCTTAATTCCACGCAAAGTTTTTGCATGCGCTCTTTAAACCAGAAGTGATAGTCGATCCCTTGGGCATACATGCTGACCCGGGCGGATTTCAGTGGGAAGTTTTCCATTTTTTCCGGGTGGGGGAAGTACGGCATCGCAAAGACCAAGGCACTTTCCGCGCGGGACCATTTGCTTTGAGGGTTTTCCTTGATCGGGGCGTGCTCGGCCAGATATTTCATCTCGCCATGCAGGCCTTCGGCAATCCAGCTGCGGTAAAAATCAAAACTTAGTGGATTCTGCAATGGCGCCCAACCGAAGTGGGAAACTCCCAATTCGGTTAAGAAAGGATCTAAAAGAGGTTTTATCTCCTGAGGCGTCACGCGAACAATTTCTTTCTTTCACCCGGTTTTTTTGTACACTTAAAGGCATGGATCAAGTTCGCACCATTTTGCAATCTCATCCCCATTGGTCAGCTGTCGAGGCAATCTATCACAGTTTAACCGACAAAGGCTATAAGGCGTTTTTGGCCGGAGGCTGTGTGCGTGATGCTTTATTGGGTTTTAAGGCCAATGATTTGGATATCGCCACTGATGCGACTCCGGATCAGATTGAGCAGCTCTTCGAAAAAACCATCAATGTGGGTAAAGTTTTCGGGGTGATGCGGGTTCTGATCGGTGGAGCAGATATCGAGGTCGCCACGTTCCGCAATGATGGCACCTACAAAGACGGCCGCCGGCCTGATCATGTCGAGTTCTCCTCCCCGGAAGAGGATGCCAAACGCCGTGATTTCACGGTGAATGCCTTGTTTTATGATCTAAAAAATCATCAGATTCTGGATTTCGTTGCCGGGCAGGTTGATTTACAAAAGCAGATCCTGCGCACCGTGGGCGATGCTAAAAAACGTTTTACTGAAGATCATCTGCGCCTGCTGCGTGGGGCTCGCTTTGCGGCGCAATTGGATTTTGCCGTCGAAAAGCAAACCATGGATGCGATGAAGGAAATGGCCGAGCTGGTGAAAACCGTCAGCGGGGAACGGCTGCGTGACGAAATGGGTAAGCTGCTTAAATCTCAAAACGTGCCCTTGGGGTTGCGGGTGATGCAAGACACGGGCTTGCAGTCGGTTCTTTTTCCTTGGAAAGCCATGGATGTGGAATGGACCAGTTATCCTGGCTGTGAGATCTGGCAGAATTTAAGCCTGTTTTTACGAAAGGCCGCGGCCGATGATCTGCAAAACAGCATAGACCTTTTAAAACTTTCCACTAAAGAGCGCCGCGGAATCGAAGATGCCTGGAATATCTGGCATGCCCCCGAGAATTTCTTCGCTCAGCGCTTGGGGCTGCAAATGCAGCAAATGCAGAAGCCCGGTGTCATGTGGGCCTTGGATGTTTTAATGAAGGAAGGCCACTTCGAAGACCGTATCCTGAGCTTGTTCAATGAATGTCGTGGCGTTGGCGAAGAACTGCCAAAACCTTTTTTGACCGGCGAGGATCTGAAGGGGAAACTGCAGGGGCCGGCTATTGGTGTCTGCCTGCAGGAGGCTTACAACCTGCAGTTGGAAAAAAAACTGGGAGATCGCAAACAAGCGCTCTCGTGGCTAGAAAATTATTTAAAGAAAGCTTAGGGAATTTAGGATGAACGACATCTATGTAGCCAGCACTTGGAAACGACTGATTGCCCAGCTTTTGGATCAGGTATTTTTGCTGGCTTGCTACCTGCCTTTTGGGGCCCTGTTTTACCGGGTGTGGTTCACTCAGGAAGATGTCGAGATTTCCGTATTTCACTTGTTCGTTCTGTTTATGGTGCCAGCTCTTTATGAGGCAGTATCCTTGATGCTGTTGTCTGCGACGCCGGGAAAATGGCTGTTGGGGCTGAAGGTTGTTCCTGCAGATGATCCCAGCAAGGAGTTGCTTTACACACAGTGTGTGTTGCGCCCTTTAACCAGTCGATTGACCTTCTTTTTCTCCTGGGCGATTTATGCGCTGGCCTTTTTTCGTTATGATCGAACGCATCTTTCTGACTGGGTTGCAGAAACACGGGTTGTTCAGTTTACTCCACGTCCCCAGCGTCCCACAGTGCGCTGGGTGGTGGGGACCTTGCTGATTTTATCCTACGCCTATGAAGGTCTGTTGTTTTCTTCAAATGTTATCAACGAAATTAACTGGAAAACCGGCAATGCCGACTTGCGTGCTTTGGTATCTGCAAGCTCCATGGACGATGTATCCGTGGACTTGGGTGATGATGTGGAGGAGGAGTAAAATGAAAATAGCAGCATTGTTGATTTCATTTCTATTTGTGTTGCCTCTGCGGGCTCAGTCTCCAGCTTCCGTGGATTTTTCAAAGATCAACTTTGTAGGTGTCCAAGTCTTGGGTCCTAGTGGAGACAACTCCTTCCCTTGGGCAGTAAAACCCATGGTGAATGGCTGGGAGGATCTGTACAAGAAACTGGAACAGGTTTCTGGCACACAGATTTCCTCGCAGATTTTTTATCTTGCAGAAAAAACTTCGTTCAAGAATATCTTTGTCTTTGTGGGGCGTGATGGTGCCGGAGATTATCAATTCGTGAATGTGTTTTACACGATGTCAGGGCAAATGTACGGCTCTAATATGAAAATCAAAAACGTCGAACGTGATCGCCTGGATGTCGCCCAAGGAATTCCCAATGAACAACCCAAAGACTATTACCGCGTTGTCTCTAAGAACGGGACTTTATTTCCCAACTAAGGTTTGAATTTTTTGGCGATGGTGCTGATCATAACCAGGTCGAATTGACCGTTGCCGGAGATAGCATCGTCTTTCATGCTGTTCATTGCGATTTGCGGAGCCAGGGCAGAGGCCTGATCGCGCAAAGCAGTCAGCTGATGAAATGAATAGGCGATGCTTAAAAGTTTACCAAATGCAGTGATGTCATCTGTTTGCAAAGCTTTGGGAAAGCCACGGCCGCCAGGCAGTTCGCGGTGTTGCATAATACCGTCTTGAATGTCCTGGTTGATCGGAACTTTTTTGGCTTTCACCATGTTCACTGAGCGCTCAGGATAGAACTTGTAATCATGGGCCTGCTCGCCAGATAGCTTCTCAACGTCAATTTCAGTCGCAGAAAAGTTAGCCTGGGAAAGTCCAATGTTGTGCAAAAGACCCGCAATCGCTGCGGACTCGCGCTTTTCTTCGGGCCAATCCAAAAGCTGCGCAAAATAAGCGGCGAAAGCTGAAATACACAAAGCATCGTGATAGTACGAACGAGTATTGCCAGTGTAACGGCAAACCTCATCATAGATTTCAGCCTGCGGAAGAGTCTTGTTCAGTTCCAGTTCAGTGATAATGGTTTTGCATTTATCCAGAATCGCCTTACCCATGGAGTAGTCACCAGAGGCTGCGTTCAGGAATTGCTGCATAAACTCATAGATATTCTTTTTAGAGCGATGAAACTTCTCGGTCATAGAGATCGGGAAGGGGATATTACGCATGCTCATGATCGTACGGGCAAACTCAAAGAACTGCTTCATTTGGGTTTTCTTGACGTACATTTGCTGGCGCATGGTTTTGAACTTGTCGACATGGCGTTCTTCGATTACGTCACCACTGTGGCGCAAAACTACCGATCTATGATTTGCCGGCAAGTGAACATAGACATCAAAGTTCAACGTGATGTTGGGCTCCATGTCACGCAAATCCACGGGCATCAAAGCAGTGATAGGGATGTTTTCCCCTTCAAGCTCAATCGGTGCCAGTTGTAAAACCATATCCGAGATAAACTCCCGGTCAAAATTGATGTGCATCACTTCGTCGGCACCGTTCTTTTTAACGATTCCAAAATCCAGAGGCGCAGAGGAATGAAGTACGATTAAGTGGCAGTCGGGATAGTTCATTTTGGTGGTCTGAACCCACTCATTAGTGGAGTTCGTGCCGCCAGCACCATCGATCAATGCCAGGATAGGTTTGAATTCTGCGTTGGAGGAAGCATCGATGATTTCATCGACGCTTTTGAATTGCTGCAAGATGTACGGGTAGTAGCCCTTGAGAACTGATTGAATGGTCTCAAGAAAGCCCGGAAAGGGGCTTCCTATGATAACATCCACAGTTTTTCCAGGGCTGGCTGACATTATTGCACCGTGATCTCCACGTAGAATGTGGAGTTATTGGACAGATTAAAAGGGATGACCAGAGTCGCGCCTTTATCCGCCTGAGTAATATTAAAATTACCAGAAATTACCGTAGGAATTGCCATCTCGAAGTTGTAGCCCATTTGATTCAGGGTCGTCTTTGCCGAGCCATAAATCATGTTGGTCATTTCACCAACTGCATCCTGAACTTCGCTATTAATCTCAGTGTGTTTTTCCCCAAGCATATTCTCCAAAATATGGAAGATGGAATCCTTGCCGTAAGAGATCAAAAGAGTGCCCTTAAGTGGGGGAGCAACCATACCCACCATTCCCGCAATTTCGCCTTTTAAAACGAATGACGGTTCGATAAATGGTTTTCCAGGCGTGGCATCAGTTTGGGCAATGGTCTTTAAGGTCTTAATAACCCCATCGACGAATGCATTTATAAGACGCTTGTCAAATAGTGGATTCATTGCATCCACTTTCGGTGCTGCTGACATTTCAAATACTCCTTAAATGCATTCAGTTAGGCGGCTTTAGTGCCAGCGTGTTTAGCCCATACGCGTTCCATTTTCCCCTTCAAAGTCTGGGAATTGAATGGCTTGACCACGTAGTCGGAAACTCCGGCTTTTGCTGCTTCAAGGATGTGTTTTTGCTCGGACTCAGCTGTTACCAGCATGAATGGCGTCGCTTTAAAGCGAGGGTCTGCCTTGCAGGCCTTCAAAAGGTCGATACCCTGCATGCCCGGCATATTCCAGTCAGAGATAATGAACTCGTATGGCTTACCTGCGTCGTGAGCTGCTTGGATCATTGGAAGGGCGGTTTTACCATCGTCCGCTTCCTCGACGTTTGTGTAGCCAAGTTCGTTTAAAACCTTTTTGATGATTTTTCGCATTGTAGAAAAGTCGTCAACGATCAAAAATTTGGTCGTATTGGGAAACATAATATCTCCTAAGGGTCTATTTTGTGTAAAATCTACTTCATTATCGGTCTAGTTTTTTAAAACTAGAGTCCAAAGCTATTGCGAATCTCAGAATTTATGTCAGACTTTATTACAGGTGGTCGTGCTGCTTTTGGACATGAGTCCTGGGCGGTACAAACGGTTTAGATAGAAAAATAAAAAACAATTAGCGGGAGGGAGCAAGGATGCTCAGAGATGTCCTGATTCAAAAAGGTCTTTCAAATAGAGAGGCAGAAGTTGCAGAACTTGTGTCTAAAGGCTTGTCCAACAAGGAAGTTGCGAACCAGCTTTTTGTAACTGAAAAAACAGTTAAATTTCACCTTACAAACATCTACAAAAAGATGAATGTGAAATCTCGTGCACAATTGATCGTATGGTGCTTGCCTCACCTTGGTTTCGTGGAAAGCGAAATCCGCGCAGAGAGCAACAACCAAAATGCGACTACTGCTCAGGCTTACAACAATAACCAGACGCAAACGATCCCAGCAGGATCAGCGACTGTAGCAGGTGCTACTACTCTTCCAGGTGGCGGAATGAACCGTAATGGTAACTCCGACATCGGTATGGGTGGCATCTAATATAGACGCCCAAAGCGTTGACTGAACTCCCAGAGAGTTTAGTATAAAAGGCACGGCATAATATGCTGTGCCTTTTGTTTTTTTTTGGATTACAAAGGCGTCTTTCGTGAAAGGCTCCATCCTATGGCTAAATCTTCGAAGCCCGTTTCTTTTTCTCAGGTTGTAATGACCCAACTGGTTCTTCCATCGCACACCAATGCATTGGGCTCGGTGTTCGGCGGAACGATCATGTCGTGGATCGATATCGCCGCAGCGATTGCAGCACAACGCCATTCAAATAAAGACGTAGTTACTGCATCTATTGATCGCATCAATTTTGTGGCTCCGGTTTATAAAGGCTGGGTCGTTAATTTGAAGGCGAGCGTAAACTACACTTCGCGCACTTCCATGGAAGTCGGGGTTCGTGTTGATGCAGAGGATCCAAAAACCGGCGAAACCTTTCATACAGCAACGGCCTACACCACGTTTGTAGCCTTGGGTGCCAATGGTAAGCCAATTGAGGTGCCAGGGTTGGAATTAAACACTGAGGACGACAAGCGTCGCTACAACGAGGGTAAGGCTCGTCGTGAGCAACGTCTTAAGGAAAAGCGTCAGGATTAGTTGGGGTCTTGAGGTTGGCTGCGATCATACAGCAGCCTTAATCCATAGACCTGGACGAATACGAAAACAATCATCATGAACTTCATAAAAAACTCCAAGAGTTGTTCCAGAATTGGAACGGAGCTGAGGGGTTTTGTCATTTGATAGATGATCAAAGTCAGTATTGAAATAATCAGATTTCCGAAGATAAGCTCCACCCGCATGCGGTTTAGGAAGATCACCGGATTTAAAGCCACGATCAATAACATCGCAATCGCATGGTTGATAATCGCAGGAATGGTCATTAAAACTCCCAGTGAGGCATACATCAGCAAAGTCTGAATGATGACTGCCTGCTGGTTTTTTTCAGGAGTAAAATAAGTTGTAGTAACGACTCCAATGATCGCAATAAGGGCGAGGCCCGCGAGCTTAATCAGGGGGACATCCATTGCCAGGTAATAGAAGCAAAAGGTCAGGCTGACTGCCCAAACGCTCAGGCAAACATACTTCCCGAGATGATTTTGATTTACTGTAAAATTACTGCTACCGAACATACAATTACAAATCCCTGCCAACGTTATACGGGCGCGATATGGGATTATTATATCTGACATTCGACAGTTACATCATTTTGATCCAGCAACACTTTAAAATAGAATCCTGTTTTGAGTCACTTCAGTGCTCCAGATTATTTTAAAAATATGCGGATGGCCTCGCCTTTTTTTTTGGCGGGCTGTTTGACTATTTTACGATGTAGTCTTTCCAGCGGTTGATCAGCGAAGGTGTCAATTGTGTATAGCAGACGGTGCCTTCAGTTGCAGTTTCTTTTCTGCTGATCTGCGCTTCGCGACCTAAATCGAAAATTTTGTATTCTTCGGCGCGTGGGAAGTAAAGCTGCACATCGGTTTGCATTTCGCTCACCATTTGCGCCATAAGTTTTTTCAATTGTTCCATGCCCTGTCCGGTCAGAGCGCTGACGAAGACGCGTGGGTATTGTTTAACTCGGAACTGGCGCTCGACTGGAGCCGCATCAACTTTATTGAAGACGTGGATGATTTTCTTGTCAGCCCAGTTGAACTCTTTAATCAACTCTTCCACGACTTCGATTTGTCTTTCCATGTTGGGTGAAGACAGATCTACCACATGAAGTAAAACATCCGCTTCTGCAGATTCTTCAAGTGTTGCTTTAAAGGCTTCGATGAGCTGTGTCGGAAGTTTACGTATGAATCCCACGGTGTCAGTCACGACTGCGGGTGGTCCGTCGTTTAGGAAAATTTTGCGGGTTGTGGGATCCAGTGTTGCGAACACCTGATTTTTGGTCATGACTTGCGCGCCAGTCAGGCGATTCAACAATGAACTTTTGCCCGAGTTGGTATAACCAATAAGGGCAAAAGATGGAATCTCGTGGCGTCGACGGGACTGTCTGTGTTGTGCGCGGTTTTGGCGCACACCTTCCAGTTTCTTTTTAATTAAAGCCACGCGCTCGCGGATGCGACGACGGTCATTCTCGAGGGCGGTTTCCCCCGGGCCGCGAGTTCCGATACCACCACCTTGGCGCGACAGGGATTCTAGCCAAGCACCGACCATGCGGGGCATTTGATCTAGCAACTGTGCAAGCTCCACTTGAAGTTTTCCTTCAAAAGTCTGCGCACGTTGGGCGAAAATATCCAGGATCAATTGATTGCGATCCACCACACGCACTTTAACTATTTGTTCTAAGTTTCTTTGTTGAACGCCAGAAAGCTGATGGTCCATCACCACAATGGTGGCTTGGCTGTCGCGAACCATTTCCGCAACTTCTTCAACTTTTCCAGATCCGATCAGGGTGGCAGGATTCCAAGAGGGCAGAACCTGGATGATTGAGCCGACAACTTCGCCGCCTGCAGCAGTGACGAGCTCTTCCAGTTCCAGCAGATTTTCTTTGATTTCGGTGAGTGGCTCGGTCTTTAAACCGACCCCGATGACAATGGCTCTATCATGAACTTTGACATGGGCTTGTTGACTCAAATCGAAGAACCCTCCCTTGGTCTGACTTAATTCTAGCACTCTTGGGGTATCGGTCAAAGACAAATTTTAGCCATTTTTGCCTTTGCGCAAAGGCCTTTGGGCCCATGCATTTCCACAAATTAAGACACGTGAACTTGGCCCTGTGGGTTAAACAAATCAAAATTTTCTTTTAATGCAGATGGTTTGTTGTGGGAGTCGGGATGGCGAAAAAGTTCAATATTTCTCAGCAGGATATTTTGGAATTACCTATTAAAGCTGAGATTTTCAGTACCGAGAGGCTTGAGGAATATGCAGCTTATCTGGGGGAAAACCTACAGACGGGGAAATCTACCCGGTCTCGAAAGACTCTATTAAAGCGCAGCTCTGAAAATGGGAAGAAGCTTCTGGTCGCTTATCGCCTGCTGGCTACGGTGGGACGAAAAAAGGAATCAGTCTCTCCAGCTGCTGAATGGCTCATCGATAATTTTCATATCGTCGAAGAGCAACTGCGGGAGATTGAAGAAGATCTTCCGCCATCATTCTATTCTGAACTTCCCAAGGCGACTGAAGGTGAGCTTGCTGGATACCCTCGTATTTACGCTCTGGCTTTGGCATTGATGGCGCATTCAGACAGTCGTTTGACTGTGGATTTGATTCGTCGTTTTGTGCTGGGCTTTCAAACGCGCAGCTATCTGAAAATGGGGGAGCTGTGGGCTGTGGCGATCACCCTGCGGATTGCATTGGTGGAAAATCTGCGGCGGGTGGCCTTGCGTATTGCCTGGGATTTTAACCAGTCAGCCATGGCAGATGATCTGGTGGAGCAGCTACTGGAAAACGTCCGTCGCCCTAAAAAGTTTCAAAAGTATTTAAAGCAAATCGTCAGCCACTGCGAAGGTTCGGTGGAAACTGAATTGACCTTTATTGCCCAGGTGGCGAAGCGTCTGCGTGATGCCGAGGCGGATGTCTGGCCCGTCATCGAGGCCATGAATATTGAACTAGGCAAAGTGAATTTGAATATCGAGCAAATCGTCGCCCGGGAGCATCAGCATCAAGCCTCCAGTCAGGTGACTATTGCCAATATTATTTCCAGCATGCGGCTGATCAGCAATATCGACTGGAAGATATTTTTTGAAAGTGTTAGCTATATTGATCGCCTTTTGGAGGCGGATCCCACTGGTGACTATGCAAAGATGGAATTTGTCACTCGGGATGATTATCGTCATAATATCGAGCGAATCGGCAAGCGAACTAAAACTCCCGAGCAGAATATCGCAAAACGCGCTATTGAAAGAAGTCAGCAGGATCAATGCCATGTGGGTTACTATCTTTATGGTAAGGGCCTGCGCCTATTGGAAGGGGACTTTAAATACCGTCCACGCTTTCGTGAATCCTGGTTGCGATTGACCTTGCGCAATCCCACATTGGTCTATTTTTCAAGTATCGCCGTTCTAATATGCTTAACGATGATTGGTCCCATTGATTACGCCATGAAAAATACCAAAATTTGGTATGGAATGGTGGCAGCCGTTTTTGCTATGTTTATTCCGTTCAGTGATTTGGCTGTGACTTTGTTTAACTATCTTTTGACCCGAATTGTCCAACCAAGAAGACTTGCGAAAATGGATTTTCGCAAAGGAGTTCCGGCAGAATATCGCACTCTGGTGATAATTCCTTGTTTGCTTGCAGATCAGGAAACCATCGAGGTCCTGGTTGAGCGAATTGAAGTTCACTATCTGGGGAATCTGGATTCGCAGGTTTACTTTGCTCTTGCCACTGATTTTATGGATTCCGATAGTGAGCATCGCCCCGAAGATGAAAAGCTGGTGTCGCTGGCTCGCCAGGGAATAGAACGCCTTAATGAAAAGCATGGTGCAGACCGTTTCTTTTTACTGCACCGAAAACGTCTTTGGAATCCCCATGAAAAAAAATGGATGGGATGGGAGCGAAAGCGCGGCAAAATCGAAGAACTCAATCGAATTCTTTTAGGTAAGGGTGAAACCAGTTACACGGTTATGACGATCCCGGAAGAGCTGGTTCGCACATTTAAGTATGTGATCACCCTGGATGCAGACACCCAACTGGGATTGGAAGGTGCGCGCCATCTCATTGGTGTGGCATCGCATCCTCTGAATCGTGCTAAGTTCAGTGAACTGCGCCGCCGCGTGACCGAGGGGTACGGCATCATCCAGCCTCGCGTTAGCATATCTTTGGAAAGTTCCTCGCGATCAGTTTTTGCTTCGGTTTTCTCTGGTCATACGGGAATAGATCCCTATACCACAGCGGTGTCTGACGTTTATCAGGATTTATTCAATGAGGGCAGCTTCACAGGTAAAGGTCTGTATGATATCGAGGCTTTTGATCGATCTTTAGAGGGTCGGGTCCCTGATAACACCATATTGAGTCATGACTTATTTGAAGGACTATACGCGCGTACCGCGCTGGTGACGGACATTGAAGTGATGGATGACTATCCCAGTTCCTACAAAAGCTTTTCAGCCCGGGCTCATCGTTGGGTGCGCGGCGACTGGCAAGTGGGACCTTGGACTTTGCCCTTCGTAAAAAACCGTGATGGGAAATTGATGGTGAATGACCTGCCTCTTATTTCTCGCTGGAAAATCTGGGATAATCTTCGTCGCAGTTTGGTTGCTCCTTGTTTGATGTTCTTATATGTGGCTTCTTGGTTGATTCTGCCGGGGGATGCATGGTTCTGGACGGGTGTAGCGACGGTGACCATTGCCATTCCGATTTTTCTACAGCTGATAAATGCTTTGATGGTGTCACCTCGCGGTGGCAGTTGGACCAGTAGTTTTTGGAGTGAGCTTGGAAAGATCCAAACCCATATAGGTCAGTTTTTATTGTCTTTGGTTTTTCTGCCTCATCGTGCCGTCAATGATGTGGATGCTATTGTACGGGCGATTTACCGTACACGAGTTTCCAAAACAAAACGGCTGGAATGGATGACAGCGGCCTCTGCAGAAAAACAAGATACTTATAGTGGGTCGTTTTGGCGAAGTACGGTGGGGGTTGAAACAATTCTTGCCGTTATCTTGCTGGCCGTTATTATTCGATGGAATTTTAATGTTGCGCTGGTCGCTATCCCGTTTTTGACAATGTGGGCTGTGTATCCCTGGATGGCGAAACTTACGCAGAGGAAGATTGAAAAGAAGCGGGAAGAACTATCCCTCGAGGACAACGAGTATCTATTCAAAGTGGCTCGCCGAATCTGGTTCTTCTTTGAAACTTTCGTGACTGCAAAAGACAATTGGCTTCCACCAGATAACGTGCAGGAAGATCCCGAGCAGGTTGTTGCCCATAGAACATCACCCACCAATATGGGGCTGTATGGACTTTCAATTCTTTCCGCACGGGATTTTGGATTTATTTCGGTCCGAGCCGCTGCAGATCGACTGCGCGATCACTTTGCAACTTTGTCGAAGTTAGAGCGCTATCGTGGGCATTTTCTGAACTGGTACGATACTTTGAATTTAGCACCTTTGTATCCGCAATACGTGTCTACGGTCGATAGCGGAAACATGGCAGGGTATTTATTGGTTCTCAAAGAGGGCGCTCAAGAGTTGCTCGAAGCTCCGCTATTTAATGCCAGCTGCCTTCATGCACTGAAGACAAATCTGGAGTTCATGGAGGAGGAAGTAAAAAAACTTCAGTTGCAACGTCAAGAGACCGGCTCCTTAAGTGCGACTCATCTTGTGGAACAAATCAACAGCACCCGGCAAATTCTTGAAGAGGGCGCGCCAGGCACAATGTCTCAATGGGCCGGGCTGGTTCGCGCCATTCAGTTTTCTGTGGAAGACTTCAAAGACAGTCTTGATGCGCTGGAAGTCGAGCATGGCAGTCGATTCTATTACAAACTTCGTGGTTGGACCAACTCGTTAAATACCCTGGTGGTTGATCTTAAGAAAGACACCGAGCTCTTTGTCCTGACCCAGATGATAAGTCCCGAGAGTAAAGCCTGGTTGGCAACTATTCCGGGGTATGCGGATCTTGATCAAGTGCGGCCCTTGTTGATGACGGCAGAGATCTATCGAAACTTCTTCAGTCATCTTAGTGGTATTCCGGAAAGTGAATTGCCTGCAGAAATAATCAAGTTTCGCGACTTGGGGCTGAAGACCCTAAATAACACAGTTGGATTATGCGGTGACCTGCAAAAGTTATCTGAATTGTGTGAAACCTTCTTTACCGAGATGGATTTTAGTTTTCTGATTGAAAAAGACCGCGAGGTTTTTTCAATCGGCTTCAATGTCAGTGAAAATCGTCATGATAATTCCTATTACGACCTGCTGGCCTCTGAGTGTCGACTGGCCAGTTTTGTGGCCATCGCCAAGCGGGACGTTCCTGCAAAACACTGGTTTCGCTTGGGTAGACAGCTCGTACCGGTCGAAGGAAAGCGCGCCCTGGTTTCCTGGTCGGCATCCATGTTCGAGTACTTAATGCCACATCTGGTGATGAAAAGTTATGAAAACACTCTGATTGGTGAAACGCTCTATGCCGTCGTAGATCGACAGATCAGTTATGGAAAAAAGCTCAACGTGCCTTGGGGGATTTCAGAAGCCGGTTACAATGCCCGGGACTTGAATTACAACTATCAATACGGTCCATTCGGAATTCCTGGTTTGGGTTTGAAGCGGGGCTTGGGGCATGATCTGGTGGTCTCGCCTTATTCCAGTTTTCTGGCGGCCCTGGTTGAACCAGTCATTGCCACCAAGAATCTGCGAAGTATGCAAACTCCGGAAATTCTGACCGAGTATGGTTTTATTGAAGCCATTGACTATACTCCCGAGCGGATTGCTCCGGAGCAGCCCTACGCCCTTGTTAAATCCTATATGGCCCATCATCAGGGCATGAGTCTGATCGCCATCGACAATATTCTTAATGCCGAAATCATGCAGAATCGCTTTCATGCAGAACCACGAGTGCGGGCCGCGCAAATGCTATTGCAGGAAAGAGTTCCGGAATACATGGCCTTGACCGAACCAAAAGCAGCAGAGATCGAATGGGAAAGTGCCGGGGATTCGCTGATGAAGTCCTTTGTGCGTGTCTATGACGAGGCCCCTCATCACAGTCCGCGGGTCCAGATTTTGTCCAATGGCGACTATTCATTGATGTTGTCAACAGGCGGGTCGGGATTTTCCAAGTTTGGAAAGCTTGCGATCACGCGTTGGCGTGAAGATGCGACTCGCGATAATTGGGGGCAGTATATTTATATTCGCGATGTCGAAATGAATCAGGCCTGGTCTGCGACCTACTTACCGTATCTTCGTAAACCTGATTCTTACAAAGCAGTTTTTTCAGAAGATCAGGTGGAGTTCATCAGAAAGGATCTGGATATCAAGACAGTCACCAGGGTGATTGTTGCTCCGGAAGACAACCTGGAACTGCGTGAGATCACGCTGACTAATATGACTGGCGAGGAAAAGATTCTTGAACTGACAAGTTATCTGGAGCCAGTGCTGGCGACCATGGCAGCCGATCACGCGCATCCCGGATTTAGTAACCTCTTTTTGCAAACAGACTATCTGGAACAAAAGCGCTGTCTGACCGTTAAAAGGCGGCCCCGTTCCAGTGAGCAAAGTGAAATTTATGGCTTTCACGGTATTGTCATTGATTCTGAATTTGTTGGAGAGGTCGAGTATGAAACGGATCGATCCAGATTTATCGGACGGGGACGTGATACCACCAACCCTGTGGCGTTGAAGGTGGGGAGCACTTTGTCCAATAGTATCGGTTCAGTTTTGGATCCGGCACTAAGTCTTCGGGTGAAACTGCGGGTGCCTCCCGGTGGAATTCGCAAAGTTACTTTTAAAACCGGATATGCCGCCGGTTACGATGAGCTTTTGCAGTTGGTTGATCGCTATCAGGATGCCCACTCCTTTGATCGGGAATCAAAATTAGCCTGGACTAAATCCAGAATTGATCTGCGCCATCTGGGGATGGATGCCGAGTCCGCGTACTCGTTTCAACGATTGGCAGAGCGGTTGTATTTTTCTGATCCTTCCATGCGACAGCCCGCGCAGTTTCTGGCCCAGCACACGCGCGAACAGGCAAGTTTGTGGCCGTTTGGTATCAGTGGCGATGTGCCCATAGTGGCGGTGATGATCGGTGATAAAAAGGACATGGGATTGGTGCGCAAACTTTTGCGCGGTCACGAATACCTGCGATTGAAAGGTCTGGCATTTGATCTGGTGATCATGAATGAATCCAAATCCACGTACTTGCAGGACTTGCAGGACGAGGTGCAGTGGCAGATACGTTATGCCGGCCTACATGATTGGATGAACAAGCAAGGGGGGATTTTCAGTCTGAAGCTGGATACACTTCAGGAAGGGGATCGATCTTTGATTCAAGCCATGGCGCGCGTGGTGATTTCCAGTGACGCCGGCACTTTCAAAGAACAGGTGTCACGCAAAGTCTTGCCTATTAAGTATGCCGAGAGTTTTTCAGCCAAAGCACAGCCTCATTCCTACGAGCATAAAAAGTCCACACCCAAGAATCTGCAATACTTTAACGGACTGGGGGGCTTTTCTGAAGATGGTCGCGAGTACGTGATCAGTCTGCAGGAAGATCAATGGCCTCCTGCACCTTGGATCAATGTTATAGCTAATAGCAATGATTTTGGTTTTCAAGTCAGTGAATCAGGATCAGGATTCACCTGGGCTGTGAACTCGCGGGAAAACAGAATCACTCCATGGTCGAATGATTCAGTTTCAGATCCTAACACTGAAATCATTTACATTCGCGACGATGATTCGGGCGAGATTTGGACTCCGACTCCGTTGCCAATTCGAAATCGGGAACAATACACTGTTCGACACGGTCAGGGATATTCAGTCTTTGAGCACAACGCCTATGGTCTTTCGCACGAATTGACGATGTTTGTGCCGGCATCGGACACGGTGAAAATCACACGTTTGAAAATCCGGAACATCAGTGGGCGCAATCGACGCTTGTCGTTTTGGGCCTATGTGGAATGGGTATTGGGAAATCTGCGCGAAAAATCCGCTCCCTATGTTCTGTGTGAAGTGGACGGGGAGAAAACCCTGTTTGCCACAAATTCCTACAATCATGAGTTCGCGGAGCGCGTTTCTTTTTTCCGGACGAGCGCCGAAGTGCAATCATATTCCTGCGATCGCAAGGAGTTCTTAGGACGCAATAAATCATACTCGAATCCCGAAGCTTTAAAACGCCGGGGTTTAAGTGGCTACACAGGTATCGGTCAGGATCCTTGCGCGGCTTTACAGGCAAGTTATTTTGTTAGGGATCAGGAAGAAATTGAAATCGTATTTTTGCTGGGACAAGCACCGACTAAAGAGGCGGCACAAAGTCTTTCTGAAAAGTATCTTACTCCTGATTCCATTGAAGCTGCTCTTCGGGGTGTTCATGAAATGTGGGATCATCATTTAGGGGCGATTCAGGTATCCACACCGGAGCCTTCGCTGAATTTGATGGTGAATCGCTGGTCGCTGTATCAGTCCTTGGTGTGTCGTTTATGGGCGCGTTCGGCGTTTTATCAATCGGGCGGCGCCTATGGTTTCCGCGATCAATTGCAGGACTGTATGGCCTTTGTGTATTCCACACCCGAGATCGCCCGCGAACATATCTTGCGTGCAGCTGCTCGGCAGTTCCCGGAAGGAGATGTTCAGCACTGGTGGCATCCACCGACCGGCAGAGGTGTGCGCACGCATTTCGCGGATGATCTTTTGTGGCTTCCTTATGTTGTCGCGCACTATATTCGTGTCACGGGGGATCGCGGGATTCTGGATCAGGAAGTACCTTTTATCGACGCGCCTTTGCTGACGCCTGAACAAGAAGACTCTTACACTCAGCCAAAAATCAGCGACGAAAAGGCGACGTTACATAATCATTGTCTGCGCACGCTTGAGCATTCCATGAAAGTCGGGGCCCACGGGTTGCCCCTGATTGGTTCCGGTGATTGGAATGATGGGATGAATCGTATTGGTGAAAAGGGCAAGGGTGAAAGCGTGTGGATGGGATGGTTCCTGCACAAAGTGATTCATGACTATCTGCCATTCTGTGATGCTGAAACAACTCAGCGTTATGAACAGCACATGGCTCGGCTTCGCGAGGCCATTGAAACCAAAGCCTGGGATGGCGAGTGGTATCGTCGTGCCTACTTTGATGATGGCACTCCGCTGGGAACTTCTGAAGGACAGGAATGTCGAATCGATTCCCTGTCGCAGACCTGGTCTATTTTGTCGGGCGTGGGTCAGCCAGAAAGACAACGACTGGCGATGAGTAAGGTTGAAGAAAATCTGATCGTGAAAGAGAAGGGCTTGATTAAGCTGTTAATGCCGGCCTTTGATAAAACAAAACTGGATCCGGGCTACATCAAAGGATATGTACCGGGAGTTCGTGAAAATGGGGGACAGTACACTCATGCAGCGATTTGGGTGGTGATGGCCTTCGCAAAGCTACAGGAACGGGAAAAGGTTTTGGAACTTTATAATATTATTAATCCGATACATCACGGGCGAACGCGGGCGGGAATGCAGAAGTATAAAATCGAGCCTTATGTGATTGCGGCAGATGTGTATGCAGTCGAGCCTCATGTCGGGCGCGGAGGCTGGAGTTGGTACACGGGATCTGCAAGCTGGTTCTATCGTGCAGGGCTGGAGTCGGTGCTGGGTTTTAGTGTCGTCAATGGTGAAATCATCATCGCCCCCTGTGTGCCAGAAAGCTGGAGCAGTTTTGATATCACGTATCGCTTTAAAAGCACTACCTATGTGATCAAAGTGCAGATCTCGAAAAAAGGAGTCTTGCCAGAAAAACGAATTCCTTTGGTAGACAGCGGCGGTCGACAGGAAATTCTTTTGGAGTACCGGGATGAACCGGCGACGACGACAAAGAAATTTACCGATTCTCACCCTTAGTGCGGGTGGGAGGTTTGGTGGTGATGGCGTCGCGCTTGTAGTGATTGATCAGCAAGGTGAAGCTTTGTGTGAAGGACAAGGAGTTAAGGGATTCGTAAAGGTTTTCCTTGTTTGAAGGTTGAAGAATAGGTTTGTTTTTGTTTTCGGGTTTTGGGAATTCCGCCATTAAAGCCTCCGGTATTTTTATTTATTATAGAGGAGGATTTAAAAAAAAGGCCTGTGTTTTACCGCAGGCCTTTTTTGGAATTACGAATGTCTGTACGGACTACTGTTTTTTAGCTTCGCGGGATTTTA
Organism: Bdellovibrio sp. HCB290; assembly: GCF_047305925.1. Taxonomy (GTDB): domain Bacteria; phylum Bdellovibrionota; class Bdellovibrionia; order Bdellovibrionales; family Bdellovibrionaceae; genus Bdellovibrio. The sequence goes on along the minus strand of NZ_CP178620.1, from coordinate 2,099,027 downwards.
GAACATCTTTGATGAACTGAGCTTCCAAAGCTGTGAACACCACGGAATTCACGATACCATCAACAGTTGTCGTTCTTTGCAAAACGTTACATGATCTGCGTACTCCCGTAAGGAATGGTCCGATCACTTCGACTTTGCCCACTTGCTGAATAAGTTTGTAAGCAATGTTTGAGGCTTCCAGATTTGGGAAGATCAAAACATTGGCCCCGCCCTTAAGGTCAGAGAATGGGAACAGTCGTTCCATAATTTCTGGATTCACTGCTGTGTCAGCTTGCATGTCGCCATCGACCATGAGGCCAGGGCGAAGTTTTTTAACGATCTCCGCCGCACTTTTCATTTTGCATGGAGTGCCGTCAGCACCGCTGAAGTTTGAATAGGAAAGCATCGCGATCTTAGGCTCGATACCGAAGTATTCGACAACTTTCGCCGCTTGCAATGCGATTTGCGCGCACTGTTCTGCTGTTGGATTTAAATTCACAGTCGTGTCAGCCAAAACCAGGAATTTATCTTCAAGCAGGATGAAGTTCAAACCTGCTGGAACTCCGCCTTGGTAGACTCCCACAGTTTGCAAAATTGGTTTTACGGCATCGGCATAGTTCACAGAAGCACCGTTTACCACGCCGTCTGCTTCACCCATCATCACCATCATCGCAGCGAAGTAGTTAGGATCCGCCATCAGACGTTCCGCTTCGCGCATGTTGATGCCTTTGCGTTGTCTTAGGTTGTAAAGCTTTTCAACGTATTTGAAGAATTTCGGATAAGTCGCAGGATGAATAACCGGAACATCATTCAATGCCGGGATATCCAGGGCCTGGATTTTTTCTTTTACGCGGTCTGGGTAGCCCAAAAGAATGGGTTGGCAGATTTTTTCTTCAACCAATGTTGCCAGGGCTTTAAGAACCTTGGAGCTGGTGCCTTCTGGGAAAACGATGCGTGGTAATTCTCCACCCATAGCGGTTGCGTTTTGGTGAACGCGATTGATTGCCGAGCGAATGAAAACTTTAGAAGGCCCTTGCAGGGCTTCCAATGTTTCGCGGTAGTGATCCCAGTCTTCAATCGTACGAGTCGCCACACCAGTTTTGATAGCGGCTTTAGCCACTTCAGGAGCAACCCACAAAAGCACGCGGGTGTCGAAAGGTTTTGGAATCAAATATTCACGACCGAATTTGAAAGTTTTGCCACCATAAGTTGCCGAGACACGATCAGGAACATCTTCGCGCGCCAGTTTCGCCAAAGCGTGAACAGCTGCAAGTTTCATTTCCTCGTTGATTTGTGTGGAGCGTGTATCCAAGGCGCCACGGAAGATGGACGGGAAGCCCAGTACGTTATTCACCTGATTCGGATAATCCGAGCGACCTGTTGCGATGATCGCATCAGGACGTGCTGTGCGAGCTTCGTCAGGCGTGATTTCCGGAACTGGATTTGCCATGGCGAAAATAATTGGATCTTTCGCCATATCTTTCAGCATTTCCGGAGTCAGGGCGCCGGCCACAGAAAGGCCCACGAAAACATCCGCTCCACGCAAAGCTTCACTTAGCGTGCGCACTTCAGTTTCAGCGGCAAAGTATTCTTTGTATTTGTTCATGCCGGCTGTGCGGCCTTTATAGATTACACCTTGAGAGTCGCACATGATGATGTTTTCACGACGTGCGCCCAAAGAGATAAAGATCTTTGCACAAGAGTTCGCAGAGGCACCGGCACCGTTAACCACGATGCGCACGTTTTCCATTTTTCTGTTGGTCACAGAAACAGCGTTCAGTAATGCCGCTCCGGAAACGATCGCGGTTCCATGCTGGTCATCATGGAATACCGGGATTTTCATTTCTTTTTTTAGACGCTCTTCGATTTCAAAACACTCAGGTGCTTTGATGTCTTCCAGATTGATACCGCCGAACGTGGGCTCCAAAGTTCTGATGGCGTTACAGAAAGTATCAACGTCGTTGGCGTCGACTTCGATGTCGAAAACGTCGATGCCCGCGAATTGTTTAAACAGGATGCCTTTCCCTTCCATAACAGGTTTTGAGGCATGAGGTCCGATGTTGCCAAGGCCCAGTACCGCTGTACCGTTAGAGATAACTCCAACCAGGTTGCCTTTGGCTGTGTAGTCGTAAACTTTGGAAGGATCTTTCGCGATCACTTTACAAGGAGCTGCGACGCCTGGAGAGTAAGCTAGTGAAAGATCTTTTTCAGACACGCAGGGTTTTGAGGAGATAACTTCAATTTTCCCTGGCTTGCCGCTGCTGTGATAAATCAAGGCTTCCTGATCGAAGTTGTTCGTGGTGCCTTTTGCCTCGGGGGCTTTGTCTGTGTTCTTATTCAAATTCTTTTCCAAGGATGCGTCCTTTCGTTCTTTTTTCGCGTGTTTGAAATTTTCGAATTTTTCTAAGGCTTTTAAGCCGTTAGCTCTTTCGCGAAATAAGTGCAGTTACTCTACAAATGCATCCTTAGGGGGTCAATAAATGGGGAGCTTGTCGCGGTAGGCAATAGAGATGACGCAGATGATTATCGACCTAGAGTTAACACATTTTGATCACTCTGTACGCAAGTGCTCCGCGGAACCAAGAAAAGCTGTGTCAATTGGGAGGGAGGGGTGGAGTTGCGTGAGTAGTTATTCAATCATTCAATCATTCAATCATTCAATCATTCAATCAATCATTCAATCAATCAATCAATCAATCAGTGTAAAGATATCTTTCAAAGAATCTGTTGTTTTCAAATCAAGCAACAAATTCAAAACATCTAGTTCCGTTCAAACATCAAACATCAAACTTCAGCTTCAAATTCAAAACCGCTTTCCGCGTAGCCCGGAAAAGATGTGTCATTTAGTAAAGTGTAATCAAAATAGCTTTGACGCTTTTTTTGGGTCGCGAGTTTGACCGAGGTTGTTTGTTTGATTCCAAGATGAAGCCGGGCTGGAGTCGAAACAATACTCTCCTGTATTTGGATTTTATGACCTTTCAGCTATTGTTTAACTTGAATTTCGAAAGTCAATTTCCCATGCGAAAACCTGCAATAATGCGATTTAAAAACTCGTGTTATAAAATTGAAAAAGCAACAGAAGCCGTCAAGATACGGAGGAAAAAATGGATCTAACTTCAATATCAAATCTCGAATTGCTAAATCGTGTAGAAAGACTTGCTCGCGGTGAACGGAAGATCACGCATTTAATTTTGTGGCATTTGGTCGAAGTGGAGTTTAGACGATTGTATTTGGATTTGGGATTTACATCATTGTTTAAATATATGACCGGTCATTTGCAGTATTCGGAAGATGCCGCTTATCGAAGAATTCAGGCCTCTCGCTTGCTGAAAAAGGTTCCAAAAATCGAGAATGCAATCGAGTCTGGCGATTTGAAGTTAACCCAATTAAATCAGGTTCAAAAATGCATTTCGAAGGCTATGGCTGGCGGCGCTGTTGTGTCAGCAGAGCAGACTGAATCTGTATTGGAACAAATCCAAAACAAGAACAGTTTTGAAACTCAGAAAGTCCTTGCTGTTGAATTTAATCAGCCAATTCTTGAAAGAGAGATTCTAAAGCCTCAGCGTAACGACTCTGTTCGTATGGAGATCACATTTTCTGAAGATCAAATGAATGAGCTGAAGCAAGTCAGAGAATTGCTATCGCATGTTTTGCCAAACCCAACTTGGGCAGAATTGATTTCGTATCTAGCTAATTTCCAGATCCAGAAAAAGTTGGGAAAGCAAATTGTTGGGAATGAAATGGTTAGGAAAGCTTCGAAGAATGCAGAATTGGCAGGTGAGGCAGCAAGGGATGAAGCAGAGGAGGCTGAAGGTGTAACAGTAATGAATAAAAATGAATTAGACAAACTCAACATGAATGAATCAAGAAGGATTCAGGATGGAGTTGAAATCAATGCAAATTCAAGTGCTAGTTTAGGTGAAAGAAAACATTTGAAATTAACCTTGCGCAGACGCTTGTTAAGGAACGCAAATTATCAATGTGAATTTAATTGCGTCGGCGGAAAATGTTGCACTAGCAAATATCAATTGCAGATTGATCATCGATTGCCGTTGGCTTTGGGTGGATCCAACGACGAGTCGAACTTGAGAGTTCTGTGTCGCACTCATAATTTGGCGGAAGCAAGAAGGATGGGAATCACCAAGCACTAGCTGCATAACGCAGCTTTTCTTGGTGGCGCGGAAAGAATTTGTAGAAGTATGAATTCAGCAAGTGGCAGCAATTTAAGCGATCTGAAGATAGGCAGCCGTCGCGAGCCTCCCCAGCGAAACATAACTATTTCAGTCGTTCAGATTCTTAGGAGGTCTAGGTGATTTTCTGAGGAGTTTTATTGGTTTTTCAGAGGTAATTTAGAGCTACAGCTCTGGTTTTGAACAGGAGTGGTCTAGGGATTCCGCACAGACTTTGTCGAAACTAGACCTCGCAGTCTCATTCTTGCGTTTGTGTTTGGTCCTCACATGAAAAACCTGTACGATTTTCAGTGGTTATTTGAATTACCAACAGGAGTTTTCTATGAAGTCACCACGCGATGTGGTTCTCGTTGAAGGTGTGCGTACACCGTTCGCTAAATCAGGTACAAAACTTAAAAAAGTTCACCCAGCTCAGTTGGGTCAAGTTGCGCTTCGACAGTTGATTGCGCAAACGAACCTCGATGTAAATTCCGTTGATGAAGTGATCGTGGGTAACACCGGTAATCCGGCAGACGCCGTGAACATTTCCCGCGTGGTTGCGCTGAACGCCGGTATTCCGATGAAAACTTCTGCATACACAGTTCACAGAAACTGCGCATCCGCAATGGAATCCATCTCTAACGGTTTTGAGAAAATCAAATCCGGCACGATGGATGTGATCCTGGCGGGTGGTACTGAATCCATGTCGCAAATTCCGACATTGGCTCCGCAAAAATTCCAAGACATCTACGAAAGACTTTTCGCAGCGAAAGGTCCAAAGCAAGCCCTTCCGCTTTTGTGGCAGCTTTTCAAAGCGGACGTGAATCAAATCAAAGCCCTTCTTCAAGGCAACATGAAAGATCCATATTTTCCGCAAATCGGCGTGATGTTGGGTCTGACAGATCCTTTCGTTGGAATCAACATGGGCCAAACTGCAGAAATCCTGGCAAAAGAGTGGGGCTTGAACCGCGAAATGCAGGATAGATTTGCATTGCGCTCTCACCAGTTGGCTTCCAAGGCGATGAAAGAAGGTCGCATGAAGGAAGAATCAACTCCAGTCTATCTTGCTCCAGAGTACAAAGAAATCGTCGCTGACGATATCGGTCCTCGTGACACGCAAACGATGGAAGCATTGGCTAAGCTAAAACCATTCTTCGACAAAGCCACAGGCACAATCACAGCCGGCAACTCCTGCCCAATCACAGACGGTGCAGCGATGGTGTTGTTGATGTCCCGTGAAAAAGCAGAGCAAGCTGGTTACAAGCCGTTGGCAACAATCCGCTCTTACGGTTTCGCGGGTCTTGAGCCTGAGCGCATGGGCTTGGGCCCGGCGTATGCAACTCCATTGGCATTGAAACGTGCTGGATTGACAATGAAAGACATCGGCCTGGTAGAGCTGAACGAAGCGTTCGCAGCGCAGGTTATGGCATGTCAGAAAGCAATGGATTCCGATAAGTTTGCCCAAGAGAAACTTGGCTTGTCTGCAAAAGTGGGCGAGATTCGTGATGAAATCCTGAACGTCAACGGTGGCGCGATCGCATTGGGTCATCCAGTGGGCGCAACAGGCACACGTATCGTACTGACTCTGGCAAAAGAAATGAAACGCAGAGGCGTACAGCACGGTCTGGCAACACTTTGTATCGGTGGCGGTCAAGGTGGAACAATGATTCTTGAGAACGAAAACTAATTTAGCGATTTGCATCTAGGAGTTACACAAATGTCTATGCTTGAAAGTATCAGAATCAAACCTCAGGGTGAAATCGCAGTTGTAGAGTTCGACCTGGTGGGTGAAAAAGTTAATAAATTCTCAACACCGGTGATGATGCGACTTAAAGACGTGGTTGAAGAACTGCGTAAGTCTTCATACAAAGCGGTGATCTTTAAATCCATGAAGCCAAAAATCTTTATCGCCGGCGCAGATATTGAAGAGATCAAGGGGATGACGACTCCGGATCAATTCAATAACGCAGTGAAGGCCGGTCAAGAGATCATGAACATGGTCGAAGACTTGCCAATGCCAACTATCGCAGCCGTGAATGGCGCGTGCATGGGTGGTGGTTGTGAGTTCATCATGGCCTGCGACTACCGTATCGCCTCTGATGATTCTTCAACGAAGATCGGTCTTCCGGAAATTCAATTGGGTATCTTGCCGGGCTTCGGCGGTACTCAGCGCATGCCGCGTATCATGGGCTTGCAGGCCTCTTTGGATATCATCCTTGCTGGCAAAGCAGTGAACTCCAAAAAAGCGCAAAAATCCGGCCTTGTGGATAAAGTCGTTCACCAAAATCTTTTGGATGAGCAGGCGATCAAATGGGCAAAGGAAATCATCGCTGGTGGCGGTCAAAAACGTCGCAAGAAATTCCAAGCGAACGGCATGGTTAATAAAGTTCTTGAAGGCCCTGCAAAAGGCGTCGTGTTCAAGAAAGCGCGCGAAGGTGTGATGAAAGCCACCAAAGGTCACTATCCAGCGCCGTTGAAGGCTTTGGATGTGATCCAAAAAACTTACGGCATGAGCGATCGCGATGCGGGAATGCGCATTGAACGCGAAGGCTTCTGCGAGTTGGGTATCACAGATATTTCCAAAAACCTGATCCACGTATTCTACCTGACTGAAATGGTCAAAAAACAAACCGGCGTTACCGGTGTCGAAGTTAAACCAAAAGAAGTCAAAGGCCTGGGTATTCTGGGCGCCGGCACCATGGGTGGCGGTATCGCTTACGTGGCTGCTGATAAAGGCATCCAAGTGCGCATGAAAGACTTGAGCCCTGAAGCATTGGGCAAGGGTCTGAAGCACGCCAGCGACCTATGGATGAAATTGGTAAAACGTAAATCCATCGATAAGTATCAGTTCCAACAAAAAATGGACGCTGTGTCTGTAACAACAGACTATTCCGGTTTCAAAAACCTGGATGTAGTTGTCGAGGCGATCGTCGAAGACATGGGCATCAAGCAAAAAGTGATCGGCGAGTGCGCAGGTCAAATGCGCCCGGATGCCATCATCGCGACGAATACCTCTTCACTTTCTGTGACTGAAATGGCCAAAGGTCATCCACGTCCGGAATACTTCGCTGGAATGCACTTCTTCAATCCAGTGAACAAAATGCCATTGGTGGAAGTGATTCGTGGTGCGCAAACTTCTGACGAAACGATTGCTACTATTTTTGAACTTACGAAAAAAATGGGCAAGATGCCAGTCGTGGTAAAAGACGGCCCGGGCTTCCTGGTGAATCGTCTTCTTCTTCCATACATGGCGGAAGCTGCATGGTTGATGCAAGAAGGTATGAGCATCGAAGTGGTTGATAAGGCCTACGTTAAAGAGTTCGGTATGCCAATGGGTCCGTTCGAGTTGATGGACGAAGTTGGTTTGGATGTATGTATTAAAGTTCTTAAAATCTTCAAGAAAGCTTTCGGCGAGCGCATCGAAATGGCGCCTTGTATGGAAGCTTTGGAGAAGTCAGGTCGCTTGGGTCGTAAGAATGGTAAGGGTTTCTATACTTACCAGGCTGATGGCAAGCGTGGTGACGTCGATCAAACAGTTTACGGAGCATTGGGCTTGGGCACACCAAGCAATCCTCACCAAACCAAAGAGTGCATCGAGCGCGGTGTCTTTGCGATGGTGAACGAATGTTCCTTGGCATTGATTGAAGACCACATTGTGGAGCTTCCACACGAAGTGGACCTTGGTATGATCATGGGTACAGGCTTCCCGCCATTCCGTGGTGGATTGCTGAAGTACGCAGACAGCATCGGCTCACAATATGTAGCTGATCAATTGGCAATGTACGCTTCCAGCCGCAATGCCAAACGTTTGAAGCCAGCGACACCACTGTCGAACATGGCTAAATCAAACGCTAAATTTTACAAGTAATCGCCATCAGAAATAGGGCTCTGTTGAGTAATCAAGGGGCCCGGTTGTGAAAGTGAGTGCTTGCAAATATCCTTACTAAACCGAAGCCGAAGTACAAAATACTTCGGCTTTTGTTTTTTCAAATACACCTGTGACAGTTAATTGTATTTTTGTATTCCCATTGGAAGTTCCCACGCTTCGTCCGACAATGAATCTCATGCAAAACAGAATATTCAAGATCGCTTTGTTGCTGGCGGCTGTAATGGCGGCATTCGGGGCTCACAGTGGAGCCTGGGCTCAGGCTTCATCAACCCATATTATCACGGTGGAACGGGTTTTCAGCGCGCGTCCACGCTCTATAGGCTACCGCTACCTGGTGCAGATTTCCTGTCGTCCCCAAGGCGAAAGCATTGTCACGGTTCCTGTGAAGCGAACGTCCTTCAAATGGGAGGCGGGCACAGTCTCGGGAGTTTCTGAAACAGACAACAACGGACAGGCAGAGTTTACGCAAACAGCCTTCGATGGAAAACTCGAAGAGACTTTGAAAGTTCACTATTTCCAAAGACTGCTATTGTTTTCTGCCCCGAAAGGAATGGTGGAGTTGCCACTGCCAGTGCAATGTAAATGATTTGGAAATTTTAACTTAAAACCAACTATTCTGAAGGAGTTTATATGAGTCGCAATCGTGCCACATGGGATGCCAGTGAATGCGCATTAATTCTGATCGACTATCAACCGGAAATGTTCAGTGGAATCGGATCCAGCGATCCGCGTGCGGTGGAGACGAACGTCTGCGAGCTGACCAGAGCTGCTGTGGCCTTCGATATCCCAGTGGTATTAAGTACGGTCGGCGTTAAGATGGGTGTGAATCAACCCACCATCAAGTCACTGAGAGATGTTTTGATGCAAGCGAAAGAAATTGATCGCTCCACTATGAATGCCTGGGAGGATGAAAACTTCCTGAAGGCCGTAAAGGCGACGGGAAAAAAGCGTCTGGTGTTTTGTGCTCTGTGGACTGAGATCTGCCTGGCATTTCCAGTGGTGGACGCCTTGGAGGATGATTATGAAGTGACCTTTGTGGTTGATGCGGTTGCTGGTCAATCCCACGAAGAACATGATATGGCAATTCAAAGATTGATTCAGGCGGGTGCTATTCCAAATACCACAATCGCCATGGTGGCAGAGTGGTTCCGCGATTGGAAATCCCCAATGGCCGCCAAAGGGCGTGAGGTATTTAGATCACTGATAAAAGAACATCGCGAAATGCACGCGAACTCACGCTTTCAATCGCCACCAGACGGATATCGCAGTCAGTCCGAAATGATGTAGTAATAGCAAAAAAAAGGGTGCGCAAAGCGCACCCTGATTCAGTTTATTTAACTGGGACTTCCAGTTAAACCGTAACTTCCGCGTGCGTTCCAATTGAGGACGAACCCGCACTGCCGGATTTTTTCTCGTCGGCCATATTCAAGGATTTCGTTAAAACCCTGTTGCTTAGGAAGAACAACACACCCGGAACCAAGCCCAGTGCTGCCAACAACAAGAAAAAATTTTCTTTAGGCATTTTGTCGTACATGCTGCCAATCCAACCGGAAACAGTATTTCCGAAGAAGGAAGCCAGGAACCAAACACCCATCATCATGGAAACGATTTTCTTGGGAGAAACTTTCGTCACCAAAGACAAACCGATCGGTGAAAGGTAAAGCTCACCAATAGTCAGCATGAATGTTGAACCCAGTAGCCACAATGCCGAACCTTTGCCAGGTCCTACGGATTTCGCAGCAAAGAACATCAAGCCCAAAGCAGCCGTACCCATGAAGCAACCGATAGCCATTTTCATAGCTGTCGTGTTTTCTTTTCCACGACGAGACTGCCACATCCACACGCGATCCAAAATTGGAGCGAACATGAAGATGATGAATGGATTGAAAGACTGATACCAAGTGGAAGGCATTTCCCAGCCAAAGAAGTTCCAATCAGTGGATTGATCTGCCCACAACTGCAAAGTGTTGCCTTGTTGTTCGTAAACACCCCAGAAGAAAATCGTAACAGCACACAGGAACGTTAATGCCCAAGTGCGAGTCCACTCAGACTTGGACAAAGGCTTGCGCGCTTGTTCTTCAACTTCCTTGATCGATACTTTGTGTTCTGAGGATGGCAAATGTTTACCGCCGAAGTGATAAATCAAAAGACCCATGATCATACCGATACCAGCGGCTCCGAAGCCCCAATGCCAGCCGACTTTCTGTCCCAAGGTTCCGCAAACCAGTGGCGAGAAGAACGCACCGAGATTGATACCCATGTAGAACAAAGTGAACGCACCATCGCGACGCTTGTCTTCTGGAGAATACAAGTCACCCACTTGAGTGGAAATGTTCGGTTTAAAGAATCCGTTGCCCGCAATAATAAACAGCAAGGCTAAGAAGAACATGCTTTCGACTGCCATCAGGAAGTGACCGATAGCCATCAAAATACCGCCCACATAGACCGCACGGCGCTTACCCCAGTAGCGATCCGCAATCATACCCCCGAAAAAGGGAGTAAAATATACAAGGCCCATATAGTAACCGTAGATATGCGAAGACAATGCTTGAGGAGATTGAGGGCCAAAAAAGTACTCAATTCCAGATTTCAAAGCTCCGTAGCCCCAAACATCTTTGCCCTTATCTGCTTCGATAAAAAGATACTGGGCCATGTAAAGCACCAGGAGCGCTCTCATGCCGTAAAATGAGAATCGTTCCCACATTTCCGTGAAGAAAAGTGTAAACAGGGGACGAGGGTGTCCAAATAGTGTTTTCTCTGATGTTTGAGCCATAGGCCTCTCTGTACATAAGGTTGACGATTGCTTCTTTTTTCTAACGAGACTTTTGATCTTGGCAAGTTTTTGAGATAAAGACACCTGAAAAATGGAGGGGCTCCTCAATGTCAGTTTTTAAGAGTGTATTTGCCTTCGGCGCGGTGCTTACAACTGTTCTTGTGACAGGCTGTACAAACGGGTTTGATGTCAACACTGTCATAGAGAAAAAGCAGGCTCCCAAGCAGATTGTGGACTCTTTTTCTGTGCCATCTGGTCGATCTTCCGAGATTGCGGCTCGCTGCGAAAACGCCACTTGCCTGACGATCAATAAAGCCTCCCTGGGTAAGATCTTTTTGCTGGTGGCTTCCGGTAAAACCGGCGGTTCCACACCGCAGTGGTATGACCTCAAACCTCAAGTAGTCAGTTTTGAAAAATACGGCAGCCGCGTGGCTTTGCTGGGGCAAAACTACAACAGCATCTACGAAGAGCTGAACACTGAAAATCTGATTCAAACTTTCCAGGTGATCGGCGAGGACGAAACGTCGCTGACATTTGACTGGGGCCGTGGTTTGAAATCCTTGATTGCGCAAAATGCGTATGATGTGGACTCCGGCGCGGGTATGAATGATCCGTTGACTGAAAGTTCTGTGACAGCGATTCCAGTGCAGGATTCCTTCACGCGCAACGTGCAAATCACCAACAATGCGATCGAGCTTGAGCAGGTTTCTAAAGTTCAAAGCCTGGTAGGTCAGGCCGCTGCAGGCAACAAGCTTGCGGTTGAGACTCGCGAAGAAACTCTGGCGATGAATATCCAGATCCGCGCTTATCGCCTGGAATCAAAATTCAAATCCAAAGAGGCTGATAAATCCCGCTCCGTAGGTTTCTTTGTCACGCGTTTGGCTCGTCCATCCATGAGCAAGGACTCCATCAAGTATATTTCCAAATGGGATATCTCTGAAGGCCGTGAGCCGATCACCGTGCGTATTTCTTCTGCAGTTCCTGCTGAATACCTGGAAGCTGTGAAAGAGGCGGCTCTTTACTGGAATATCGTATTCGGTAAAAACGCTGTTCAGGTGGAAACGGGCGTGGACCCTCAGGCTGCTCCTAAAGATCGCACGATCATGGTGCGCTGGGTGACATGGCTGGATGCAGGTGCCGCCTATGCGATCAGCCAGTCTGATCCATTGACGGGCGAGATCCTGCGCGCTCAAGTCTTCATGCCTTCTGTATTTACTAAGGTCGGCTCGGGCGAGTTGGTTCAGCTTAACGGTGGCTCACCGGTAGCGGGCGCTATTGCCTGTGATTTCTCTAAAAAATTTCAAGCCCTGCAGCAGCTGACTCGTGAAGCTCCGGACTCCCAGCGTTTGCGTTTAGCCCAGGACAGTGTGCGTGCGACGGTGGCCCATGAATTGGGACATGCTTTGGGTTTGCGCCATAATTTCGCAGGTTCATTCTCTGCTAAAGCGACGACACAAGACATCTACAATGCTACTAAAACTTACCTGAAAGATCCCAAACACCCTGGTTTGGAAACTTCCACAAGTATCATGGACTACGTCAGCGGTGTGGATGACGTTTTGAATGCGGCTTACATCAAGCATGCGCCACTTTCTTACGACAAGATGGCGATGGACTGGGCGTACTCTGAAGACGATAGCGCTTTAGATCCTAAGATCTCCATGTTCTGTACGGATGAAGATATCGGTTTGGCGAACAGTCAAAAGATGTCCATCTATGGTTGCGAAAGATTCGACAACGGTAACAATCCGCTACTAAGAAAATACCTGGACGGCCGTGACGAGAAAGGAAATCTGGTCAACGTGTTGTTTGCTTCCATCATTGGACGTATGTATCCGGGTGATCAATCAGACGTGGTAAATGATCTGGATACAGTCATCAATGATACTTTCAAATGGGGCAAAGCTGCGATTGATTTGTCTTTTGTTGGTCAGGTTCTATTTGAAACATCAGAGATGGCCGGAAACAATGCCCTTCGCGCACAGACATTAGTATCTTTGGAGGCCGCAAAAAATGGTGGCATTTTGAATGCGCGCAAAGGCCAGGACCCGGCTTTTGCAGCACTTCGTTTAGCGCACTTGGCAGAAACGGCAAAATTCCTCCAGGGTAAAGACGGTATCTCGGACCAATTCGGTGGTTACGCAGCAATGTTGAATGGTTTGTTGCGCAATTCACAAGGTCAAATTGATGTGAATTGGTTTGAAAAAGATCTGATCACTCTTGTTAAGAGTGGTGTTCTTGCCAAAGGCAAAACTCTGGCCGGCCGCGAGTATTCACTAACGCCTGATCAGCAAAAGAAAGTCGCTACTTTCTTTGTGCAAATTGAAGCTCTTAATAGAAAAATTATCTTCGAAGCCGTACAAGACATTCTACCGGCTATTAATGCACAGGTTGAAACTGATAAAGGTGTGAAAATCATCTCTCAGATCTTACCAAGCGAAGTCATCAAGCAGGCTGATACTGATGTTCTGGGTAATCTTGCCCTGGATATCGTTCTTGTGACTCAGAAATCAGTGACAGTGGTTATTAACGGAGACAGTGCCAAGACCGTTCAGGTGGATGTTCCATTCCTGACAGCGGCAGAGCGTGTGGCTCTGATGAATGTTATTTCCTCCCAAGGGATGTCCTTCCCGTTGGAGCTGAAGCGTGCGCAGGTTCGCAGTGCTTTGGGTGCTAAAATCAATGAACTTCTACAGCAAATCGATCCACAGCTATATATTGATTCCCTGGGTGCAGAGGAGCAATCAGCCCTGGCGGAAAAGCTTCTGAAAGCCGGTAAAGTGGATTCCAAGGCTGCAGCCTGGATCGCAGCACAGGTCAAAGTTCTGCAAGCGCTGGCTTCAAAGTAGACAGTCGCATCCCCAAAATGTCAGTCACCCTAAAGGCGTCTCAGCGTGAGACGCCTTTTTACGTTCAGGTCGAATATAAGCCTGGCATGGGTGGTCCAATGCTTGCCTATACAGTGGATAGGAGGCATTTATGAAAACGTCTATTCTTTCTAAACTTACGCTGGGATTGGTGATGGCTTTGGCCATGGGTCTTTCTGCCTGTGCGAAGAAAGGCGATTCAGCCATCCGAACTGCAAAACGTGGTGGTGAAATCACGACAAGCTCAACTTGCTCTACGGGTGCATCCTCCATCGGTCGCATCTACTACCCAAGCAACCCAACAGGCTTTGAAACAGCGGTTAAGATCTTCGTATCCACGAATCTTCCGGGTTCAGCCTTCGGTAATATCGATGCTTCTGGTAAGCTTGCAAACGGTGTGTTCTTAACAATGAATCTTCGCTTTGATGCCAACGGAACAATTGATAAAGCTAATTCAAAAGTACTGGTTCAGATCAGAGACTCTTTGGTAGGCACTATTGATCAATCCACGGGCAAAGAAATTCCACCATACGAAGTACAATTCACATCGGCATATAACGGTGTATTAAATAAGCAAACTCGTAAGTTCACAGTCACTTTCGAAGACCAATACGGTTGGATCGGATTTGATGGTTCCTATGATAATAACAACGCGATGGGGACAGTTTACTTCAAAAACTACTCTTCAGTCGACGGCAGCTCTTTGCAGCAACAAGTAATGGGGTCATTCTGGGTTCCAGCTTGTGGCCTCTTTAACTAAGGCGCCGCGTCTTGCCTGAGCCTCTATCCCATCTAAGATAGAGGCAATGCCTCAACGATTCTTATTCGATTCTTCTATTCTTGGTTCTGTTGTCGGCGGTGGCTCCGCAATCGATATCCCCAAACTTAGCATTCATTCCTTGGACGCGGCTTCTGCGTTCCTTTTAAGTTATGGTTTCGACATCAATCAACAATCAGACGTAGAAAAACTTTGGTACTATCATCGTCGCGCCCTGGTATTGATGGTCGAAAAGTTGGGCTTTAATGATACAGAAATTCCTGAGCTCTTCCTGGATCCTAAAAAGTTAGGGGACATCCGTCAGCTGTTGATATACGCAAGCTCCAATGATCCGGATCAAGCAGTGATGCAGCGCTGGGCCTGCGCGATCTTGCGAGGCATCCATGTCTTCGTTCATGCGGAAAATGATCTGTTCAGTACTTTCTCTGAAGAGATCCAATCCCAAATTCTGACGCCTTTTCAAGATGCTATTTTTCACGACGGCACCACTCATCGCACATTTCTAAAGGGCACGGGTGAAAATCCCGAATCCTTGGAGTTGTTGGGGTTTGAGGTTAAGCCGTTTAAAACATCTTCCAGCACGGTCATTAAGCTTTTGGCCAAGCCCGATGCTCTGGCTATGAAGATCTTCGATAAACTGGGTGTGCGCTTCATTACGCGCAATCTGTTTGATACCTTCCAGGTCGTGCGTTTTCTGGTGCGTGAAAACGTGATCAGCTTTCCGCACATCATGCCGGATCAAAGTTCCAACAACCTGTATCCGGTTGAAACCTTCATGCAGGTCTGTGATGAGATGGCCCAGCGTCTGGATGTGATGGATGAGAAAAACATTCAAGCGGCTTTTGATCAGAAGCTTGAAGAGTTGGGCGACAGCGCCAAGCTTTTCCGTAAGGAAAACTTTTTCTCTGGTTCTGATTATCGATTTATTAAATTTATTTCCCGCAAAATGATTCACATCAAACCTCAGGGCAGTAAAGAGGCATTCAGCTTCTTTTATCCGTTCGAAGTTCAGATTATGGATCAGGCTGCTCACCAAAAGGTTCTTTCCGGCCCGTCAGAGCACGAAGCCTACAAAGAACGCCAGCGTGTGGCAGCTCGTAAACGTCTATTCCCTGAGAGTTAAAACATGTTTCTAAAGTTGCTTTCTTATCCACGCACTCTTTTGGCTTCTATACTGTTGCCAATTCACACCGTTTTTTGTTCTGCACTGATGGTGCTGGTAACGTTCATTTATCCAAACCGCTGGTTGGAAGATCAGATCGTTTACTTCTGGACCCGCGGATGTTGCTGGATGTTCGGGGTGAAAGTAGTCGTGAAGGGTTTCCATAAGGAAGCCAAGGGTGGATACCTGTTTGTTTTCAATCACACCAGCTTCTTTGATATTTTCGCGATGTCTGGTTATTTGGGGAGCTTCCGTTTTGGTGCAAAGATCGAACTTTTCAAAATTCCCGTATTCGGTTGGGGCATGAAGCGCGCAGGGATTTTGCCTATCGCTCGTCATCGCCGCGAAGAAGTTTTCAAAGTTTACAAGGAAGCAGAAAAACGCATCGCCAACGGTGAAAGATTCGCTTTAGCACCAGAAGGCACGCGCCAGCACACGGAAACTTTGGGACCATTTAAATCCGGTCCATTTATTCTAGCGATCAACGCGAAAGCACCGATCGTTCCAGTGATCGTAAAAGGCGCCGCAGAGATTATGCCGAAAGGAAGCTTCCTGCCGAATTGGGGAGTGTGGACCAGAACTATCACTCTGGAAGTACTGCCTCCAGTGGATACCAGCGGCTACACTATCGAACAACGCCCGCAGCTGCAGGAGTACGTTCGCAAGCTGATGTTGCCTTATTTCCCTGACTCGAAATAAGCGGACTAAATTAGAATCCAAACTGCGATCAGAGTGATGAGGACGGGAAGCACGAAGGTAAGACCAAGAACCGTTAAGGTCTTGCTTTGTGCGGGTGAATCTTCCTGTGTGTTTTGTTCAGAGCTCATTTTAGATCTCCATCTCGCCACAAATAAAATCATCTTTTATCGCTTCACACAAGCGCGCCATTATTGAACAGCGAACAACACAATTGCCAATAGCAATCTGCCGCCATGCAGAACCGACGTCGGTTCTGCATAGCGATACAAAAAGGTAACTGTTACCTAGAAATTCGTTTTGAAGAAGTCGATGTTGAGGCACACGACTTCTTCGGCGGGGGAGTCTTTCGCGACACCGACGATTTCTTTGATAGAAGCGGTGAGCTTCTCGCGAATCACTGCGAAATCTTTTTCTGAAATCGACATGGGGGCGGTGAAGAACAACTCTACATTTTCACGATTATCCATTTTCTGAATGGATTTCATTCGCCAGTTCGTATGATGTTTAACCACGAGCGGGGACTCGTTCGGTAAATGCAAGTGCGCATCGCCAATGCCAAAGACTCCGTTACCTTCTTTGCAAAGTCCTGTCTGAACCAGGAAATTTAAAATGCTCTCTGCTTGAGATCTGGAGAGTTCCAGCAGAAGGCTTCAGCCTAAAGGTAGTACATTCCCAAAAGGTATCGCAGTTTAAAGTCTGGTCAGATAAATCTGGTGCATTTTACTACGGCACGAATGGCGAACGCACAGGTCAGGGTAAGCTATCCCCTAAGAACTACAAATTTCTAATCAGCCAGGCGGGCAAAGTGAATCGCTTGCCATCCTATAAAACCCATACCTGTTCGCGAAGCTATCTAACGATTGAAACCAAGGGCCAAGCGGAAAAATCCTCATGCATCGAGGCCGTCAACGAAACCTCAAAGCAGACCAAAGAACTCGCCAATTTGCTTTCTCTGTTGATTTGACTCCAACGGAACCTCCGCCAATGAATCAACCGCAATAAGTAAGCAGCGCAGTACAAAAAGGTAACTGTTACCGAATTAAAAAAGGCACGGACTTATTAAGTCAGTGCCTTTTTTATTTTTAAATCACGAAACTAAAAAATTAGTTTTTAGTGATTACGCAAGTGCCTTGAACAGCTTGTTTGTTGATAACAAGAGTTTGAGTGAAAGCACCTTGCTCACCTTTAACTGATTTGTAGCCAACAGAATCTTTACCAGAAACACCCCAGAACTCGATCACTTCTAGGTCGTCAAATTTGTAGTAAGAACCAGCTGGGTAGAAAATGTAGTTGCCAGTTGCAGTGGCTTTGAAGTCTTCGATGCCAGAACCGTCAGCGTTGATGTTGCCAGTGATAGCTTTACCATCGATGTTAAGTTCAGCTGTAACAACAGCGTCGCCAGATGTGCAGTGTACATCCAAAGTAGCGGCTTGAGCAGCAGTTGCAGACAATGCGATCAATGAAGCGATAAATACAGATTTCATAAACTCACCTTTCACTTTAAAACTGTGATGACGCAACGACTATGCTCCGGTTTGTGAAAATGAGTCAAGATTAAAACAGATCAGGATTTCAGGCGATCCCGCAAGGTTTTCATATAGGCACGGACTTCCGTTTTTTGGGATTCCGACATTCCTCCGAAGTCCTTGTTTTCCAAGGCAGTGATGATTGTATAGGCATACATCGAGTGGTTGGTTTTAGGATGCACCTTCACCAGCTTCACCATGGTTTTCTGCCAGCCCAGTTTCTGCATTTGCTGCGGTGTTTTGATTCCGGCGTCCCGCAGCAATCCCTCCAGGGTCGGACCGATATTTTTCAAATCGGTGAGCTTTTTGGCCTTTTGCAGCATTTCTTTGGGGTCCTCATCCGAGAACATGCGCGGGCGACGGGTGTCCATATTCTTGGGAATATCCATCGCGACTTTTTTGGCTTTGCTTTTACCAGAAGCTCCCGCGCTTTTTTTCTCTTTAGGAAAACTTCCCCAGTGACTGTTGGGACGTAAAGCGACTCTCAAAATATCAGAAACCCATTCCTCAAAACCTTCGGTTTCGATGGGTAAGTAAAGCCATTTCGGCAGAATTGGATGGGGAGTTAAGATGGGAAACTGATCCAGCGCCTTCGCCTGATTTTGATGCTCCACCGGAAACATACAGCCGTTCCAATTGGTTTTATTTCCGGCTTCAAAAGTGATCAGAACGATTTTCTCGTCCAAATAATAGGCAAAGCCACCGAACATGGATTTTCGGCGATAGCCTTCTTCAGGCAGCAGATTCTCAATCCACTTAAGTTCTAGGGGTTCCTTTGCCATAAGAGTTTTCTAGCGATGGATTGCCCCAATTGCAAGCTTATGGACGCAAAGGGAAACGGAGGGCTTTCAGAAGCGTTGTATGCGTCTGTAAAGCCCCCAGGTTCTTATTGAGAGTCCGTTGGATAGCGATAGCCTGGTTCGCGCTGGCGTGGCTCTATCACGCGTTCTTCAATGTAGATACGCTCTGTCGGTTCGGAGCGCTCCCGGATGTATTCTGCAGCGCTGGCTTGGCGAGCGCGTCGGGCTTCATTTGTTGTATCCATTTTTGCCGGGCTTGAATTTCTATCCTGCATCACAGTTTCCAGCAGACTTTTTTCTGCATGAGCAAAACTGAAGGACATTAACGCAAAACCGAACAGAATGAGTTTTTTCATGGACTTCCTCCTTGAATATTTGCCCTGATCATCTCGCCCGCATTTGTGTGTCGTACAGTCCGGTTTTGTGAAAGCCGATAGAAGTCATTTTCACGGAAAAGACCAGTGCCGGGCAGCATTATAAAAGATTCACCCGAAAGCCGCGCGGGCATTGCGAATCAGCAAGGTAGCAAACACTCTATGATTTATGCTTGAGTTGTGGGTCGAACATTCGTTACAAGAAGGCCCTGGGAAAAATGGAACGTGTTTAATTTCTGGAAAAACTTATCTGTAGTAAAAAAACTGTACGCAGTTGTCGGCGGCATGGCTTTGTTAGTGGCCATCGAGCTGGGGACATTGGTTTTTGCGTTGTCGACGCTATCCTCGGTTCGTGCCTTCGTCGGCGGCGAAGGGATGTGGTCTAAAGCGCAGAAGAATGCCATCCACAGTTTGACCTCTTATATCTTCACCAAAGAACAGCACTACTATGATGATTTTCATGAGTACATGCAGATTCCTTTAGGGGATCGCAAGGCCCGTCAGGAATTGGAAAAAGAAAATCCCGATTATGCCGTTGTTTTTTCGGGCTTCATTCAAGGTGGAGTTCATCCGGATGATATTCCTGGAGTCATTCGCATCTTAAAAACTTGGGGAAATGTCAGCTTTATTCAGCGCGCCGTTATAGCGTGGACTGCGGCAGATGATATGCTGGATATTCTGATTTCAAAATCGGAACAATTGCGCGTGATTTTTTCCCGGCCCCAGGTGGATCAGGAGGAAGTAAAAAGAATTCTTGCTGAAATCAATCAGCTGAATGTCGAACTAACTGCTTATGAAACTGAGTTCTCGAATGTTCTAGGTGAAGGCTCACGCTGGCTGGAACATCTTTTGATGCTACTCCTGGTTTTGGCGGTGATTACCATCGAAGGCACTGGTCTTTATTTGACCTTCAGTTTTGCCAAAGGTTTGAATCGCAGTTTGCTTGAGCTTAATCATGCCACCAAGGAAATCGGTCAGGGTAATTTAGGTATCACAGTGCCGGTGCATTCTCAGGATGAACTGGGGCAACTGGCCGAGTCGATTAACAAAATGAGCCGCGATCTGGATTCGAATATCTCCCAGCGCTTGCTTGCAGAAAATGCAAATCAGGTAAAGACATTATTCTTGGCAAACATGAGTCACGAGATTCGCACTCCACTGGGAATCATACTAGGAATGACCGATATTTTAAAAGATCCGCAGGTTAGCACCGTGGAAAAACTTAAGTATCTGGAAGTCATGGAAAGCACGGGGCACAATCTGTCGCGATTGATCAATGATATTCTGGATATCACCAAAGTGGAATCCGGTCACATTGATGTGGAGCTGGGGGCAGTGCCTCTTGAACCGTTTGTGGAAGAGCTGCGAAGCATGATGCAGGTCAAGGCCGTAAAATCCAATGTCAGCCTTAGCTTCAAAATACTGCCGTCATTAAAAGACCGGGAAGTGCAGACGGATCGCAATCGTCTGAAACAGATTCTGGTAAACCTGATTAACAATGCCCTTAAGTTTACTGATGGTGGCTCTGTTCAAATTTCGGTGAACTTGGTCGAAAACGATTTGGTTTTTGATGTCAGCGATACAGGCATAGGAATCCCCGCAGATCAACAGGATCACCTGTTTCAAAACTTCTTCCAGGTGGATGCTTCCAGCACGCGCCAGTATGAAGGCACGGGATTGGGATTGGTCTTGTCCAGAAAACTCGCACACTCCCTGGGTGGGGATGTGGTGTTGGTAAAAAGTGTGCCGGGTGAAGGCTCTGTATTCCGCTTGGCCATTCCTTTGCGCGGTTATGCCAAGGTACTAGCCTCGCAGGCGTCGCAAGCCAGTAAGATCGAAGCCGGGGACGTTGATTTACGCGGCTTAAAAGTTCTGGTCACTGATGATTCAGAAGACAACCAGGTTTTGATAATTCACTACCTTAAGAAAAAAGGTGTGGAGTGTGATTCGGCGCTGGATGGTGCCGAAGCTGTCGCCATGGCTGCTGATAAAAAGTATGATGTGATTCTGATGGATATGCAGATGCCACGCATGGATGGGTATACTGCCACGCGGGTGCTGCGTGAACAAAGTTACAATGGTGCGATTGTGGCTTTAACCGCCCATGCGATGAAAGAGGACCGTGAGCGTTGCCTGAGTGTGGGCTGCAATGACTATCTAACCAAACCGCTTTCTCCGGAACTTCTGTATGCGTCGCTTGCGAATTTGACTCGCAAAACACGCAAGACAGTGCTTGGTGAACCTAAGTAAGTCCTTGGACAGGTGCCTTCCAAATAGACATCGGTTCGTATTCAGGTCCAAATTAACACTAAATCCTTATGGTAAGGTCTTTGCAATCCGAAAAGGTGGTATCATTCTAGAAGACCGTTAGGAGTACAAAGATGAGACAAGCATTCAAAATACTTACAGCCGTCATAGCTCTAAACTCCCTTGCTGCATGCGCGACCAGTCCCCAAAAAGCAGCTCAACCTGAACAGGTGACTGTGTGGGAGGTGTCAGAGTCGCCGTTCCTGCGTGCGGTGAAAAAGACCATTCCAGGCGACAAGACTCAAGACATCACTAGCCAGATGCCGGCAAAGTCAAAACAGACCAAAACCCAATAGGGGATTTTGAAACAAATTTTAGAATTAAAAAAGCGGGTCATGAACCCGCTTTTTTAATGTTTAATTCTTATATTCAGGGGAAATTATCTGTGACTGGGAATCTTCGGCCAAGGGATCTCGAACCGATTTATTCTGTGGTGAGTAAATCACCAGTTCCGCAGCGCTGTAACCTTTCTTCAAGGTCGCTGTCGTGCTGGAGTTCCCTGCCAATGCAATCACCTCTGGGATGTCTGCATAAGCCTGACCCAAATCATTCAAAGAAATCTTGGACCACGTTTTCTCATTTGCCAGATAGTCGTCATACTCCAGGGCATAATTGTCGTTATGAGTTGTGGAGACTTTAATATTCAGCTCACCCGTGCTGGAGGTCGCCAGAACTGATGCATCGGCGGAGATGATCGCCAACGTCGAGTTATCAAACGTTGTCATTGGCAACATTCCCAAAAGGGCCGGTACGTAGTTTTCATCGTAAGATTTGCCTTGGGCAATCGCTTCATCATAGGATTTACGCAGCTCGCGGGCTTGGTTTCCATCCAATAACATACTGTAAAACTTTTCTGTTACAAGACCTGGCAATGAACCACCCACAAGGCCAGCAAGCTCTTGATCCGCCAAACCGTCGCCATTGGAATCAATCTGAACATTCACTTCGCAGCGATGCCATGTCGTCATGCCTTCATATAGTTTCAATGCCACTTGCAGCAGGCGTTTGCCGCTGGCATCAGTGATGACGCGGTAACCGGCAGACTGGAGGTCACAGTTTTTATTGTGAACCAAGTCTGATTTCTTTTCTGCTTTACGTCCGTCTTGACCCAGTAGAGTAAACAAGTACGCATCGCCGCGGTTCACAGAGTTGTTTTCAATTTTTAGTTTAGCAACGCTGCCCGCAGAATCATCTGCAGAAGTTGCCAGGACTTCCAGGGAAGTCGCTTTAATTCTTGAAATCTGACGGGCAACAACCAAAGCCGGCATTTGCAGGATCAGTTCTTCACCTTGTGTGAATTTCAAGAAACCGTCCAATTCTTCATTTGACGACTTCATTGTGGAAGCGTTGACGTATGCTTCAATATCAACTGTCTTTGATTGTCCTGGTTCCAAAGTCACCGGAGGTACAACCACCTGCAAAGACGCATTACCGGTCCACTGCGGGTTCAGAATGACAGCCTTGGAAGAGATATTTTTAAAAGTCACTTTCGTGGAAAGGACTTTGTTCTTTTCAATGTCTGTCAATCCAAAGGACAAAGTCGCCGGAGTTGTTACCACTTGGGCATTCAGACTTTCAGCGACCTGGGCACGACCCGCACCCTGGCGAGCAACAGAATAAGTTTTCTTTTCTGCATCAGCGATGACTTTGCCGTGACCCAATAGAACTGATTTCAACTCCAATGGTGAAAGAGCAGGGAACTTTTGTTTCAGTAGGCCCATGACACCCGCAATGTGTGGACCCGACATGGAAGTACCTGACATCAAAGCACCCTTGTCGCCAGTACCACGAGCGGCCGAGATAATATTTGTGCCCGGACCGGTTATCTCGGGTTTGATCAAGCCATCTTCAGAACGGGGACCGCGCGAAGAGAAAGGAGAGATCGTATCTGCCAACCAAGGTTTTTCAATTCGGGATTTGGATTTCAGGTTCACCAAGACAGTGTCTTTTAGAAGCAAGGCTTTTACCTGAGTACCCGCATCCTGGGTGATCATAACAGCTGGAATTGTGAAGGCATCAACACCTGACATGCCAGCGCTTTCGCCAGGGGCATTGTTCGCGATCAGCACACCCAAGGCACCAGCATCCTGAGCGCGTTTGATTTTGTCTGCGAATGAAACCGCTCCGCGATCGATCAATGCAAATTTGCCCTCAAGCTGAGCTGCAGTTACGCTGTCAAAGTCTTTGTCTGCCAGACCTACATAAATCAATTCGCCCTGGGCCTCTGGCATTTTATCTAAAGGTGATGCCGTTTTTGATTCTGCAAATTCCAAAACCAGTTTTTCCTGATTAGTGCCGGAAAATTCAGCTGCCGGGAAAGAAATGTTGTGGGCTGAATCGTCAATGCTGGAGCCGACAGAAATCGCATCATCCGCAATGGATGGTGCGCCAACAATATAAGGTGCATCGCCAGAATTTCCGGCAGAGGCGACAACGACAGTACCGCCGCGAACCAGATTCTTAACGGCATGACCATACATTACGTGAGGACTGCCATAGTTGGATCCCAGTGAAAGATTCACGACATCCATTTGTTTTGCGAATGTAAGATCCCCCGTCGGGTCCGCCGAGTATTCCAGGGCAGCGATGACAACTTCATCGCTGGTGCCGCCGGATTTACCGAAAACTTTAATGGCATAGAGGTCCGCATCAGGAGCCACACCGTCATAGGTGTTTACGCCATCACCGATACCAGCAACACTTCCGGCAACGTGAGTTCCGTGGGTAGCTTCATCTAATGGGTTCACGTCAGGAACAGGGATGCGCTTTTTAGGATCGTCAGCGCCGGGTTGGAAGTCTGAACCAGCCAGGTCAATACCGCCCACAACCTTGCGATTCGGGAATGCGGAAGATTCCGCAGATGGATTGATGGCCTTGTAGGCTTCCGGAGTTCCCGGTCCACCCAGCATTTTATGAGTGTAATCGATGCCTGTATCAATCACGGCAATACGCATACCCTGACCGCGAATATTTTGGGCGTAAGCCGCTTCGCTGCCAATGAACTTCACTGAAGTCTTTTCGCCGACCATGCCGGTCTCATTGAATTCGTTATCTTCTTCCAAAGGACGGGAGAACTGCTCTGATTTTTGCGCCATGATAACATTTGGAACTTTTTTGATTTTCTCCAAAGCATCAGCCGGCGCCCAAACCACCAGGCCATTCAAAACCAGGCGGTAGCGAATCAGGATGCGAATATCAGAGGAGATCTTTTTAAGTTCCTCGATGGTTTGTTCCTGCTCGTTTTTGATGTCTTCCACTTGAACAGCTTTGATCTGTGGTTTGCCGTCTTTAAGTTCCGCAGTTTCAAGCAAGGCCGGAACGGAAAGCTTTACGATAAAGATGGATGGCTCAGCGATGGTGCTGCGAGTGCTGTAAAGCCCATCCAGAAGGTCGGATTTAAAAATCGGGGAATCAGGCTGAGAGGGGCTGCAACCACCTAAAACCAGAAGTGAAATCAGAAGAATTGAAATAGTTCTCTGCTGTGTATTCAATTTAGACATCTTCATATACGGCCCCTAACGTTTCAGGTGTCATATAGACACCATTAACCAAAAATCAGTATTTCCGTATGGGGGCATTCCAAGATCCGTGCCTAGCAGAATGCCACCAGAGGTAACAGTTCCCTTTTTGTACTGCATGGCAGTACAAAAAGGGAACTGTTACCTTGGGGTGCTTACTGCCAAGGGCAAGCGAAGGTTTCAGAACCTTTTACCAAAGTAATGTTGTCGTCCTGGTTGTACGCAAGCAATTCACCCGTAGCTGGGTTGAAAACCAAGCCATATGGATTGTCGCCTGGGTAGCTTTTAACATAAGAGAATACTTGTCCAGTCGATTTGGAAGTCATAGTGATCAGGTATAGATCGTTGTATTGTTGCTCGCCGGTTGTGAATAGGGCCTGAACTTCAGCCAAAGAGTTTAGGGGAGCAGAAACATATTCTTGCTCCAACAGGTGGCTGTTCACCATTTTCAGTTCCTGAGCAGTAATTGATGTGGCCTTATTCACATAGATTGTGGATTCAGAAAAAGCTTTTTCATAAGAGTCTGGGTCTTCAGACCATTGCATAGCACAAAGCTCCAGGGATTTTGAAAAGTCGGCTTTCGCCAGAGTGGTTTGAGAGATAATCAGTGTCATAGCCAAAATAAAGTGTCGCATGGTTTTTCCTTCATCAGATTGTTTTGATGAAAGGGGTTTACCTCTGACTCCGGCATCAGGCTATTGTATAATTAATAACTAAACATGTATTCTGTGCATATTAAAAATGGGCGACTATTTTTTACATGGCGTTTTTGATATAGTAAGAACGCAATATGGAATTCAGTTTTCCATTGCGATGGATGGCTGCAACAGCCTTGTTCACATCTTCGATTTTTAAATTGGATTTCTTGGAAACTGCACACTTGGTCATGACCACATCCATATCCAGCTCGGCAGAGTTCATTGAGGAATAGATGTTCTTATAATAAGCGTATTCCAGATTGGACATCACAATATACTGAAGACGGCCTTTTAAAAGCTTTTGGATGTTGGCCACATTATTCGGTCCATCTTCGCGATTCAGGGAACCGTCTTTGAATTGTGAATCCAGCGAAGTGTAGATGAAATTTAAAACGGTTCCTACCGTTTCGCCTTGAATGTCTTTGACCGAGGACACGTTACGCTGTTTAAGAAAAACCAGCACGTTGGAACTTTTGTAAAGAGGTGAGCTCCACCAGACATCGTCGACAATTTTAGGCTGCCACACTTCGTTCAAGTGGCAAAGGATATCGACTTTTCCGGTAGACAGGCTGGGGGCCACACGGTTTTTGGGAACCAAAAACCACTTCGGCTGAACGCTCATTTCTTTGCTAAGGGCTTCGCCTAGGTCTTTCAGAATGCCTTCATCCAGTGCCGGTCGCTCGTTGGCATAGGCAATTTTCACCAAAGGCATGGCGTAATCAGAGTTGACTCCAAAGGTAATGGTGGGAGCAGCTAGCGAAAGCGCAGGGGCGCAAGCCGATGCGGCCAACATCAATAAAGAAAACAGAGAATTCTTCATGCCTTTAGTATGGATTACTTTTTAGGCAAAGGAAGCTGAATCTAAAAAAAATAAATTTTAACACTCCGTTGCTTGTGTTTAGCTACTTACGAACAACGGACCAGTTTGAAGAGTTCGTGAGGTTGGTACTGAGTTTGATTTTGGACGTCCCAGTGTCAACGTTGATGATGATTTGTGAGTTTGATACAGCTTCAATTTGTGTCAGGCGCAGTAGTTTGGGATTTTTGTGAAGCGAAGCCTGAATGGCATCGGCCACTTGCTCCCAGCGCACAAAGGGTTCAAAGCTTTGTCCTTGGTTTGTGCTCTTAAAAGCGCCGACAAACCAGTAACCTTGCGGGTGAATAAATACCGGATAGTTCTGTTTGCCGAATTGGGGAATGGGTTTCCAGGTGAGTCCGTCTTCGGTCGTATAAACACCTTCTGCCGACACGATTCCGCGCACGGAGCTTTTGTTTTCAAAGGCGATGGAGTAAATTTCGCGCTTCATGAGCTCGTCTGTGGAAATGGTGTTTTTGTTAGCCACAGATGATGTCTCCACAGAAGTAGAATTGCGTTTCCACCAGACGTCGCCATGGCCATCCACTTTGCTTAAAGCCCAGATGTTGGCTTCGGGTTTAATTATTTCCACGCGGGAAAGCAGTTGGGGTCCGTTGGCTGTGGCACGGGTGACGACTCCACGAGTAGAGCTGGTGACGTATCCCAATATTTTTTTAATGGGGACTTTGCGTAGGTGAGTGTCGATGACGAATTCACCATTTCTGTGTGTCACCGGAATCCATTTGTTATCGACGAAGGCCAGGCTGGCAAAATCCGCGCGCGAAGTGAAGTGGTTGATGTCCACGTATCCAGTCATTCCGTTGTAGGAGATCTTCATGAAGCCTCTGCTAAAATCCAAAGCTTCGACGCGTTTCAGACGGGGAATAGTGGTGATAACTTTAGCAAGACTGGAAGGTTCACTGCGCAGGTGTGTATCGATGACATTGACGAAGACTCCAGAATCGTCATGGCGATTTTTTAGCATACTTAGTGGTAACCATCCGACCACTTGATCGCGATAGGTTTTCACCTTGGCCCAATAACCGTCAGTTTCCAAAACTTCAACCGAGGCTCCCGCATTCAGGATTTTAATGGTTCCGGAGTCATTACGGTTTAGTGCCAGGAGTTGGCAGGAGGAATTGGTATCAACCAGCTTTGCCACCTGGATGTCGCGCAGAATTTGATTGGATTCCAATTCGTACTCTTTGCGATCCCAGCGGGCGCGGTAGGTGCTTTCAACTTGCGTAGTTAGCAGGCGACTTTCCAGTAAAGTTCGACTCGCCTGGCCAGAGGCAAAAGAGCTTTCTTTTGTACGGTAAAACGAGATGGCTGCACTCGCATCGGTCGCTAAAGCCGCATGGGCTGACGGGAATGCTAATAAAATAGGAAGAACGACCAAAATTATCGAATGCATTCATCTATTGTGCGGTTCTCGGTACGCCGCTCTCAAGACCAGAACTTTTGACCACAGACCTAAAGTCCGGTAGGAGTAATTGCTTTATTTAGCATGATTTTAACACGGAGTGGTATATGGATATCAAATTGATCGGAATTGTTGGCGCAGGACAAATGGGGAACGGGATTGCTCAAGTGGCAGCAAACTTTGGTTTCAACGTCGTCATGATGGACGTAAGCGGCGCATCTCTTGAAAAAGGTATGGCGACTATCGCAGGCAGCTGTGATCGTCTTATCAAAAAAGCGACAATGACTGAAGCGGATAAAGCCGCATTGCTTGGTCGTATCAAAACAACTCAGGAAACTGCCGGCCTTAAAGATTGCGATATCGTGATCGAGGCGGCGACAGAAAATATTGATCTTAAGCTTAAAATCTTCAAAGACCTGGACGCTACAGTTAAACCGGGCGCTTTGCTGGTTTCTAACACGTCTTCAATTTCTATCACTAAAATTGCAGCTGCGACAAAACGTCCAGACAAAGTTGCTGGTATGCATTTCATGAATCCAGTGCCTTTGATGAAATTGGTTGAAGGTATCCGTGGTTTGCAAACTTCAGATGAGACCTTTAAAGCTGTAAAAGCATTGTCTGAAAAAATGGATAAAGTATTCGTCGAGTCGGTAAAAGACATGCCAGGTTTCATCGTAAACCGCATCCTTATGCCAATGATCAACGAAGCTGTTTACACTTTGCACGAAGGCATCGCTTCTGTGGAAAGCATCGACTCTGCAATGAAACTTGGAACGAATCAACCAATGGGTCCTTTGACTTTGGCAGACTTCATCGGTTTGGATACGTGCCTTGCAATCATGAACGTGCTTCATGATGGTCTAGGTGATTCCAAATACCGTCCGTGCCCACTTCTTGTGAAATACGTTGAAGCAGGTTGGTTGGGTCGTAAATCAGGTCGTGGTTTCTACGACTACTCTCAAAAGTAAGGTTTAAAAATTATGGCAGGTTTTAATTATAAAACACTTCTACTTGAACAAAAAGCGAATGGCGTGTGGCTTCTTACCATCAACCGTCCAGAAGCTTTGAATGCTTTGAACTCCACAGTCCTTGAGGAAATGGGAGAGGCTCTTCGTCAAATCGGCGAAATGCCATACGTTGATGCTCGTGCCCTGGTTATCACTGGTTCTGGCGAAAAAGCTTTCGTCGCAGGTGCTGACATCAAAGAGATCAATGCATTGGATGAAGAAAAAGGCATGATCTTCGCGCAACGTGGCCAGTCTGTATTCCATGAACTGACTTTGTTGAAAATCCCGGTCATCGCAGCGGTGAACGGTTTTGCACTGGGTGGCGGCTGTGAGCTGGCATTGGGTTGTGATTTCATCTACGCTTCTGAAAACGCAAAATTCGGTTTGCCTGAAGTAAGCCTTGGATTGATCCCAGGATTCGGCGGTACAGTTCGCATGGCTCGCGCCATCGGTGCTCGTAAAGCCCGTGAATTGACTTACACAGGTGGCATGATCACTGCGGCTGAAGCTTTGGCATTCGGTCTTGTGAACAAAGTCGTTCCACAAGCGGAGTTGATGGCGACAGTTATGAAAACAGTTGAATCAATCGTTACCAAAGCTCCAATCGCGGTAGGTATGGCAAAACGCTCTATCAATCAAGGTTGGGATATGGATGTTGAAGAAGCTCAGAAAAATGAAGCACGAATCTTCGCTGAACTTTTCAATACCGAAGACGTAAAAGAAGGCACTGGTGCCTTCATCGAAAAACGTAAAGCAGCTTTTAAAGGTCAATAATGGCATATACTCCAAAGCATCCAGTTAGAATTGTCACGGCCGCAGCATTGTTTGACGGCCACGACGCCAGCATCAACATCATGAGACGTATCCTGCAGGATATGGGCGCGGAAGTGATCCACTTAGGTCACAACCGTTCTGTGAGCGATGTGGTTAAAGCCGTACTTCAGGAAGGCGCGCAAGGCGTGTGCATCAGCTCTTATCAGGGCGGGCACATGGAATACTTCAAATACATGCGTGATCTTCTGAACGAAGCCGGCGCAGGCTACGTGCAAATCTACGGCGGTGGCGGCGGAGTAATCGTCTACGACGAAAAGAAAGAACTTGAAGCCTACGGCATTTCGCAGATCTTCCATCCAGATGACGGTCGTCGTTTAGGTTTGGAAGGCATGATCGAAATGATCGTTAAAGGTTGCGACTTCGATCTTTTGGAAAAACAAAAAGAATTTAAAACCAAGAAGAACATCTTTCCAGGTGACACAGTTCCATCAGTAGAGCTGGGTGTTGCTTTAACCGCTATTGAAAACGGTAACAAAGATGTTTCCCTGGCTTCTTATGGTCTTGAAAACTTCAAAGCGAAACAAGCTCCGCTGGTTCTGGGTATCACAGGTACTGGTGGTGCCGGTAAGTCATCTTTGATTGATGAATTGGTTCAGCGTTATCTGAACGCCTACCCTGATAAAAAAATCGCAGTAGTCTGCGTGGATCCATCGAAACGTAAAACCGGTGGTTCATTGTTGGGTGACCGTATTCGTATGAATTCTTTGTCTCGTACAAAGGTGTTCATGCGTTCTGTGGCTTCGCGTGGTTCGGGTCGTGAGATCGCATCCAGCTTGCCAGAGATTTTGAAATTCGTTCGTCAATTGGATTTCGATTTTATTATCGCCGAAACCTCCGGTATCGGTCAGGGCAACATGGCCATCACTGAAGTCTCCGACATGTCCATGTACGTGATGACTTCTGATTTCGGTGCCCAATCACAGCTCGAAAAAATCGACATGATCGACTTCGCGGATTTGATTGCCGTGAATAAAGCCGATCGTCGTGGTGCTTTGGATGCTCTTCGTGACGTATCCAAACAGTATAAGCGCTCTCGCAAAATCTTTGATGATAAAGTTCAGGTTCCTGTATTCCTGACTCAGGCTTCCCAGTTCAATGATGGCGGCGTGAATAAGTTGTTCTTCAGAATCACTGATGTCCTGGAAGAGAAGCAACCGGGCCGTTGGGTCGTGGATGCCAAGTACAAGGCGAATATTCTTTCTGCCGAAGAACACGGAATCATCTCTCCAGATCGTCAGAACTATCTGGCCGAGATCGTAAATACGATTCATAAATATAAAAAACGCACCGAGGTGTTGGCGGAAGAAGCTTCCAAACTGGGCAGCTTGCAAAAACTGGCTCCAATGTTGAACACACCTGCGGAAACTGTTCAAAAAGTTCAAACTCAATTGGAAGCTGAATTTACAGCGGAAGAACTTGAGTCTTTGAAAAACTTTGACCAATTGATCGAGCGGTATTCTGGTGACGAACTGGTATTCCAGGTTCGTGACAAAGAGATTCGTCAAAGACTGACTCGTGAGTCTTTAAGCGGAACTAAGATTAGAAAAGTTGTAGTTCCTAAAATGAAGGACTGGGGCGATAGATTCCGTTATTTGAAACTTGAAAACGTACCTGGTGAATTCCCATTCACGGGTGGGGTGTTCCCGCTGAAACGTGCTGATGAAGATCCTAAGCGTATGTTCGCGGGTGAAGGCACGCCAGAAAGAACGAACCGTCGTTTCCATTATCTAACCAAGGGCGAAACGGCTCATCGTCTTTCCACGGCTTTTGACTCTGTGACTTTGTACGGTCAAGATCCTGATCAGCGTCCAGACATCTTCGGTAAAGTCGGGGAGTCGGGTGTTAGTATCTGTACTTTGAACGATATGAAGAAGCTTTTTGCAGGCTTTGATTTGATCAATCCAAATACTTCGGTATCGATGACTATCAATGGTCCGGCTCCGATGATCCTGGCATTCTATTTCAATACAGCGATTGATCAGCAGGTTGAAAAGAAAGAAAAAGAACTGGGTCGCAAGCTGACTGAACAGGAATGGACAGATCTTGCGATCTGGACTTTGCAACAAGTGCGCGGAACAGTGCAAGCCGACATCCTGAAAGAAGACCAAGGTCAAAACACTTGTATCTTCTCGATCAACTTCGCTTTGAAGATGATGGGTGATATTGCGGAATACTTTGTTAAACAAAAAATCCGCAATTTCTATTCTGTATCTATTTCGGGCTACCACATTGCAGAAGCCGGCGCGAATCCGATCTCCCAATTGGCATTTACGCTTTCAAATGGCTTCACGTTTGTTGAGTACTATTTGTCCCGTGGGCTGAAAGTAGACGACTTCGCTCCGAACTTATCGTTCTTCTTCTCGAACGGTCTGGATCCTGAATATTCAGTTTTGGGCCGTGTGGCTCGTCGTATCTGGGCTGTGGCGATGCGTGACTTGTATAAGGCCAACGACCGCTCCCAAAAATTGAAGTACCACATCCAGACCTCTGGACGTTCATTGCATGCTCAAGAAATTGATTTCAATGATATCCGTACGACTTTGCAGGCTTTGCTTGCGATCTACGATAACTGCAACAGCTTGCATACGAATGCTTACGATGAAGCGATCACGACCCCGACCGAAGAATCCGTTCGTCGTGCGATGGCGATTCAAATGATCATCAACCGTGAGTTCGGTATGACTATGAATGAAAACCCAATGCAGGGTTCCTACTTCATGGACGAGCTGACAGACCTGGTTGAAGAAGCCGTCTTGAACGAATTCAAAAAGATCAATGAACGCGGTGGTGTACTGGGTGCTATGGAAACTCAATACCAACGCTCTAAGATCCAGGAAGAGTCGTTGTATTATGAGCGCCTGAAGCATGATGGCACATTGCCAATCATCGGTGTGAATACGTTTATCGATCCTAAGACAATGGCAGCAGACTACGTTCCACCAAAAATCGAACTAGCCCGTGCATCTTATGACGAGAAAAATCAGCAGCTCGACAACGTTCACAAGTACCAAGAGGACCACAAAGCTCAAGGCGACGCCGCCTTGGCAAAACTTAAAGAAACCGTCCTAAACGGCGGCAATATCTTCGCAGCACTCATGAATGCCGCAAGATTCTGCAGCCTATACCAAATGACAACAGCTTTGTATGAGGTAGGCGGCCAATACCGTAGAAATCTCTAAAGGTACGGACTTACTTTTTCCAAAATTCAAAAAGGGAGCTCAAAACGAGTTCCCTTTTTTTATTTAAGTAACAGTTCCCTTTTTGGAACACAGTGCAGAACCGATATCGGTTCTGCACCGTTTCTCGTAATGAGATAGGCCCCAAGATTGCATTGGTATATCCATATGCAAAACAAAATCGCCAAACTTAAAAAAACAGTGGTTTACGTGACTATCATCTTAACAGGCGTCAACGTTCTTCTGACAGCCGCTCAGGCGATCACTGGGGAACAAGACACCAAGGCCCAATCCTTCCACTCTATTGCCTGGAAGAATCGCTAAAAACACCAATTACAACTGATACTCCATGACACCCATGGCGCCATTGCCATTAATGGGGAATATAACTCGCTCGGCCCAATTCGAGTCGGCGGCTTTGTAAATCATGGATCTTCCAGTGCAGAAGATACCAGGCGGAAGTTGAACATCATAGATCGGATAAGCGCCGGTCATCTCCTGGTATTTAAAGCGGCCCAAGTTATTGCAGAAGTAAATTCTGTTGTTCACTTTCAAAAAGCTGGTGACGATTTCACCCGGTAAAGTGGTGACATCTTCAATGCCAGCGCCGATTTTAACTTTTCGCAGATATGAACCAACAGGCGTATCCACGCCTGCGGGCCAGTAGCCGACGTCAAAGATAGGAACAATCCAGGAGTCTTCGGAGGCGATGTACTGCGAAGTCGCCTGCATGTAGAAAGTCGGGTAGCGATGCGAGACGCATTCTTCGGAAAGTGTGCCTGTAGGACAAAGATTGGGATGGGCATTTGGGGACAGCAAGCCGCCTCCATAAATGTTCGTGGCCAAAGTGGTGGCGATATTAACAACTTTTGCACCAGAGTTGTAGTTTGATCCATTCCAGGTTTGTGCCGCGATCATCAATTTTTTGTTATTACCGCTGTCTTTCGCAAATTGAAGAATCATGGGTGTATAACCAATACTCAATGTCGAATAATTCGCAGGCGTCGTGGTGGTCATCCAAGTCGTACCACCAGTGGTATTCATAAGATGGGTCCAGGTTTTGGTGCTGTGCTCAAGACGACAAATCACCAAACCGTTGCAATTGCGGAAAACATCGCCAGTTTCTGGATCCGTCACCAACATTTGTTGATTGTTGTTTTGAACTCCCATTTTTAAACCTGTAGTCAGAGCAGAAGCACCGTTGGCAGCATCTGCTAAAGAACCATTGCCTCCCAAATGAATCATGGAGTTATAATTTAAGCCCACAGAAACTTCGCGGATTTTCATGGCGTCAATATCCTGAATAATGACATTGGTCCCAGGACCGTGGGCAATATCCTGAATAGAACCGAAGCGGGATTTCAAAGCCAAATCACCATCGCCCTGATCTTTGGAAATTCCATAAATAGTATAGATCTTGCCGTTGTCTTTTTTAACGACGCGAATTTTACCAGCCTCGATGAAATAGATGTCGCCAGTGCGATTGATAAACGCAGACTCCATGCGCACCGGAGATCCTATAGCTGCAGAGCCGTCAGCGCTGATGCCAACAGTATCCGCGCCCAAAACCCGCGTCCATGAACCATCCGCTTTGTTCAGTTTTTTCACGTCCAAAGTAAAAAGCGTGTAATTTGTTTTGTTGTAAACGTAAGTCTCGCCATCCAGCGAAGGAACCAGTCTGGGAGCGTTGGTTGTATTGGTGTAGGGCTGCGTATAGTACGGCGCAATCAGTGATCCATCCAAGTTTGTTTTGGAAACGCGAATATTAGTATTTCCGGTAACGCCCTCAGCCCAAAAAATATTCAGGTAAGTGGTTATACGGCTTAAATTCCACTGTGGCATATAGGCCATGATCGGTCGGTTTTCAGTGGCAATCGTCGTGTCTGACCATGTGCTGGTGATGCTGTTATAGTTCTGCCAGGTTCCTGTGCCGGTGGGTTTGATTCGTTCAAGCCGCGGAGTGCTTAGACTGCCACGATAGACAAGAATCGAAGCGGCGTCCTTGTCGACAGAGAAGTATAGATCTCCGTTCGGAGTTGGAATCAGTGGACGGCCATTATCGGTGTTGTAGATGGTATCAATCTTCAGATCGCGAGGATCCAAGATGATATCGTTATTCAGTGTTCCGATAGTATTGTCGTTGGTGCCTCCAATGATGGATTCAATAATCCAAGGTGTGACGTGAGTATTGATACGACGGATTTTCTGGTGGTCCTGAATCCAGATGTTATCCTTAAAGTCGACTGCGACTTTAAGAATCTTTACGGCTTTGGCCTGGCGAACAGGTCCTCCATCACCAGAGTAGGTACCCGTATTGGTCAGACCAAGAAGAACTTCGGTTTGACCTGCCAGTGGATCAACCAAAACCAATCCGCGATTGTCACTGACCAAAATCTGACCATCTGACATCACAGCCATTCCGTAAGACATCGCAGAAGAATAGTAAGTTGGAGAAAACAAAGCGCCTCGCGCATCACCACCGTCACCGGAGTTCAGGTTGCCAGCAATGATTCGGAACTGATTGGCATTGAACGGTGTGCTTAGACCCACACCAATCTGACCGTCGTTATCTTTTGCCAGGACCTTAATGTAAAACACTGTGCCATCTGCAAAAGTGCTGGTCCAGCGAACGCATCCTGTGAAGTCGGCCGAGACCGAGCAGCTTCCATTAACACCGTTGTTAAGGCCGGTGCGAATGGATGTAAAGTTGATTCCATCTGTTGATGCCTGAAGATCGATGGAAGAGACAGTGTTATTATCGGTAGCTTTCCAATAGACAAAAACCTCTTCCCCGGAGTGAACAATTAATTCAGAGTTTTTGGGAGGAGAAAAAGGCGCGCTGGTATTGGCCGCCAGGACATAGGAAACCTGCGGAATCGCGTTGGGATTGTAAACAATAGAAACAAAATCTTTACCTGCAACAGGAGTCGCTGTTTGCACAGAGATATTCTGTTTTCGGTCCATGACCCAAAGGTAAATACTGTAAGTGCCAGCAACTGGTGGAAGCAGGACGTACTTGTAATCAGTCACTGAGATGCTATTCGCTGGAGTAATGCCGATATCTTCCAGAGAGATCCAGCAGGAATCTGAACTGTTGGTCGGCGCTGAATTCGTGGTTTTCAAACAGAAATGCGTGGTCGCAGTTTCGGCATCCTGCGAAGAAAAAGAAATGTCTAAAACATTCTTGATTGTTGCCGGTGGAGTTACGCTGCCATTCACTTTAAATGAAGGTGCAGTGATAGTTGGCGGTGTCGTATCGTTTACAACTACAAATGTATTTGATTCGACCGTTGTTGTCAGTCCACTATTGTCCGTGACTGTTACAGAGATTTTTTGTCCCGCACCCACAGTGACAGGGGAATAGCTAAGGGACATAAGATATTCAGTCAAAGGTCCGCTTTGGCCGACAGCCGGTGAACTGATTGTGGACCAGGTTGAACCGTTAAACCACTTCACCGTGACCAGATCTGTGGAATCAATTGCAGCCTCAGTGATTTTCCAGGAAAAAGCATAAGCGATGCCCGAAGGAATCGTTGCTGGAACTGTGGAAATCTGAATTCCCGGAGCTTGAGAATCGTAATTCAGATTCATACTGCTGGCGGCGCTGATGTTACCAGCCTCATCGCGAAAGAAAAACTTTACTGTGCGCAGACCATCTGCTCCGGAAGTTAAGTCCCAAATATAGTTATTGGCAGCAGTGGAGCAGGCGACCCAACCTGGACTGGCGAGAGTTGGAATTGTCCCGTTTTCTGTGATGAAAACATAAGTGGCATCAGTGCAGTTTGAGAGGCTGAAGCTTGCTGAAGGATTTGAGTCTGGCGTATGGTTTGCTGTGATCGTGGGTACGGCAATTGTCGTGTCTTTAATTCTAGATTGGGACGCTGTGTTCGTATTTCCCAAAGCATCTTCTGAATTCACAGTGAAAGTTTTAGCGCCGTCGGCACCGCTGAATGTGACAGCCTTGCTAAAGGTGCCAGACATGGGACAAAGCATCGAATAGGGAAGACTAGAGTCATCCCCGGTGATAATGAGGGTATCGCCGGCATCACAGGTTCCAGACAGTGTATAACCTGATTGATAGCGATTGAACATAGGCGTGTTTAAACTCAAGTTCGATGCCGTATCAATTGTCAGAAGACTAGAAGAAGTTGGTATTGATTGATAGTTCCCGGCAAGATCTCGGGATACCGCACAGACCTGGTAAGCTCCATCCGAGGAAATATTCAAAGTATAGGAAGAGCCAGCGTTAAGCTCAGTGGATGCCAACAGGTCCGCTATGCGAGTAATACAAAGCTCGTCTTTAACTGCAAAAACCTTAAAGTGAGAGGCATCTGTTGGTAGTGTGAAGTTCAGTGTGCGGTTGTTGATCACGGCAGAAGGGCTGGGAGTCAGACCTGAAATCGCAATACTTCCAGACGGAGCCGTAGTGTCCTTGGTTGTCGTCGTAAACGCGACCACGGTTTCGTTGTTTGCGGTGTCTACTTGTTTAGCTGAAAGCGCCAAGGATCCTTCAGGCGCAGATGATAGATCCAGAGTTTCAGAGAATACACCGGAAGTGCAAGTCGAGGTGGTCCATGAATTCGAATTTAACGAAATGGAAACAATAGAACCTTCTTCGCTGCAAGTACCTGCTATATTAACGTGAGTCGCTGCCGCGGCATTCACGTAGGGAGATGGAACATTTGTTGTCACAGTTACGGCGGGGGCGATTGTGTCCTTCTCAACGGATTGAGTGGTTTTGTAGATGGTACCTGAGGAATTTGACTGCTGAACATCAAACTCGACAGTGCCTTCCGGCCAATTTGTGGTGTCTAAAATGGCAGAGTATTGATTGCCGATGCAAGACTCTGTTTGAGTGGATCCATCTGGTAGTCGAATAATAACGGGATAATTTGTGTCGCAACTTCCGAAGACGGCATACTGATTTGCCGTGGAGGAGGTATTGATAAGCGCGGCACCCTGAATGGACGGAGCATTGATGATGTCAGATGAGATGAATAATTTAAGATCGCATCCACAAAGTAGTACGGACAGTGATAAAAATAGAGTCGACAAAGACGTTCCAGGAGTGCTCATGGATACTCTATCGGTCAGCTAAGTTATTATGTTAGGAGTGACCGTGTCGAATTGACCTGATATTGATCAAAAAAAGCATTTTTTTGCAATATAAACTCAAAGAAGAAGGATCTTCCGATTTGAGTAGTGAGAGATGCTTTAATTAAAAAAAGTCTCAGCCTTTATTTCTTCGAAAAAATCTGTGCCAGAAACAAGACAATCATCGCACCGAAAACAGAAGCGATGAAACCTGCGGGCTCGCCCTCTGTATACCAACCAAAAAATTGGCCGATGTAAGTACCAACAACAGCACCGATGATACCTAATATAGTTGTGAAGATGATCCCGAGTTTTTGATTGCCCGGCATGAAGAAGCGCGCCACGAGACCCACCAGGAAGCCAATCAACAAAGTACCTAAGATGTGCATCCAATACCTCCCAAAAGGAAAGTATTGGGGACTCTGGGTGCTTAATCAAGTGACTTTGTTATTACTCAAAATCTAGTGAGTGATAACTTCCAGTTGAGTCAGGATCGCGGGGGATTGGGTGAATGAGTAGATATCACTGGAGATACCAATCAGGTCTTTGCCCAACATGTCCTTCAAAAGACCCTTCACGCTGACTGAAGGAACTCTTCCCACAGCTTTGCCGTGTCTGAACAACATACCGACTTGAACGGGATTCGAAAACTCCCATTGATCGCTGATGCTGCCGCCGTAGCTGGCCACCAAAACCAGACACTCGGGGATATCCTTGATCATATCCCAAACCTTCGTGCTGCCAAGTTTGAGGTTCAGTTTGTGAGGATAACAGTTGATGCCGGTATCGAAGTTGCGCTGACCGTTCCCAGTGCTTTGTTTGCTGGCCTTTTTACCTTGGCGCAGATCATAAAGAGCGCCGGTGAAAACGCCATTCTCAAAGACAGTGGGATTTTCATGCAAAACACCTTCCCCATCAAAGCGATCAAACATACCGATTTCCGGTGCAAAGCTCAGATCTTTAAAAGTCACTTTAGGACTGAAAATGCTGTCACCGATTTTACCAGACAGATAAGAGCCACCCGCATGAAATTTTGCAGGTTTGATGTCGTCAGAGATTCTTCTAGTGATGTCATCGTAGTCCAAAATCAACACTGGCATTTTCTTGGCTTCAATGGATGAGGTCAGGGAGACAGCTTGCAGAAGAGGCTCGAACTTTTTACGAATTTCCACAAAATCTGGAGATTCACCATCTAAATTGAAAAAACCTTCAGCGAAGTCTGTGGAACCAAAACGCTTATAGAGCAAATAGCCTTCAGATTTTTCGCCAGAGCTTTCAAGGTTTCCGGTGTAGCTGCTGGAAAAAGATTTGCCAGTTTTCTCGACCGCAAATCGTCCACTGAAATTAAGATGTGGATAGTCCTTGCAAAGATCTTCAAAGAAAGTTTTGAAAGACGCAAGCTTTGCATCGCGGGATTTTGTTGCAGCAATATGACTCTGTAAAGCAGCCGTCTTTGGCAGTTCATAGTCATAAGCCAATCCCATATTGCCAGGGCGCTCCGCCTTTTCCAAAAGAAGTTCAGGCGAAACCGCACCCACCACAGCAGAGGAAAAAATCTGACCGTTTTTAAAAATGCGCGCCGCTGATTTTTGAATCTTTTGAGTTTGAATTGAAGTAAGGCGATTGCCACCGGCCTTGATTTCAGTCATATCAGTCGAAAAAGTTAAGATATCGTGTTGCATTAGCTAACCTGCATGTCTTTCACAAGAATTGTTGGGCCACCGTCAGAAACCGGAAGCGGGGCTTGGCCCATTTTTCCACAGCCACCCAGGGCGCTATGCTTCAAGGTGAAATCATTGGCAATGGCTTCGATGTTGTGAAGAGTTTCAAAAAGCCGTCCACTCATAACGCTCGTACGAATTGGAGTTGAAAGTTTTCCGTCCTTAATCATGTAAGCGCGGGAAGGAGAGATGGTGAATAGATCTCCACCAGTTCCGTAGTTGTAGTTTTCAATATAAATTCCGCCGTCAGCCATTTTTAAAAGATCTTCCAGGGAAGTCGTTCCATTTTCAATATAGGTGGAAGTCATGCGCACAATAGGATCGTACTCAAAGCTAAGAGCTCGTCCGTTGCCCGTCGGTGCTTCATCCATCGCCAGTGCGGTATCATAGGAGTGAAGACGACCTGATAGGATGCCGTCCTTGATAAGATATGTTTTCTGTGATTTATGACCTTCATCATCAATCGGGCAATAGCCTGATCCACCCTGATGCACGCCTGAATCAACAATAGATACGAAGTCCGCAGCGACCTTCTTACCCAACTGCCAAGTATCTTTGGCGACCGGGTCACCCAAAAGATTATCTGCTTCAGACATATGCCCAAAGGATTCATGAACAAAAACTCCCGTGATTAGCGGGCTTAGTACCAGTTTGTATTTTCCTGCAGTTACAAGCGGGGCGTATAGGAATTTATCAGAGTTGTTAAGGATCGTAAGGATTTCTTCTTGCTTATTGTGAAGGTCCGCAAATGTTTCGCCGTAAATAGCGGCCATGTCTGAAAACATTTTATCGCCGTCAGCAAGGTCGAAACTAAAATGAGTTCCACATTGAGTGAAGTCATAACGATAGGATGTGCCCACAGAGTTTTTGTAGGACTTTACTTTGTAGATATCCACGTAAGTCGAGCGGCTGGTTTTAACCAGCGGGTATTTCGTGGAAAGTGAATCGTACTGTTTAAGTAGTTCGACCTTTTCATTTAAAAATGTCAAAGTCGGATTATTTTTCGAATAGCTGATGTTTTCAAAATGACCATAGTTTTCAGGAAGCTTTGACCAGTTTCTGCCTTCGCCAAAACTCAAAGACCGGGATAATGCCAGAAGCTGTTCTTTAAGAGTCGCAAGTTCCGTAGTGGCAGAGTAGTACCACTGACCACTTTTTCGCACGCGCAAGAAAGCGCCGACAGAGCTCTTTTCAATGCTGGTGACAAGTTCGTGATTTTGA
This sequence comes from Bdellovibrio sp. HCB290, assembly GCF_047305925.1. Classification (GTDB taxonomy): domain Bacteria; phylum Bdellovibrionota; class Bdellovibrionia; order Bdellovibrionales; family Bdellovibrionaceae; genus Bdellovibrio. Next base: position 2,058,156 of record NZ_CP178620.1, on the reverse strand, counting down.
AAAGAGACTTTGCTTTCGAAGACTTCCTCGACACGCACATCGCAGTACTCACAAGGAATTGATTTTAGATCCAGATCAGCCAGAATTTTTTGAATGTCCATGCAGACTCCCATCGAGGGAATAATCTAACACGGACACCAAACAATCCGGAAGCTTTACATAAGTTTTTCTATGATTTTTTCAGCGATTTTAATGCCGTCACAAGCCGCAGATGTGATTCCGCCCGCATAGCCCGCACCTTCACCTGCAGGGTAAAGTCCCGCATGGGAAACACTCTCCAGGGAATCATTATCGCGAGTCACGCGCACAGGGCAGCTGGTACGGGATTCAATTCCGTACAGCTGAGCATCCTCGACCACGAAACCCTTCATGTTGCGATTGAACTTGTTCAATCCTTCCTGAATACGCTTCGTCATATGTGCAGGCAGGATTTCATCCAGACGGATGTTGATAGCGCCTGACGGCGAAGATCCCGCACGCAAGTTACGCGGTCCTTTTTTCGAAGTGCCGCCCAAGAAATCCAAAAGATTTTGAGCGGGCAGTTCCTTCGTTCCACCAGTTTCCTGCACTGTTTTGTAAGCGCGGGTTTCAAGTTCACGGCGCAGCTTCATGCCACCGAAAATGTCTTTACCAAAAAGTTTGTCATGATCAATGGAAACCACAATAGCGGCATTCGCAAACGGAGAGTTTCGTTTGTAGTTACTCATCCCATTACAAACGATACCATCAGCTTCAGTTCCCGCCGACAGAACATAACCACCAGGGCACATACAGAAGGAATAAACGCCGATGCCAGTCTTGTCGTCATGATCGGCAAGCTTGTAGTTCGCCGCACCCAATTTTGGATGATCCGCAAACTGACGGTATTGAATTTTATTGATCTCGGATTGGGAGTGCTCAATACGCAAACCCATAGCAAAGGACTTTCCATCCAAGTGCACACCGATATCGTTTAAGTGGTTGATCATGTCTTCAGCTGAATGTCCCGTCGCCAAAATCACATGCGGGGATTTAAACTCAGTCCCATGTTCAGTGCGAACGCCGACAGTTTGTTTTCCTTCCATCAAAATCTCAGTCACCTGAGTATTGAAGTGGATTTCACAGCCATTGGCTTTTAAAAATTCGCGAAGCTTAGGAATCACACGGCGAATACGATCAGAACCCACGTGCGGGTTTGACAGCCATTGAATTTCCGCAGGCGCACCGAATTGAACCAGACGGTTCATAACGTAAGGAATATGCGGAGATTTAATACGCGTGATCAGTTTGCCGTCTGAATAAAGACCCGCGCCACCTTCACCAAAGCAAACGTTATTGCGCGTATCCAATTTTCCATAACGCCAGTATTGGTTAATACCCTTCATGCGGTCGCCAGAATCAGAACCACGTTCAAACAAAACGCAGGGAACACCGCGCTCGACAAAGCGCAATGCCGCAAACAAACCAGCCGGGCCGGTACCCACGATAAGAGGGCGCTCTTTTGGAGTCGCGATTTTTTCTAAATTGAACTCAGGAATGTTAAGAGTTTCGCCTTTATCAGCGACCTCAACAGAGTATACGAAATGTGGGGAGTGTGCGCGTCGGGCGTCGACGCTTTGTCTCAGGATGCGGTAAGGGCCATGTTCTGGCATCATCCACTGAAGTTTTTCTTCCAAGTCCTGATCAATAGGAATTTCGATATTATTGAATATCTTCGCCATGCTTTTTACCTCGCGGGCACCTGTTAAGCGCCAAACCGATGAATATTTTGTGAACCAGGGTATAACAGATTGTTCCGCCCGTGACAAAGGGGGCATGGTCGGTTAGATAATTTATATATGTCAGCAATCACTCGTATTTTACCAAAAAGAAGCTTAAGCCGATTCGTCGGAAAACTGATGCACTTTCAAGGGCCTAAATGGTGGGCAAGCACCTCGATCCGCGCCTTTGCGTGGTGGTATAACATTGCCCTGGATGAGGCAGAAAAGGCTTATAACCAATACCCAAGCATTGGGGAGTTTTTCGTAAGAAAACTAAAACCCGGAATCCGCCCTGTAGGAAATGCCTGGGCTGTCCATCCTGCTGACAGTGTGATCACCCAAGCTCAGACCATCGAGAAGGGAACTCTGATTCAAGCCAAGGGTCACACCTATGAACTTAAAGAGTTCACTATGGATCCCGAAGCCCATAAAAAATGGGATGGCGGATTCTTTATGACTTATTATCTTTGCCCGACGGATTATCACCGCGTGCACTCCCCAGTGGATGGCGGCATCAGTGATGTGCGCTACATGCCGGGCGAATTGTGGCCGGTGAACGAGTGGTCGACGACAAACGTGAAAGATCTATTTTCAATCAACGAACGCGTTTTGGTAGAAATTCAAACCGACATGGGCCCGGTGGCAGCAGTGTTCGTGGGAGCCACAAACGTAGGTCACATCGTATTAAGTTTCGATGAAACCATCCGCGGAAACCAAGCCGGTGTTCCAGAGTATCAACACAAAAAATACTCTCCAGCCGTGACCATCAAGCGCGGTGATGAACTGGGCATGTTCCGCATGGGCTCCACAGTTGTGATGTTGTATCCACCATCATTCAAAGAAAAATTCGCAAGTAATTTAAACTTGGGACCCTCAGTCCGAGTGAACGCTTCGTTGATTAAGTAGTCCCCGAGGTAACAGTTTCCTTTTTGGAACGCGTAGCGTTCCAAAAAGGAAACTGTTACCTAAAATCGTGAGCCGAGGTAAAGACCGGCGGCTTGCGAAAAGAACGACATGTCCATGGTTCTTAGGTCGACGTTGACGGGCTGAGTGTGACCGATGATGGTCATGTACCAGGGACCCCAGTCGTAGCCGATAGCCATCTTGGCTTGCACCCACCAAGTGTATTTCAAATTATCCCAGCGGGTTGTGGTTGTGTCGTATTGCTGCTTTTGTGGGCCGGCTTGAGCACTACCAAACATCGCAATATAAAATCGGGACCACTGCCACACATAGGAAGTTCCCAATCCCAAAGCCATGCTTTGGTATTTGCCTCTAATCAAGGTTGCGTCTTCGCCGTAATCTCCGGGATTGCTTTGCGGTAAAAACGGCTCAGGATTTTCAATGTCCACTTGGGATAAACCCAACAAAGTATAAAAGGCCAAGCCATCAGCAGACGGTTTTTTCCAGTTGGGGCCAAAGGCTTCCAAGGCACTCACCCCATAGTAAGCCCACTCGAACTGCGCCTGCAGCATCGAGATTTTTAAATTAGGCAAAGAGTATTCGTCCGTGGTGATAAAGCCATCATTGTTCGCACTGGCCGTCGGACTTTGATTGAAGCCCTTGTAGTGTTGATAGATGAACTCAGCCCCAAAGCGGCCGTTGAAATAGCGAAGTTGATAGTCTTCAGCAGAGGTCGCCACTTTATCATCACGTGCGCTGCCGTTGGCGATATTCGCTTCCAATGAAATTCCCAAAGGACGATTGGACCAACCCAAGGCAAAACCTGGGGGAGTGTTGGGATCCAAAGCTACGTTGTGATCATTGCCGGCACCCGAGGTGGTGGCTTTTAAAGTTTTTACGATCATCCCGGCTTGGATTGAATTTTCGAATTCGGTTTTTTTAACAACGCGTTTGTTGGTCGAGGGGGCATCTTTGGCTGCGAGTTCAGATGAAATTTGCGTTTCCGGCTGTGGGGTCGGAGTTTGAGCTTTGACTGGGGGCTTGGTTCTGGGTTGTTGCACGCGTTTCACAGTTTGCGCAGTGGTCACCGAGGCCATCGCTGAAAACATTAAAACTGTTATAAAAAGCACGCTCTTTAAAATCAAAAACTCACTCCCAAGCAACACCTTATTCTACAAGGTGCAAGGAGTGAGTTTAAAGGGAAAAACTGTCAATTGGCGTAACTGGACCAGTCCTTATGCGGGGTAAGCGCACTCGGTTAATGGAGTTTCTGCGACGGAAACACGAGTCAGAATTGGAAGTACTTTTTTAGCATGGTCATAGAGCCATTTCGCCAAAAGCTCTGACGTGGGATTTTCCAGGCCCGGAACTTCGTTCAACACGCGATGATCGATTTGTTCAAGGATCGGTTTCATAGCCGCTTGAATGTCATTGTAATCAATGACCCAGCCGACTTTCCCATCCAAGGGGCCTACCAGAGTCAGCACAATTTTAAAACTGTGGCCGTGCATCCGTGAGCATGGATGACTTGCTGGTAAATGGGGTAGGAAACGGGCGGATTCAATTTGAAAATGCTGCTTCAGTTCAAAATTCATGTTATGGATATTACCATTAGGGAGAAATATGTCCACGACCACCTTGCATTTGGCCAAACAAAATTTCAAATTTTCAGCCGCTCACTTTTTGATTTTTGATGAAAAGCACGCTGAAAAGCTTCACGGCCATAATTATCAGGTCAAAGTCGACATTAAGGCTCCCGCGGACGAGGCCCAGCATTCCGAGGGCTATTTCATGGATTTTAATGTGTTCAAGAAATACATCAAGGCGGCTTTGGATCGTTGGGATGAAATCGTTCTGCTTCCAGAAAAACACCCGGACATGAAGTTCAAAAAAACTGACAAGTCCCTGGAAGTGACTTTCCGCGATCGCTTTTATGTTTTCCCGTTGAATGAAGTGATTTTGCTTCCGGTCACAAATACCAGCGTTGAAAATCTATCAAGATTGTTGGCGGAGGATTTTTATAAAGAGTTCGCCCAATATGGCGTGCAATTGGTTAGCGTGACGGTCGAGGAAACTGCCGGTCAAGGGGCCTCCACCACGGTGCCTCGCTAAAATTAGGGCGCCAGAAGTCCCGAACTTACTTCAACAGGGGTGAGTTCGCGCACCACGCGGTAACGCCAAAAGCAAATACGTCCACCCTCACTTAAGCGCTGTTGCAGTCGTTCTTCCACCAGATCGGGACTGCCATCACAATCCAAATGCGCAAAGTCGCCAAATGAATCCACATGGGTCACGGTCCAGGAGTAGGGTGACTTATCCCGGGATTGAAAGTTGCGGTTGATTCCAAGACCAGTGCCGATCGCAATGCGTGCAACGACGATCTTCTCAAGTTCAGGATTACGGATCTGTTCCCGGGCAGTCGAAATCACTTCCTCATCATCCATAGCAATAACAAAGGAACCGTTTTCGCTGGGTCCTTTTGTGGAAATCAAAAAGTACTTTTTAGTTTCATCAGTAGGTAAGGACATAGGGCTCAAGGCCACGGGCGGACTTTGTCTTAAGTCGTCACCAAAGAATACTTCCGTATGAACTCTGGCGGAAGCGACAACTTCAATTCTGGCAACCGCACGCTTAAGAAACCACTTTAAGTTCTGGGTTTCGTAGTGCTTACCAAGACTCACAAGCTTTTCCTCGATCAGTGCTCCGTTAAAATCAAAAGCCTTTAAGGTTACTTTATTCGAGTTCAAGTAAAGGTTTAACAGTGAAAGTTTAAGCGCAAAAGTATCAGCAGGAAGATAATGTGTTACTTGAGGTGAGGTGACTGAACCCAGCAGAATCTTTTGATCCTCGCACAGGGCTGTGAATTTAAGAGCCCCGGCATTGGCGGCCTTTAATGAAAATCCCCGGTCGTCTGGCAAAAACGCAGTGCCCGCCAATTTCATCTCAGACTTGGCATCGATCTCCTGATAGCGTTCTTTGATGACTCCGTTTTCATGGGTCTGGGTCCACCATTTTTCGGGTTCAGCAGATTTGTTTTGCACAAGAATTTTCAATGATTCGCGCGGGCAGAACCCCGGCACATAGAACAGCTCAGCACTATAGCCGATCGATGAGAAAAGACAGAATCCGACAACAAGGAGGTTTTTCGCTTTGGATGTCATTATAAAATAGATCGGTTTTGGAGGGGTAAACTTGATCTAAGCTATTAAAATCACGACTATTGTCTTCGATTTACCCTCACCTTTGTGAAACTGGTTCTCAACTGGTTTTCAATGGTCCAGGTAGGGGGTAAAGAACTTCCTTTTACGTCTCTAAAATCTTAACTAATAAGGCACCATTTCAGAGGGAAAAGATGACTTTGTTAGATGCCAAACTAAAACCCGGTCAGACCGTCGAAATCCTAAAGATCGCGGGGGAGAACTCCTTGCGCGAGCGCCTTCATGAAATGGGTTTGTCTGCAGGGATGGAAGTCACAGTTTTGGGCCGAGCACCTTTCGGTGGTCCATTGTTGATCCGCTTTAAAACAAGTTTTTTGGCTTTACGAAGTGAGGAGGCAGCATGTGCCCAAGTGACACTGAAGTCGTAAATCACGCTCAAGCCAGCAACGAACACCGTGTGGTGGCTCTGGTTGGAGCTCCCAACTCTGGCAAAACAACTCTCTATAATTGGCTGACGGGTTCCCGTTTTAAAACCGTGAATTATCCGGGAGCAACGGTCGAGTATTCTTTGGGTAAATTAGCTCCGCATCTGGGACACGGTGTTCTGGCGATGGATACGCCGGGCACTTACAGTCTGCACCCAAAGAGTGCTGATGAAATCGTAACGATCAAATCCATTTATGAAAATCCAGAGTTCGGTGAAGCGACCGGTGTTATCGTTGTCATTGACGGAACTCAGCTGTCGCGCCATTTGCAATTGGCTTTGCAGGTGAAAGAAACAGGATTCCCGATGATCGTGGTGATCACGATGGCGGATTTACTTCGTCGAGAAGGCATCGAACTGGATATGGACTACCTAAATAAAACTTTGGGATGTCCGGTAATTCAATTCGATGGTTTGTTAGCGGGTGGTTTGCTGGAAGTAGTCGCCGCCGTTCAAAAGATTCCTTTGAATGTAAAACCACAACGTCCACAGGTTTGGGACTTTGATCTTTTGGATAAAAAAATGAAAGAGTGCGAGAAAATCGCGAATGAAGCTCTTTCGCACAAAACCGAAAAACCCGAAGTGCGCCTGAATCGCATCGTCGCGACCACTGAAAAGATGGATCGCGTATTGCTTCATCCTTGGTTTGGATTGTTAATTTTTATTGCGGTCATGGGCACCTTGTTTTCTTCCATCTTCTGGGCGGCAGCGCCGTTTATGGATTGGATTGACGGTGGATTCACTTGGTTAAATGAGCTTGTGGCAAGCTGGGGTCCTGGAACCTTGTGGGCGGACTTCCTGGCAAACGGAGTGGTTTCCAGTTTTGCAGCATTTATGGTGTTCGTTCCGCAGATCTTTATTTTGTTCTTTGGAATTGGATTGCTTGAAAGTTCAGGCTATCTGGCCCGCGCGGCAACCCTGATTGATCGTCCATTTTCCGCGCTGGGGATGAGTGGTCGCTCCTTCGTTCCGATCTTGTCTGGTTTTGCCTGTGCAATCCCTGCGATCATTGCGACCCGCAATATCTCGTCCAGTCGTGATCGCTGGATTACTTCCTTTATTATTCCACTGATGACTTGTTCGGCACGACTTCCGGTTTATGCCTTGTTAATCGCCTTCATGTTCCATGGTGAATCTCCATGGCTTGCGGGTTTCACGTTGGCATTGCTTTACCTGGGCTCAATTGTCGTGGGTGGTATCGCTGCTGGAATCGTGAATAGATTTTTGCCTAAAAAAGATAATTCATTCTTTATGATGGAGCTTCCCATCTATCGTCGTCCTAAAATGCGTGTGCTGGTTCATCATGCAACGACCAGAACTTTGAACTACGTGAAACGTGCAGGACCGGTGATTTTCGTTTTTGCGGTGATCATCTGGTTTGGCACGAACTTTCCCAACTACAATATGGATAATGCCCACGATAAACTTGAGCAGTCTTATGTCGGTCAGCTGGGTAAAGTGATCGAGCCTGTGGTGAAGCCGATGGGGGTCGACTGGCGCGTGGGGGTCGGGATGATTTCTGCTTTTGCCGCACGTGAAGTGTTTGTGTCTTCCTTGGCTGTGACATTCAACATTACTGATGAAAATGAAGATTCCATGCAGCAGTCACTGCTGACTCAAATGAGCACGGCGGTGAACAGTGATGGAGAGAAAATCTTTACCGTCAGCAGTGCTATCGGTCTGATGATATTCTTTATGATCGCCCTTCAGTGTATGACCACAGTGGCTGTGCAAATGCGCGAAAGTGGATCTGCCAAGATGGCGATCGGTCAGCTTATCGTATTCAACGTTGCTGCCTATGTTCTGGTGGTGATCGTCGTCCAGGGGCTTCGCGCCATGGGTGTGTCTTAGATTTTAATTCTCTGTCCCTTGTTGCAGAACAATGGGCAGAGAACGTCTTGTCAATTTCCTAAAATACGCTATCTTTCAAGTATGAGAAAAAGAAGTCTTATTCTATTTGTAGTGGCATCGCTATTGGTCAGTTGTTCATCAATGAAACCAAAGGTGAATGAGGCAGACATCAACGCTGAGGCTGTAAAGGCCTATGCGGAAATAAAAAAGAAATCCAAAATTTCGACCAATAAAGAGTGGACCGCAATGGTGCAGCGAGTGGCTGATCGTATTGCCAAAGCTTCAGGCGAAAACTTTCAATGGGAAGTGGTCTTGATCGACAGTCCTGAAGTGAATGCGTGGTGTATGCCGGGCGGGAAGATGGCAGTTTACACCGGGATCATGCCGGTTCTTAAATCTGAAGGCGCGTTGGCTGCGGTGATGGGGCATGAAGTGGCCCATGCAACCCTTCGCCACGGGATGGAAGGTTATATCCGCGCCAAGCAACAAAGCTACGCAGGTGTGATCATTGCCGGGGCGAGTGTCATTGGTGGCCAGCTTTTGTGTAAAACTGAAGATTGCCGCAAGTGGAGTGCTATCGGTGGTGTTGCTGCGGGCTTCGCTTTGACTTTCTTGGATAGAAAATTCAGTCGTGGGGATGAAACTGCCGCCGACAAAAAAGGCCAAATCTATATGGCTAAAGCAGGTTATGATCCCGCGGAATCATTGGTGTTATGGGATCGCATGAATGCAGCCAAACAGGGCGCAGCCCCACCAGAGTTCATGTCCACGCATCCAGCGGATGCAACCCGTAAAAATAATCTTAAAGGTTGGTTGCCAGAAGCGGAGTCCGTCTATGCGCAGTCGCCGCAAAAATACGGCATGGGCGCAAGCATACGCTAAAGTCTTTGATAAAGTTCTGTGAAATGCTTAAGAGTGTTGGGCCAGTTGTGATTATGCAGGGCCCAATCACGACCTTTGGTGCCGTGCTTGTGCGCTTTCTCGGGATTCGCCAGATAATAGCGAATGCAATCAGCCAAAGCTTGTCCCGAACGGGGCTCAGCCAGAATCCCACGCTCAGTGCCGCCGACTTGTTCCGGAGTTCCGCCGGCATTAGTGCCAATGACCGCTTTACCCATCATCATCGCATCGATCACGCTCAGTGAATAAGTTTCGTTGTAGGAGGCCAGGGTGAAGATATCCAGGGCATCAATATAAGGAACGTAATCCCGCTGAAAAGGAATTTGCTGCAAATGTCCTTTAAGACGTTCACCAGCCGCGCGCGCCAGGATCCACTCGTACAAAGCTTGTGATTCCTCTTCGTATGTGGTTTCGCCGCTGTCGTTATGACCGACAATGGTGCGGTCGCCAATAACCCAGATCTGCACCTGTTGCAGTTCTTCGTCGGAAAGATAGTCCAAAGCTTCCACCAGCTCACGAACACCTTTTTGTGCATCAATACGGCACAAAGTTCCGATCACCAGTTGCTCTGATTTAACAGCGTACTTGTTGCGAATTTCCTGGCGCTTTTCTGGTGCTGCGACAAACTTCTCAGTTTCCCGGCCATAGCGAATCAGTTTCAGTTTCCCAGGAGCGATAGGGAAATTCTTTTTAACGTCCTTAAGAATGTCTTCTGAAGAACTGCACAAAGCATCGACGCGTTTAAATAGTAATTTATGAACGAAGTCACGCTTAGGCAAAGCATTCATATAAAGGTTGTAAATGTGTTTGACGTCGTTGTTAAACCAGCGAGCCAGACACGTTGCCCACATGTCCAGGCGGGTGTGCGAATGTAAATGCGTGATCTGATGCTTGCGCATCGCTTTTTTAATCAGTTTGGCTTTTTCAAATTTTGAAAGTTTTTTTGAAGTGACGGGAAGGACTCGCACGCCGTGGGCACGCAATTCCTTGATGATCCGTGAATCTTCAAAACACAAAACCCACTGTTCAACTGAAGTTTGCTGCAATTTGCAGATAAGCTCCGTGGAGTAAAGCTCAAGGCCACCCCACGAGTAAGAATGAATGACATGCAACAGACGAACGGGTTTCATCCTGAAATTATCCTTTAAAGACTTTTATAAAAGGCATGAACCTTATCAATGACGTGGGCCACTTCTTCTTTCGTCAGATCCGCATACATCGGCATGCGCAGCAGGCGATTAGCCAGATCATCGGTGACTTTCATGGAGCCAGCTACTCGGCCAAATTTCACACCTGCCGGAGCAGAATGAAGAGGGACGTAATGAGTGGTGGATTGAATATCGTTTTCCTTCAAGTACGCCCACAGCTTGGCGCGTTCTTCAGGCGACTTGCAATTGAAGTAATAGATATGTGCATTGCCCTGACAATCACCCGGCACTTGCATGCGAGTCAGGTGACCTTGTTTTTCCAGATCTGCAAAACCCTGATGATACTGATTCCAGTGAGCCAATCGTTGGGCCGTGATTTTTTCGCCTTCTTCAAGTTGTGCATAAAGGAAGGCCACCGCTAGTTCAGACTGCAGGTACGAAGAGCCCTTGTCCTGCCAAGTGTACTTGTCTACCTGGCCATTCAAAAACTGCTGACGGTTGGTGCCTTTGTCGCGCACAATTTCTGCGCGATCCACGAAGCGCTTGTCATTAATGACCAAGGCGCCACCTTCTCCGCAGACGATGTTTTTAGTTTCATGGAAGCTGTAAGCAGCCATGTGTCCCCAGGCACCTGTGGGCTTGCCTTTGTAGGATGAAAAAATAGCCTGGGCGGCATCAGCGACAACAATGAAGTTATGCTTTTCGGATAACGCCATGATGCGATCCATTTCGCAGGCAACACCGGCATAGTGAACGGGCATCACCACTTTGGTTTTAGGAGTCAGCGCTTTTTCCATCGCATCGACATCCATATTCAAAGTCTTAGGATCAACATCAACAAAAACCGGAGTCGCGCCGTAAAGGGCAATCACGTTTGCAGTGGAGGTAAAAGTAAAAGAGGGCAGGATGACTTCGTCACCTGGTCCGATATTGGCTAACACCATAGCCATCTCAAGGGCAGATGTGCAGCTTGGAGTGATGACAGCCATTTCACAACGAAGATGATTTTTGAACCATTCGACGACTTTTTTATTAAAAGCACCCTCGCCAGACAGTTTGCGATTGGCAATGGCTTGGGCAATGTATTTTTCTTCGTTGTGACTATGTGGGGGCAAGTTAAATGGAATTTTCATGCCCCACAATATTAGTACGACTTTTGAACGGACGGCAACGGATTAAAAGCCGTCCGTAGTACCCACTTTAGCTCTTGAATCATCCTCATCAAAAGGAATCATGTCAGAAGCGCTGCCGCTCTGCGCCTTTTTGAAAGTAGAGTGCTTTGCCGTTTGTTTCTGGGCGGGTTTTGCTTTGAAATCCACCACATTATTATGTGTAGCGGTCTTTCTAGGTGTGTCCAATCGTGAAGGCTGCGCCTCAGCGACTTCGGTGGCACCGGTCACAATTCTATTCAAATCCTGAACCAGTCGGCGCATAAGTTCAGCCTGGGCCGAAATCTCTTCCGAGGACGCCGCAATTTCTTCAGATGAAGCGGCGTTACCTTGAACGCTTGCATCCAGCTGATTCATTGCCTGGGAGATCTGCGAAATTCCCGTGGTTTGTTCAGTGCTTGCCGCCGAGATTTCGTTGTTCAGGTCAGAAACCTTTTTAACGGAATTCACGATTGTGTTTAAAACATCAGCAGAACGGTCGGCCACCTTCGCGCCTGTACCTACTTGATTCACGCTGTCTTTAATAAGAGAAGAGATGTCTTTGGCTGCGACAGCCGAGCGTTGCGCCAAGGCGCGAACCGCTTCCGCCACAACCGCGAAACCTTTGCCTTGTTCGCCAGCACGGGCCGCCTCAACAGCAGCATTTAATGCCAACAGGTTTGTTTGGAAAGCTATGTCGTCGATCACATTGATGATCTCTTCGATCTTTTTGGAAGACTGGGAAATGCCTTGCATCGAGCGAATCAGATCCGCCATTTCTTTCTGTCCATCCTCTGCAGAGTCTTTAGAAGTCTGCGACAAAGTGGCCGCTTGTTTGGCATTGTCTGAATTCATTTTTACCATCGAGGACATTTCTTCAAGGGAAGCCACTGTTTCTTCCAGGGAAGCTGCAGATTCAGTTGAAGAAGTGGAAAGCGTTTGGCCTGCAACGGAAAGCTGAGTGATCGCGGAAGCCACTTGGTTCCCGGACTCAGTCAATTTTGAGGCGATGTCACTGACTGTATTAGAGACGCGGTAAGCGATCCACATCAGGATTCCAAACAATGCAAAGGCACTGAATGCTGCAATCAGAATCAACATTTGAGTCATCGCTTTACGATCTTTCATTTGTTGTTCGTTTTGTAAGGTTGCTTGTTCCTGATAGTGTTTGAAGTTCTTTTCAGACATCTTTTGAACTTCCTGAGCCATGATGTGCCATTCACCACCATTTAAAGAGGTGCGGGCTTTTTCGTCATCTTCAGGGGTTTGTTTGGTAAGAAGTGCCATCAACGTTTCAGTTGTGGAGTAGAACTTTTCCTTCTTGTCTTTCACAACTTTATAATTGGTGGCTTCGACTTCATCAAACGGAGTTTTTTCGTAGTATTCTTGAGCCGCCTTGAAGTCGTCCCATGCAGAGACTGTCTTCTTAATAAAGACTTCGCGTGACGCGCCATGTGTTCCTAGGGAGGCCCAGAAAAAATATCCAACGCGTGCGCGCTGCATTGCAAGTTGGCCGAGAGCATCCATGTTCGGGACCATGTCGGTATATGCAGAGTTCAACATCGTTCCCAATTTGTTGGTGCTGTTGAGTGCGATAACAGTCATCACCGCAAAAGCAATCACCGGTAAGAACGCAGACAGCAGCAGTTTTCCACGCAATCCACGAAACCAAGATTTCAAATTATTCATAAACTAGGCTCTCCATTCCTATTTTGCTTATCGAATTATTTGACGATTTCTTGACTCGCTTTTTCACGAGTGTGTTTTCTGGACTATGAACTGCGGTCAGACTAACAAATGTTACTGCCATGCGGCAGGACTAAAGTTTTATATTTGTAATTGTCCCCGAAGTAAGGGTAGCATTTTTTCAACGTCTAGACTCAAGGAGGGGAGTAGTCATGACAAATAAGGTATTGTTGCGCGGTTTGGCCGCTGTTGCATTGATCGCATCAGTAGGTTTCACAACGACACACACGCACTCAGAAGGTTGCCACGGTTTCGTTCCTGAAAACAGCATGTACATTCCAGTTGGAATGTTCGCTACAGGTGGAATCACTCAAGAACAATTTAACGATGTGATGGATCGTATCGAAAAGATCTACACTCCTGAAGTTGAAGCAGCTGGCGATAAGCTACGCGTTAATCGCTTGTGGACTGATGGAACTGTAAATGCATCTGCACAACGTTCTGGTAACACACGCATCCTTAATATGTACGGCGGTTTGGCTCGTCACCAAGCAATTGGTTACGAAGGTATGGCTTTGGTTGCCTGCCACGAAATGGGTCACCACAATGCTGGCGCTCCTAAGATCGACAGCTGGTACGGTGGTTCATGGGCGTCTAACGAAGGTGCTTCTGACTATTTCGCATCTTTGAAGTGTCTACGTCTTTTGTTTGCTCAAGATGACAACGCCGCTATCGTTGCAACTATCGCTATCGATCCAGTTGCTAAAGCTGGTTGCGAAGCTCAATACAGCAACGTTAACGATCAATTGATCTGTATGAGAATCACTGAAGCAGGTCAGCAAGTAGCTAACTTGTTCATGGCTCTTGGTAAAGACAAAGTTCCTGCGAAATTCGATACTCCAGATAAAACCGTAGTTCGTCGCACTGACAATGCTCACCCGAAAACTCAATGCCGCTTGGATACATACTTCCAAGGTGCTTTGTGCCCGGTTGCGATTGGCGACAAATTGTCTGATACAGACTACAAAGCTGGTTCTTGCTACAGCCCACGTGATGCTGTTGGCACAAGACCTCTTTGCTGGTTTGCACCAAACTAAGCCGTTTTTTACAGCTTAAAAATTCAAAAGCCGATGTTCATGTAACATCGGCTTTTTTTATTTCTTTCGTTGTGTTCATTTGCGGAGGTGCTAGCCTTTCACTATGAACAAAAAGAAGATTATTCCTATCGTTATCATTGTTGTTCTTATCATCGCGGCATTTTTGATCCGCCAGTTTTTATTCGGATCCAGTTTCAGATATGCGGGCACCGTCGAAGTTACAAAAGTGGATATTCCTGCCCGGGTTCAGGCCGTGATTGATACACTTCCGGTGAAAGAAGGCATGGTCGTCGAAAAAGGCCAGAAGCTTTTATCCTTGTCTTGTGAAGAATTGAAAATCAGCTACCGACTGGCACTCAGTACTTTCAATCGGATGGATAAACTGTATCGCGGCGGGAATATCTCAGCCGAATCTTATGATCAGTCCCGCGCTAAAAAAGATGATCTGCAAACCCGCGTGCAATGGTGTGAGGTCGTGTCTCCACTAAAGGGCACCATCCTGACCAAATACTTTGAGGAAGGGGAGATGGTAAATCCCGGAGCCAAGCTATTTACGGTCGGCAATCTGGAAGAAGTGTACGCTTATTTTTATCTGCCCCACGATGAAATTGCCGCATTGAAAATCGATCAGAAAGTCGAAGCGAATCTTCCAGAGATGGACAATAAAGCCTTCCCGGGAGTGATTGAGTTCATTAATCCCGATGCCGAGTTCACTCCAAAGAACGTGCAAACCCGCGACGAGCGCACGCGCCTGGTTTATGGCGTAAAAATCAGATTCGCAAATCCTGAAGGAATACTAAAACCCGGAATGACATTGGAATGGAAATAACGGTCCAGGATCTTTTCAAGAAAATGAAAAAGGTCCCTGCCCTTAAGGGACTTTCCATGCAGTTCCAGGATGGACTGGTGCATGGGATTATCGGCCCCGAGGGAGCCGGAAAAACCACATTGATGCGCCACCTGATGGGATTGTTAAAGGCAGATCAGGGACGGATTCAATACTTTAAAGACGGAGTAGAGCAATCTTTTGCTGATGTTCGACGTAATCTCGCCTATATGCCACAGACGCAAAGTCTATATGGCGAACTCAGTATCCATGAGCATTTGGAATTCTTTAAGACTCTTTATGGATTGGAAGACTCCACTTATCGCGAGCGCCGACAAAAACTTTTAGCCATGACTCGTCTGGATCGTTTCGAAGATCGCCTGGCCTCACAGCTTTCGGGTGGGATGTATAAGAAACTGGGACTGATCTGTTCGCTTCTGGCGTCACCAGAGGTTTTGTTTTTGGACGAACCCACCAATGGTGTAGATCCTTTAAGTCGCAGGGACTTCTGGAAGCTTTTATACGAATTCCGCGAGCAGGAAAATATCACGATTCTAGTGACCACCTCGTACATGGACGAGGCATTGAAGTGCGAAGATGTGCATTTACTATTCGATGGAAAAACACTTCTTGAAGGCCCTCCGGATAAGATTCTGAGACAGGAAAAGTGCGAAACCTTTGATGAGGTGTTTTTACGCTATGACTCCTCCCTGGAAGCGCAAGGGGAGGTCTTGTGAATTCGGTCGAGGTCAAAGATCTTTCTGTGAAATTTGGAGACTTCTATGCTGTGCATGGAGTTTCTTTTTCAGTCACGGCTGGTGAGATCTTTGGATTCTTAGGCGCCAATGGTGCTGGCAAAACCACCACCATTCGTGTGTTATGTGGACTGCTGACGCCATCCGAAGGTGATGCCCATGTGTGCGGCATTGATGTGCGCACGGATTCTTTGGAAGTAAAAAAGCAAGTGGGCTACATGTCGCAAAAGTTTACTCTTTATGACGACATGACGGTGGCAGAAAACTTGTCCTTCACGGCGGCTTTGCGCAAGCTGGATGATGTCCAATTCAAGATACAAAAAGAAAAGCTATTACATTTCATCAAGTTTCAGCGAGATGAAAATACCATGGTCCGGGATCTGCCTGGAGGTATCAAGCAACAAGTCAGTTTGGTAGCTTCGGTGCTCCATGATCCAAAGGTGGTTTTTTTAGACGAACCGACGGCAGGAGTCAGTCCTGCCTTCCGCCAGCGCTTTTGGGGTTTGATCCGGGAGTTGGCGGGCAGCGGTAAAACGGTCTTTGTTACCACGCACTATATGGATGAAGCGGAACAATGTGGCCGTATTGCGCTGATGAAGGATGGACAGCTAATTGCATTGGATTCGCCGGTGAATTTGAAAAAGCATTCCTTTCCCCATAAGAACCCCAAACATGTGACTCTGGAAGATGTCTTCATCGCTCAAGTTGAAGGCGGTGGCAAGTGAGGGGATCGGTTTGGGCTGTCGCGGTTAAAGAAGTTTTTCAGATCGTGCGTGATCCCTTCACCATGGCGGTTGCGATCGTCATGCCTATTGTGATGGTTTTGTTCTTTGGTTTTGCCATTGAGTTCAACATGGATAAAATTCCGCTGGCGATTTTTGATGGCAGCAAAACAGTGGAATCCCGAATCCTGATCGATTCCTTTGTCAGTTCCAAATATTTCGTGCCCAAAGCTGTCTACAGTCCAGCCCATGCCATTGAAACACTGGATGGGGGACGCTCCAAAACGGCGCTGATAATCAAACCAGAATTTGCGCGCAACCTGACTCCTTATCGTCAATCCGAAGTGCAAATCCTGATTGATGGTGCAGATAACTCGTCAGCAGGTTCTGTGATAGGATATCTGGCGGGTGTGCAGCAGTTGTCGATGAAGAAATTATTTCCTGCGGCTGATTTAAGAAATCCCGTAGAAATTCATTCACGCTTTTTGTTTAATCCCGAATTGAACAGCCAATGGTTCGTTGTTCCGGGATTGGCAGCCGTGATTATTGCGGTTCTTTCCATTTTGTTGACCGCCTTAACGGTGGCGCGGGAATGGGAAAATGGCTCGATGGAACTTTTATTGGGAACTCCTGTAAGGCCCTTTGCGATCATCGTCGGTAAGCTTTTGCCTTATGCGGTGATGGGAATTGTTTCGATCATCTTTGTCTTTATGATGTCCAAGTTAGTGTTTGACGTTCCCTTTCGGGGAAGTTTCATTTTGTACATGCTCTCGGCATTAATTTTTTTATGCACCTATTTGGCGCAAGGACTGCTGATCTCTGTACTGACTCGCAGTCAGCAGCTCAGTATGCAGTTCGCGATGCTGTCGGGACTGTTGCCTTCGATGCTTTTATCAGGATTCATTTTTCCGACCGAACACATGCCACCGTTTTTTTATTACTTTACTATGATTCTGCCGGCGCGCTGGTTTATTGAAATCAGTCGCCAACTATTTTTGCAGGGCAGTGGCTTCATGCAGATTCTGCCGTCCTTTGGAATGCTTTGTCTTTTACTTTTGGTGCTGCTGGCGATTGCGACCAAGAAATTTAAAAAGGATGTCGAGCCGTGAAAACACTTTGGGGTTTCATGAAGAAAGAATTGCGGCAGACATTGCGTGATCCGCGCATGAGGATTCTGCTGTTTCTGGCTCCATGTATTCAGTTAACTATTTTTGCGACCGCTTTATCGACGGAGGCACGTAACATAAGACTTAGTGTTTTTGGTGCTCCGACGGATTCAGCGCTTATGAATTTGTACCGTGATTGCATTGCTTCCGGTTGGTTTATTCCGGCGAAGGTCAGTACCTCTGATCCATTTAAACAGGTCCAAGGAGGCGAAGCCGATGCCGTGCTGGTCGCGCCTCCCGGAGGCCTTGATAAAAGCATTGGTCGCGGTGAGGGGCGCTTGCAGTTATTAATCAATGCCACCAACGTCACGCGTGGACAAAGTATTGAGCGCTACGTGAATGCTGTGCAATTGCAGCGAACACAAAATGAAATCCAGATGCAGCTGCCGTTAAAGTTCGATGTGCGCGTGCTTTATAATCCGGCGATGCGCACCGCTTTGTTTCTGGTGCCAGGTGTGATGAGTATGCTGGTTTGTTTGATCACGATTCTTTTAACCAGTATGTCCATCACCAAAGAAAAAGAATTGGGAACGTTTGAGACCTTGATCGCTGCCCCAGTGAAACCTGAGGAAGTCATCATGGGGAAGACCGTGCCTTATGTGATTTTAGGAATGAGTAATATACCGCTGATTCTGGCTGTGGCCGTGTTTGTTTTTGATGTGCCGATGCGCGGGAACCTTTTGGTGCTGATGTTCGCGTCGATGATGTTTGTGTGCTGCACAGTAGGGGTGGGGTTGTTGATTTCCACTTTGGCTAAAAACCAACAGCAATCGATGATGGGTGGTTTTTTGTTTTTGTTGCCAGCTATGCTACTCTCAGGATTGGCGTTTCCGATTGAAAATATGCCGTGGGCGATGCGTATGTTTTCATATGTGAACCCCATAACCTATTACATTGATCTTTTGCGAAATATTATGCTTAAGGGCGGGGATGCGAATTTGATTATGGTCGATGTGACGGTACTTGCCGCGATGGCCGTTGCAGCCATCGCGTTCAGTTGGCAGCGTTTCAAAACCACGCTTTAGTGGTGATGATGGCCTTCTTCTTTTTTCTCTTCTGGTTTTGCCTCTTTGGACATACGGCTGATGACCGGGAAGTTCACAGTTTGTTCTTTATCGTTAACCATCATTTTGATCACGATGGTTTGTTTTTCCTGAACTGGCTTTGTCGCATCGAAAAGCATGATGTGGTTCCCGCCTGGTTTTAGTTCCAATGTCTGACCCGCTGGGATTTTGTACATTTCCATTTTAGTCATGGTCATGCGGCCGTTCTTTTCAGAAGACTCGTGAAGTTCAACCGCTTTGAAGGGTTTTGCTTCAACAATTTTTACCGTCACTTCGGATTTGGATGTGTTTTTGATTGTTCCGAAGCCCGCTGTGGTATTTGTGCCTTTGATAGGGGCGAATACATGGGGATTTGAAATTTCGATGTCCGCTGCGAAAGCTGCAGAGGAAATCAAAACCATAACTGCTGATAGGATCATAGATTTCATAGGTTCTCCTTGATTTTTTCAATGATGGATTCTGCGGATCGTGGATTCGGTAAAGTATCCAGTACGATGCCTTTTTTATTCAAGAAATAAATGCGGTCTGTGTGTGAGATCGAATAGCCCAGATAGGATTTTGGGTCTTTCTCTTCAATGTAACTTGCCGCAAACTGGTGGACCGCGAAGTCGATGTTTTCTTTTGTTCCGCTTAGACCAATAAAGGCAGGATCAAACTGCTGGGCATAGGTTGCCACATTTGCTGGAGTGTCATTGGCAACATCCACGCTGACGAAAATAAGACGGATGTTTTCGCGCTCTTTATCCGTTAAGGATTTGAGGGCTTGAGAAGAATACGACAAAGCCATCGGGCAGACGTCGGGACATTTTGCGTAGCCAAAATACAACAGGTTCAACTTTTTAGGATCATCTGAAAACTTCCAGGTGGTGCCGTTGAAGTTTGCTTGAAAATCGCCACCCAGGTCAGGTTGGCGGTTTTGATAATGGTTCAGGGCAAAAAGAAGGGCAATGGCCAGGGCTGCTGAAAATATCGATGCCAGGATGATGTGCTTTTTGATGATGTCCCCCACGGATGCTATGGATTTAACTCATAGCATCCAGGGAGTCACGAGCCAACGCAACAAAGTGCTGCTGTTGTGCTAGTTAACGTTACTAAAGGCTTCCAGGTAGGCAGCCGGCAGGCGACGAGTCAGCTCGGGTGTGGTTTGAATATCTTTGCGCACGGCCTTGCGGAACTCTGCAAAAATCTCGGGCATGGCTTCAAGGGAGCGGCCCAGGTCCTGACGAACAATGTGTGTTGCCTTGATCAGCGGGATTTTGCGGAAGAATGAATTTACGAAATCCATTTTGCTCATGTGCTGATATTCCGCAGAAAACTTCACGTGAAATGGAATGTCTTTGTTGAAGGGAACCAGCCAGGTTGCCGCAAAAACACCCTTGGGTGGCATACCATACAAGGCTGCAATCAGGACTTCTTTTACAGATTCACGAACTGCATTTTCAGGCTGCAAGCGAACCGGATCTAAAGGATTGCTGTCGATGTGCAAGTGACCATCGCCACGGGTCGTCCATTGATCGCCGTAAGAGTTTGCAACTGGCAAACCCTCTTCGTGACCGGTGTGCAAGTTGATGCTTTCGTTATCATGCAAAAGCATCGTCACCAGATCACCGCGGTTCTTTTTAAGAAGACCTTTGAAATTGTCTTTACCCCATTGTGCAGTTTGCACGCGAGGCACTCGCACATGTCCAGAGGAGAATGCATCCGTCAGATAGTGATCGGCAAAAGCATTAAGAACCATGGCCTGCTGATAAAATTGCAGACTTTTTTCTGGATTTGATTCTCGCAGTTCAAAAGATTTCAGGGCCTTGTCGATGGCTTCCTGATGGTACTTCACATAGTCTTTCATATTGTACCAGCCGAAGTGATTGTAGTTCTTAGTTACAACACCCAGATATCTTGGCATCGAGAAGAACGTCGCCAGGCTATTGCACGTCTTGGGTTTGTCACCATGGATTTCCGCATGGGTGCACTTGATCACGTGTTTGATGCCTTTACGGCGATCTGAATAGAATTCGCCGGGATTATTGTAAAAATCCGCTGCCATCAAAATTTCGCCGTAGGCAAATTGGATTTTTCCATCGCCGCGCGGGATGTTGCTAACCGGGCATTTTGTTTTATTGATCCCCAAGTCGCGACAGGCATTTAATGCGCCACTTTCACCCAATGAAAGATGCTCGCTGCCGGCCCATAAGATTTCAACCATGTTGTCGGTGGTCTGTGCGCTGGCCGTGAAAGCCGTAAACGATGCCGCGAATACCAGACCTTTCATCCAAAAGCCGATTTTCATAACGTCCTACCTTTTGAAAGATGTAGGAAGAAGATCGGCAAATCGGGGATTCAGGTGAAACTATGGAGTAAAAATTAGACTTAGTGCTGAAAGACCTTAGAGCAGCTTGGAGCCATCACGCGCATCTTTTGTTCGACGACTCTATTTATTATGTTGGCGCCAAGTTTGTTTTCCATAAACTCAGGATGGAATTGCAAAAGCAGGCCTCGGCCATTTTTGAATTCGGTCGCTTCAGTCACTCCGTCAGGTGTGGTGGCGGCCAATTCCAACGGGCCACCGGGTTTGAACTGGACGGCCTGATGATGAAAGGAGTTAACAAATAGTTTATTGGAATCAGCTGGCAAGAGTGAGGCAAGTATTCCATGTGAAGTTTTTTTAACTTCTATGTCGTGCCAGTCTTTTCCGTGGGCAACTTGGGTACCGACATGAAATGGGACGTCCCCCAAAATTATATAACCCAAAACCGCAGAGGTGATTTGCGAACCTCTGCAAACGGCCAACAGAAAACCTTTTGCGCTTGCAACATAATACTTGATCAAAGCCATTTCAAACTGATCCCGCGTAGTATTAGTGCTGTGCGAGTGGAAGTTTTCTCGCTTGTAAAGGGAAGGCTCTACGTCTTCGCCGCCCAAGGCCACCATCAAAGGGAATTCGTTGGATATTTTTTCATAGAACTTACGGGTTTCATTCCGGGTTAAGCCTAAGCTCGCAGCGATCGGCAGAATAAAGGAACTATGCCCGTTTGCAGAAAGCATCATATTAAAGTTATTTATACGCTCGGAAGTGGGTCCATAGTCTTTGGGAAGATTCGCAACTAAGAGGGCGCGCGCTTCGCGATCACCTTGAAGTAGTTTGAATTTTCCTGTCGCGGTAGTGGGGCGTTGTCCTTGAAACAACTCCATAAGATCCGGGGAGTGTTCTAAACCACTAAGATATCTCTCTGCTGCGGCTTCTGGCGTTTCGCCCACGCGCACGGGTAAAATCAGGGGCGCAATCGCACCTGAAGGTGGAGTCCATTTATAAAGCTGGATCTCTGCGGCCTGGGTCACCACAGTACAAAACAAGCTCATTAAAATTGCACAGCAAAACCTGACGTATTTCATCACAAAGGATTATTACAAAATAAGGGCCAACAGGTGCTCGGTGAAATCGAATAGGTGGGTATCTGAAAGTAACCGGTCGTCTCAGGTTGAGACAGTGGCGCAATTTCGGCGCTCAATGTAAAAAAAAAGACCGGGTGCACTCCCGGTCTTCAAGGAACAGAACAATGAAAACTATATTAGAAAATACCAGGCTTTGCGCCACCTGATTTTTGCACAAATGGATAATGCCATGGCATTGGTTTCGCAGATTCCTCAACCACACTGGACGGAGTGCGCGGCTCTTCTTGAACAGGGATATAGGCACAAGCGCTCATACCCAGGATTGATAGTACTAGTGTCATCTTTGCTGCTAATTTTAACATACTGAACTCCTTGCTGAGGCTCCTGTCTGGAACCGATGATTACCTATCGGCATCTTTCAGGACTTAAGAAGTGTTACACGCTAAAAAAATGAAGATTCTGTGATTAGAAACACAATTGTATCACTTGGAGACTTTTCCTCGAGAAAGTATCGTGAATTGAAGTGGGGAGGATCTCGATGACAACACTGGGATTATACATTCATCTGGAGGCAAAACCGGGGCGGGAGTTTGAGCTTGAGTGCTTTTTGCGCGATGCTTTGCCCATTGTTCAGCAGGAAGTGGGTACCACAGTATGGTTCGCCTGTCGCATTGGTCCTTCAACCTTCGCCATCTTCGATGCCTTTGCAGATGAATACGCGCGACGTGCGCATCTGGAAGGAAAGGTCGCAGCCGCATTGATCGCGCGGGCACCGGACTTACTGGCTCGTCCACCAATAGTAGAGCGCATGGATATCCTGGCAGATAAAATCCCAGGTTCGATGACCTCGAAAGACGAAACAGAAGAGGAAGACCGCCCAGACGCGGATTATCGCAGTCATATCTAACCAATAAGTCCTGTGGAATATGAAGATGCAACACTTTCCCTAGAGCGAAGGTCCGGAGTGAATACTCTGTTCCCCGCTCCCAGCAAGGGTTTGATAACCTCAAGCAAAGAGGTTGCATGAAGAAATTATTGTTCACATTGCTGGCGGGGATACTGGTTTGTTCGGGTTGCAGTCGTTTGGATATCGCATATCGCTGGGCGGATACCTACATCGCCTCCAAGGTGGATGACTATTTTGATATTTCTTCCGAGCAAAGCAAGGCTCTTAAGAAAGATATCAAAAAGGATCTGGTTGAAATCAAGGCGACGTTGTTGCCTCTGTGGATGGATCGATTGAATAAAATCCAGAAAGACGTAGACGGTGGAACGTTAACCGATCAAAAGGTTGCGGGCTACTTTGGCGCGTTCTTTAAAGACATTGATCAGATTAATGCGCATTTCAAAACAACGGCAGTGGATTTCATCAGTTCTACAGACACAAAACAGATCGAATATTTCAAAAAGTCCTTCTTTAAGAAAAACCAAGAGGACTTGGAAAAAGCTCAGGACACTGCGAAGCTTCAAAAGAAATATCGTGAAAAGTATGAAGACGTATTTGAAATGTTTGTGGGCTCCCTGACCGATCAGCAAAAACAACTGATTGCTGAAAACGTCAAAGCATCCCCTTATCCGGCCGAGCTGAAAGCGAAGAATAAGGCTTTTATATTTAAGGAATTTATCGCTCACCAGGAATCCAAAGAGGCGATGAAAAACTTTGTTCAGCAATACACGTCCCAAGCTGACAAGTTTGATCTGCCGGAATACCGAACTGCATACCAGCAGTATCAGGATAAGCTGCAGATTCTAATTACCCAGGTGATGACGAATCTGACGGATCGCCAGAAGGTCGCTTTGAAAGAGAATATCCATCAGAAATCCGAGCAACTGCGCACGATTTCGTCCCTGTAGTCATAAGAAAAGAGGCCTTAAACAAGGCCTCTTAGATTTCCTCTGATTCTATTCAGCACAGACTTCCATGACTCTGCCATCATTATCCACGCCGATTGTCTTTACAGTTTCCCAAGAATAAACGACTTTTCTTTTCTCGCGATCAAAGGCAGCCTGTTTAACTTGCAGCTCTACCAGGTATGATTTTCCCTCTGGCTGGCAAGGATTTCCATCAGTATTTTCAACTTCAGTGATGATTGTTCTTGTGTCGTTTGCCTTCATTTTGTCGGCAACTTTTTCAACTGCCAAATTTCCAGCAAAAGCATTCACACTTACAAATAGCGCAACGACCGTCATAGTGATATTTTTCATATATTTATTCTCCAATTTATTAGTAGTTATACATGCACTCAAAAAAGTCTGGACCAGATCCTGGCATTACGTGAGAACAAGACAGAAGATCAACTTGGATCCAGTTTCGGCCAAGATACTCATCGTGTGGAACTCCGGCTTCATTCAATACATTAATCATATTCTTCACTGCATTTTCATCTTCAAGAACCAAAAATTTTCCGTCAGCGGTGAAGCCAGTACACTCAATCGTGCGGCTCCAATAGCAGGTGAATCTCTCAAGAAGAATATCCTGGGAGTGGTTGCCACCGGCAACGGCTTCTGGAAATTCCGCTTGAAGTGATGAGTAAAGTTTTTCAGGAACCTTCGTGAATCCGGTGTTGGAAGCAAATGCAGATGTTGTCATTGCAAGAGCGACCGTAAACAATAGAACAGTTGTTTTCATGTTTTCTCCTATTTTAAAAAGTAATAAGTTGATTGCGTGATCAACTTAACCCGCCGCATTATTTCGAAACAGATTAATTTACTTTACTATTTAGTATGAACTGAAGGCTCAATGCAGGAGTGTCGATAACTTACTGATATTAATGGTAAATATGTGGTTGAAAATTTTTATTACAAAGCCATTTAAAAAGCAAAAATGGTGGCGTTAAGGTGCTCGCAAAGGTGTTTAAGTCACTAGTTTGTCTCTGTATTTATGAGCACCCGAATTGCATCGTAAGCCAGAGAGTTTCTTAATCTCGCTTAATTGCGAATAAGGGAGTTTTTATGAAGAAGACAGTGACGGCTTTGGGCATGCTGGCAATGCTATTGACAGCTTCTGTATCTCAGGCAGGAATGCTGACTCAAACCCAGGCAATGACAAAAGAGCAGGCTAAAAGCGTAGCCATCGTACACGCCCGCGTGATCGGTGCCGAGGCTGATATCCAGGCGGCAGCTCGTTTGGGCTACCTTCCCAAGTATTCAGTAAATTACGTATCTCAATTAAGATATGACGGCGATTCTTCCGGTAAGTATCAAGTTGTTGTGGATCGCACAGAAAGATACCGTCAGTGCAAGATCACAGTGACCTTGAACGACGTTTCTGGTGCTTTGGAAAACAAACAGATCACTTGTAACTAATTGTATGCCGTCCATTATTTTAGCCCTCATCCTTATGAGCTATCCAAGCTTCGGCTTGGGACGCGATAATTTGGCGAATCCGACTGTTATCTCGGGGCCCGGCGCAGTCAAAGATCATAACGCCTGTCAAATTATCAAAGTTCGCTCATACGCATATTCAGAAAATAAAATCTATGCACAAGAAGGTGTGGGTTGGGTTCTTAAATCAACTCAAGGTACTCACATTCTTTTACCAGCCCACGTTATCGCGGGTTCCAACCTTATAGCAGGAGAATGCGGCGGTCGCAGTTTTCCGCTAACTTTAAAAAACAAGTCAGAGACTTTGGATTTAGCGTTGCTCAACACTCCAGAGCAGGCAGCATCTTTTTTATTTCCACTGATCGACCTCCAAGACCGTAACGAAAGTTTGAATAACATTAAAGGTCGCCGCAAAGTTATGGCCGATGCTTTGGTTCCAGAGCACACCTCCCAAGTCTTAAAATTTGCCATGCAAAACCAGGAAATGAATTATTACCTGGTGCCATCAATAATTCCCAATACTCCGGAACGATTTAACAGTTACGGCGGAGATATGGAGATAGTCGGATTCACTCAAATGGCAGAGGGTCTACATTCTTTGATTGTAGAAAGTCTTGCAATTCGACCTGGATTCAGCGGGAGCCCCTTCTTTGTAAAAGCAGCCCCCGAAAACCCAACTCCTGAAGAAGCCGCTATGGCTTTGACGAATGAGGATTTATATTACAAGCCATATCTAGCGGGCATGCTCACCAAAGTCGAAATCAACGGATCCCGTTCTTTAGGAGTTTCTTTACCAAAAATTCTGGAAGCTCTGCCGCGTTTGATGTCTTCAAAAGATGCGGATGCGGGTCGCGCGCTTCGTCTGCGCTATGTTGAAAAAGTCACGGCAGGGGTTTTAGAGAGAAGCCAAGAAATGGTACAGACACTTTCTGATGGTTCACAAAGAATTTACACGGAGATCTGTAATGACTCGACTGCAGAATCGTCTGAGTGGATTAAAGCCGAGAAAGAACCTAATCCACAAACGAAAGTGATCATCAAAGAAATTTCCATTGATCCACAAAAAGTTAAAACCATGCGCTATGAGGATCTCTCACAAGCTATCAAAGACTTGAAGGATAGTAAGGTAGGTTCCTCTATACAACGCACAGGTGGGGACTATGGAGAAGGTGGCGGGGGTGTGTTGAGTCTTAAAAACGCAACATTCCTGGTTCCCGTGCTCGACTATGAAGCACTAAATTACTTAAGCTCTTACAAAATAAAAAAGAATTGTGATCTGTCGATGATTCGTGACAACTACGGAACGATCTTTGACAGCAAAAGTATTGGTGGTCGCCAAGTTAAGACAGCTACACTTGCAGAACTATATAATGCTCTAACCAATCCAAATGCTGGCAAAAACAGCTGTATTAACGCAAGTCTAAATGCAACTGGAGGCATGGACCAATTCACGGCAACCACCTATTTGATGAACGGTACAAAATACGTCTATCTGCGCACCGAAGGCGAGGCAAAAAAAGGACAAGCCGGAGTGCAATCTATCACGTGTGATGGTAATACAACTCGCGTGAATTTTTCGTCTGGGAACATAAAAATGGACGTGAACTTCTCAAAATCTGGCAAAGCCCAGGGATATATAAATCTCACATCCGCTGAAGACAAATTGTGCCAGGTCCAACTGAATCCGCGCAACTATCGCGCTGTGGGTAATTGGAAACATCTTATCCGTTCTAAAGAACTTGATGCGGATATCATTCTGGGTAACGAAGATCGTGTCTTTAGTTTAAAAATCCTTCGCGTATCTGACGCTTGCAGTCCTACCTATATAGACAAGCTATGGATGCAGGAAGTTAATTTTTCCGAAGGTTCCAGACTTTCAGAATAAGGGACGAATGCGCGTGAGGCATCTTCGTCCCCAGGAGTCTGGAAACTAATGGCCTTTTACACAGGACGGTAAGTTATCAAGGGCAATATTAACCATAGCATCGTAACAGCGGGCAATTTCAGAATCAGAAGGTTTACCTTTGAATAGTTTTGTTTCCGCAGAAAAAACCTGACCCTTTTTTTCTGCCCTATGACGTTCTTCTTTTGGAGCAATAAATGCTAGAGCTTGGTAGCCTGCTGTATAGCTAAGTGGTTTGAACATAGGTCCATCGTCCGTCCGCACCAAATGCTTTCTTGTGAAGCCGAGAGTCTCGAACACGTGAACTGCAAAAGTGAGTTCGTCTCTGACGTGTACAGAATTAGAAGGATTTGCGGTATCTCTGGAGAGGGTAAATCCATTTCTTTTCAACTTTTCAATGAAAATAAAATCAAGTTTTGAAAGATTCTGCCCAGCACCTCTTTCCGCTAGTAATCTGTATTTGGATTTACCCTTCCAAGAATCCAACTCTTTTGAATTTGCAAGCGTATAATCTGTAGCCAATTTAGATAAGTAATCCGTGATTTCGCAAGTAGGATGAATAAATTTTTTCTGTCCTTTAAAGCTCACGTTTTTGACGACACTCATATCAGTTTTCGCAAAAGCTGCAGTAGACAATGCTAAAAATAATCCCACAACCACATATTTCATAAATATTCCTTTTAATATTTTTCAAACGGAAGACACGCGCGCAATTTATTTTTTACTTAGCAATTGTACATGTTGGTAAATTGGCAAGAACATATTCAAACAAAGCGTCATAGGTCGCAGCAACACGAGTCTCGTTGCGGGAGGACCAAATCCCAGCAATACGGAAGCTTTTGGAGTATGCCTGGACACCACTTATAACGTCCCCTCTAAGCGCGTATTCATTGGTTAGCAATTCGACCTTCGCCATAAATCTATCAGTGTACCAGTCTCCAAAAGCGGGCTCATCTAAAGAATAAATTGAAAAGTAGAAAGTAAGCGGACTAACTTCAAGATCTTCAAACGCTCCCGCTGAAATTTTAAACCCATTTTTTTTGAGCTGTTGAATGACCTTCAAATCAAGGTCTGAGACATCTCCGGTGTAAAGGTCAGCTTGATTACGATATTTCGATTTACTTTTCCAGACAGTACCCCAGCCATCATTTACGATATATTCAACCTCGAAATTTGCCGCATAGTTTGTAATCTCACATGTGGGATGGGAGATATTTTTTGCGCCTGCTACACCGACTCGTTCGATAAGCCTATTTTCGGAACCCGCAATTGCGATGGATGCTGAGAAAGCAAATAGACTGGCGATTGTTATTAGAAAAGCTCGTTTGTTCATGGGAAACTCCCTAGCAATAAATTATTTCTTAGATTCTTAAATTTGAATGCAAGGTAGCAGGTGCCTGAAGTTTCTCTACTGACGAAATATGACGTAATTTAGTTAGTAAAATTCGATGGTTACGTCTTGTAAATTATTCCTATATAGGGATTTGAAGCGATTGTTTCTTCGCTTTTTCATAACTATCGTAGGTCGAAATTTCGCGTCCGTACCAAGCGTGTGATCCACCAACAAGAGTGGCGGTATTATTAACCGTTGCTGATAAGTAGGGCTGAAAAAGAAAAACCCCGATATTGCTATCGGGGTTTAATAATTTATCCAAAAAAAATTGGAGCGGGAGACGGGGCTCAAACCCGCGACCTATGCCTTGGCAAGGCATCGCTCTATCAACTGAGCTACTCCCGCGCTCAAAGAGAAGCCAAAATTACAGTTGCCACTGTCCCTTGTCAACGGCTAAAACTAAAAAAATGAAAGCAATTTTGATGAGCCGCGCGAAAAAATGGATGATTTTGGCCCTGATCGGCTGTTCTGCTTATTTTGCAGGCTATATTCTGGGGCGGGACGCACAAAAGGCTCCAATAACGACCCCTCCTGAAATTCAAACACCCCGATAATGGTAGCTGCCATTATAAGAAGCCTGATTAACAAAGTGGGTGCTATGAACGCAAATATGATTGTTATTCTCGGGCTGCTTTTCGCATTTTTGAATGTTGCCCGGGCTGCGGATATTTCATCCATCCCAAAAAATAAGACCAGCCTTTTGCTGACCAACTATGGTAGCGCCTTTAAGGCTTTTATAAATAAGTCTGGAAAGCTTGATGATTCGTCCGCATGGATTCAGTGGCGCGAAGTGGTGGAGAAAACGAACCCTTCGCTGTATCAGCAACTGATTGGTGGCTCCAAGAATAATAACGACTGGGTTGCGGCTTACGAGAAAAGGTTTAAAAAAGCTTTTCCTAGTTTAAAAAAGTACTCACCAGAAATTATTGCCGAGTTTGATCAATTTGAATCTAAGCTGCAAAAGCATATCGACTCTTTTGGCGTGCTATTTCCAGATTTTGATTTTTCGGATGTGTCTGTCTATGCAATGCCTTCTTTATTGATGTTTAATGGGCAGGGCCCTGATTTTAACGGGAAGTTGGTTCTTACCTTTGGCATCGATACTATTGTTATCAAGAAACACGATCCACAGTCTGTTTCCAATGAGTCGGTTCTTTATCCTCATGAGATCTTTCATATCTATCACGGAAAGAAGTTGGGCCTGACCGAAGAAAAGTTTATGGCATCAGGGACTCTGTTGCATTCAGCATGGCTCGAGGGGCTGGCAACGCACGTTACCGGAGTTATGAATCCGCAGGCTTCTTTGAGTGATTTACTTATGGATGCAAAACTTGGCGATTACTGCGAAGCGCATGGTGAGAGCTTGTTTCAAAAGTATTCCCCTTTAGCTAATAAAAAAATATCCTCTAAAGAAACTCAAAAGATCTATGGTGAGTGGTTTTTGGTTGGTGGACAAAAAGGGGATACACCTGCAAGGGCAGGGTACTGTGTTGGGCTCTTACTTGCCCGGAGAGCTTCTCAGAAGTACTCTCTTAATGAGATGGTCAATTGGAGCTTTGAAGATATATCTTTGAAGATTGCTCCTTTTCTGAAGCTTTAGGTGGGTATAGGATGTCTAAAGATTTTAGTGAACTTATTCTGGCACTGAATACTTCTAGCGATAAAGCCGCCGAGAAAGTAATCGCAAAGCTTGTTAAAATCGGTAAGCCGGTCGTGGGCACTTTGATTGAAGCTGCGGCAGACATGTCGCAGCCTCGAATTAGAAAATGGAGCCTTCAGGCTTTAGGGGCCATAGGTGATAAATCTGCTGGTCCGGTTTTAATCAAAGCCTTCAAAGACAGTCGTATGACGGTGAAGTTGCATGCTGTGCGGGGGTTAGGGTGTATGAAGTATAAACCTGCGACCAAAGCTCTTAGAGCTCTTTTAAAGGATCCAAGTGGGGGAATCCGCATCAATGTTATTGATGCGTTGGTTGAAATAAAGGACCGCTCATCAAATTCTGCAATAATTCGTTCGTTGAGTGATGAGCAATGGTATGTTCGCCAACATGCCGCTATGGCGTGTGAGAAGTTGAATATTGTTTCCGCGGTTCCAAAGTTAAAAAAGTTGATGAAGATTGAAAAACGAAAAGCTGTACTCAATGCAGCCGCAATAGCGTTGAAAAGTCTGGCCAAGTAACATTTGATCCATTTGGTGCACATGTTGGGGTTTGTCTTGGTGATGATAGAATTCTGCATTTATCCAAAAAGAATGGAAAACCGGTAGTCTGGTTCCTTGGTGATTTTGCGAAACTCGATGAGTACAAAATTATTGTGGGTTTTAAGCGTCCGACAAAGAAGGATTGAATTGTGAGTTTCAAAATTAAAGAAGTATCAGCCATTCGTATTTTTTCGAACGATATCAAAAAGAGTCGCGATTTTTATGCTGCTCTTTTTGCGCAAGAGCCGATTGAAGACTTGGAATCTTTTGTTTCTTTTAAAATTGGCGGCAGCTGTTTTGATATCACAATGCCGGATTCTAAGAATCCCCACTCTCAAGGGGGATCTGTTGGGTATTGGCTCGTTGACAATATTGATGCGGTTTTGAAGAAAGTGGAGGGGCTTGGCGGTAAGCTATACCGTGGTCCCTTGAATGTTCCCGAAACTCAGAGGACAATAATGCAGATTCAAGACCCAACTGGCAGTGTCATTGGGTTTGAAGCTCTTTTATGAAAAGAACGATTGGCGAAATCTAGGTCCTCGCCCGGGGCATCCGGAAGTTAACTTCATGGAAAAATCATTGTCTTAACTTTAGTTTCCCGGTTCAAAGCCTGTTCCATAACATTCCAAATTATGTGGCCTTCACATTGCAAGTTCTGGTTAGGTACAGCCAAACAGAATATGAAGGTCTCCGTATAGACGGGTTTTTCCCTTTTTATCCTGTTGTCTATTTTTTCGACAGGAGCTTCAAATGTCTGAGCGGTTTTTAAGTCCCGATGGTTGCTTTCAATTAACTCATTCTTCAAAAGAAGAAATCAGATCGGCATTTAAACAGCTTAGCGGTGAAATTGATTCCGCAATAGCCCGCCTAAAAGCCATTGAAACACCAACTTGGGATAACTTAATCGTTCCGTATAGTGAGGCTGACGTTTTAGTGGCACACTTTGCAAGTCGCCTGATCACGATTTATGTCTATTCAATCTCGAATGATGACTATCAAGAAGTCTACGGGGAGATTTTCTCTGACTTTTCAGAATTAGAAGCTAAACTTTCTTCTTCCACGGAAATAGCTGAGAAAGTCCTGTCTCTAAAAGACAGTGCCGAATATCAGAGCTTCGATCAAGAGCAGAAAAACTATATACTAAGTATTTTGAGAAGCGCTAAGAACCAAGGGACTCTGACTAATGCTGAAACTAAGCAGTCTATTTCTGAAATTAATAAAGAGATTTCAAAATGGTCCGAGATATTTAATTCAAATCTAAATAAGGCCACCAAAGCCGGCGGAGTCGTTGTCAAAGATCGCAAGGATCTTGGTGATCTTCCTCAGCAATGGGTTGTTCGGGCTTCTGAACACTTCAATGCTCACTTTGAAAAGAACGAATCAACTCCAGAGACGGGTCCCTGGTTTATTTCATTCACGTCCGGTGTTGAGATGCCGTTTTTGGAGTATTCCGGTAACCGTGAGCTGAAAAAGGAAATCTACACTCAAAAAAGAAAACTCGCTTCAGAAGGTGAGAGTGACAATACTGAGGCCATTCAAAACCTTTTGAGAACCAGAAAAGAACTGGCGAAGCTTCGCGGCTTTGATAACTTTTTGGAAAATGCTTTGGAGTTTAATTCCGCGACGGCGAATCAGTTGGATGTGCTTTGTAAATCCCTGTCTGCGCCATTTAAGAAAACCCAGGAACGTCTTCATGACAAGTATCGGGACTTGGCTGCCAAAGACGGAATTCAAAATCTGGAGCCTTGGGATCTTGCGCTTTACGGCCGACTTTATAAAGAGGCGAATGGCTTCAATAAGGAAGAAATTTCTGAATACTTTCCCTATCAAGAAACCAAAAATGAAATTTTCAAACTTTTTGAGGAATGCTTTTCGATTCGGATCGTCAATGCCACCCAAGAAGTGGGTTCCTGGAATGCTGATGTTGAGTTTTATAAGATGTTTGATTCTGACGGCACCGAGCTTGGTGGGTTCTACATTGACCCATATCAAAGAGCCGGAGAAAAGATCGTTGGCACTCAGAACATCGGAGCGTTTTATGCGACGCTAAGAGAGCCGTCTTTCGTGAATGGTAAGAATATTGGACCTATTGGTTTGATGTCCTTTGGTATGCCTTCACCTACGGAAGAAGTCCCTTCGCTATTCGATATCGAAGAACTATCAGGATTTTTCCATGAGTTTGGGCATTTGCTGGCGATTTTCTTAAAAAAGAAAAGTACCAAGACAATCAGCCCTTCATTCCGCCTGCAGGATGACTCTATCGAGTTCGAAAGTATGGTGCTGGAGTATTGGGGACAGGTGCCTTATATTCTTAAAAGAATTTCGAAGCATTATAAAACGGGCGACTCGCTTTCTGATTCGCAAATTGAAATGCTGAGGGATTTCCTAAGGAAGGAAAACGACGAGCGTGCGCACGGTCTTCTGTGGTTGACGCGTTTGTCTTTGGCAATGTATTCCACTTTTGATCCTGCAAAAGATGATTTACAGGCCGTCTTAAATGAAATCACAAAGGACACTGTTGCCAGTCCCTATTTCGAAGGGGACAGACGCATTTGGGGAGCTAAGCCGGTATTTACGTTAAATGGCTATTTGGCGAACTGCTACATGTATCTGTGGGCAATGACGGTAGCACACACTTACCTTGCAGAGATTGAATCAGTAGGGTGGAATGACGAGTCTATTAAGAAGCTGGGGAAAACTTTGAAGAATACTCTTTATCGTCACACAGCTGTCGGCCAGCCGATGGAAGCTCTAAAGATGGCAACTGGTAAAGATGTTCCTGATTTTCAAGGATTTGCATTAAGTAAGATCTCTAAATAGATACTGTTAACAGAGCGAGCAAAAGCAAAGATTTTATGGATTTCACTGATATTGAAATACGACTTCGCAAGTTTGTGGAGTCTGATATTGCACTTGCAGAAATATGGTACACCGATCCGGTTGTATTAGCGGGAGTTATTTCCCCCGAACAAAAAGATCCTCTCTCGGAAGATTATTTAAGGGCGATGTACAATGACCTTGGCAGTCGCGGAGAGCTGTCTGTTATTGAAGTTAACGCCAACGGAGAATGGCTTCCCATTGGAGAGGTCACCTTAGCTAGCAATACGTTGCCGATTGTTATTGGAGATCCTAGGTATCGCGGACGTGGTGTCGGAAAGAAAGTAATTCAGTTGCTCCTTTCCCAAGCTCGGGAAAAAGGTTGGGATAAGGTTACTCTTAAAGGAATATATAAAGACAATATTTCATCGCAACGGGCATTTGAATCCTGTGGATTTATAAAAGTTGGTGAGTCAGATAAGTGCTATATTTACGAATTGGTTCTTTAGCGTGATCATTCAATAAAACTCAATACTCTTATTCGCCACCAGCTTTTTTGTCTCCAGTAGTTCTGAAGAATGAAATGCTTGGCAGGTCCTCTTTTTTGATCCTCATTACCATATCAAACTGGTCCCAATGATCATAAAAAGGACGATCGCGTCCACTGCCTTCCGGATTTGTCAGGCTGACAACGTCGATTTCAGGAATGCTTGATCAGCGATGGATCTTTCTTCACCATCTCGGCAATTCCACGCAACATAAAGTCGGCTTGAACAGGCATGGGCTTTTCGCACCAAAGGGTCCCATCATTATCAAAAACGGCGATGCGCTCTTCCGGCTTTACGAAGTCCAATGAACGGGGATCGGTCACGCGTTTAACAAATTCGATAAGGTTCCGTTTCGATAAGCCTTCATTCCATGACTTCAAGGGATCGATCAACATGGCTACTCCTCCTGAATCTAAAAATCCCGCTTTAAAACCAAATCTGCAAGGAACTCGGACCCATCTGCAAAATCACATTTAAACCGTTGAGGTCTAGTTTTGCGCCATGCGTTTACATATAATGTACATATTGCTTGATGGTGTGTAAGTAATATGTAAATACTAATTGAGTGATTAGGCGACGCTTTGCCTATCAAGGAGTACGTGGTGGGACTAATTAAAGAGACCTTTGAAGACTATAAATATGCTGCAGACGACGAGCCCATGGAGGCGCGTCCCGAGGAGTTTATGGATTATCTGCCAAGCTTCCCTCTGGAGGCAATGGCAGGCTCACTAGTGATTTCTTCTGAGGGTGTAGTCCTGCAGTTTAAGAGCAATACCAGGTTTGAGCGCCGATCTGAAGACAGCCATTCTTTCACGCTGTAAACGTCTACCTATAAATAGACATCGTAGGATTTAAAGTCTACTTACATGTAGACGTCTGAATGGTTCGATTTATTTTTTCTGCTGGGCCAGAGATAGTATCGCGGCTATCCAGCACATTTCCATCACGGAAAATCCACAGACTCCCTGGTTTCATGGGAGTCCACTTTTCATTGTTGGTCAAAGGCGTGGTGGCAATGATGGCAACACGATCCAGTGGCGTCGTTAAAGAATTAAAATCTACCTTAAGATCCTCATCCTTAAGCTCCGCAGTTGGGAATGGAGCCTGGCGAACTATGTAAGTTAAATTCGTTGAGGCATGGGCAAACAAATAATCCCCATTGGTTAACAGAAAATTGAACTCGCCGTGGGGGCAAATCTGTAATGTCAGTTCATGAATCGTCGAGAAGAGTTCTTCCTGAGAAGGAAACACGTCACCAAATTTACCTTGCAGCCCCTGCATGATCCAGCAAAAAGCTTTTTCACTGTCAGTGGATCCGACGGGTCTGAAGGTTCCGTCTAATACAGGATCGAAGTTAAGAATATTGCCATTATGAGCAAAGACCCAGTATGTGCCCCAAAGCTCACGCATAAAGGGGTGAGTGTTCTCTAAGGAAACGACTCCTTGGGTGGCCTTGCGAATATGAGCGATGACGTTAGTAGATTTGATTGGATAATTTCGAACCAGCTCGGCAATCGGGGAGTGAGCAGAAGGCAATGGATCTAAAAACTGACGAACTCCCTTGCCTTCAAAGAAAGCAATGCCCCAACCATCCTGATGTACGTCTGTTCTTCCGCCACGGGCTTTGAAGCCTGTAAAGGAAAAGCATATATCTGTGGGTACGTTACAGTTCATTCCTAGCAGCTGGCACATCGAATACTCCCGCACAGATCTATGTAAAAGGATTTTACATATGGGCTTCAAAATGGCTCTTCTCGCGGAGGGCAAGAAATAGACCTACTTAAAGCCTGCGAAAGATTCTTCTAGCAAGCCGTGCGCCAGAGCTCGTGTATAAAATGGATCAATTGTATGAGAATAATTCCACTAGATTCCACGAAACCAATGTAATTAAACAATAGTTTGTTAGTGGTTTGACGTGAAAAAGATCAACCAATGATGATCTGCAAAGTCTCGCAAACAAACAACAACAGGAGAATTCATGATGTTTAAGGTTCCGATTCTATTGTCAGCCGTTTTACTAACAAGCTCGGCTTTCGCCGCTACAATAAATATTGCTCCGTGCTCCAGTGGCGGTGGTTGCATGACTCTGAATGACGCCATTGCAGCCAGCTCGCCCGGTGATATTATTGAAATGTCAGCCGGTACATACAGTATTAGTGAGCAGATTGACGTTAATAAAGCACTTACGATTCGAGGTCAAAATGCTGTTATCAGTACGATGACGGGGGTGATGATTTCGGGTAGCAATGTGACTTTGGAAGGTCTGACGATTCGGGATGCCGCAAGTTATGGGGTGTGGATTCGCCCAGGTGTCGATGGCACCACTCTTAATAGCAATACCATCACCAATAATACAACAGGAATTAATCTGGGAGGCGTTAATACAACCATCGTGAATAACGTAATCTCGAATAACAATAATGGAGATCCTAGTTATTACGGATATGGCATATACACAGATGAAACCGCTGGAGGACAAATGCGAAATATTGTTCTTCAAAACAACACATTTGAAGGAAATAAAAGCACAGATATCGCTATTAATATTACGAACTCAGTCAGTGCGATGGAGAGTTTGAGTATTTCCGGCAACACTTTTAGAAATGGCGGGCGTGCGATCTATTTAATCAATACTCGCAATGTGCGAATCGCGAATAATAAGATTGAAAATATGGGAACTCCGATTGGTGGTAAAGAAAGCACTGCCATCGGTCTTTGGGGTGGAAACCGTGGGGTTGTTGTAACTGGCAATCAACTGGAGCGGGGAAATAAATACGGCATTTATATTCAAGATATGGGTGCAGGTACCAATTTAGATCTTAAAATCAATCGCAACCACATCGCAGGTTATGCAGTTGCTGGGATGTATGTCGAAGGGGGAACTTCTCTTCCGGCTCTTAATGCAAAATGTAACTGGTGGGGGGCAGCATCCGGTCCACGCAATGCTATTTTTAATAGTGATGGTCGAGGTGATGCCATCAGAGGAAAAGTTGCTTCAGCACAGGTAGATCCTTGGTTGACTACAAGCAACTTGAATGGCGATTGCGCCGGAGCTCCTGCGCCAGTGCAAGGCTTTGCAGGATTCTGGGAGCATCGTTCGACAAGATCTTGTATCGCTATTTCACAAGATGAAACTGAAGCTATGTCTTTTAGAAAATGTGGACCTTTTAGATGTGAAAGAAGAAAAGGCTCCTTTACTGCCTACGAAAGTGGCCCAAAAAATGGTGATGACGTCAGAGCCTATGGATTCATCAACTACCACCTGCAAACGAAAGCAGATCAGGAACTTGAATTGCTAAGCTCCGTCAGAATGAGAGTCAGTGACGTCGGTCGCGTGAGTGATGGTCCTTCGTCACGCTCTTTGATTTACAATAAAGTAACAAGATGTCAGTGGCACCCTAAGTGGCCATTCCCGAAGCCACGTCCACCGAAACCAAATCCACCGACGCCTTCTCCGACACCGAATTAGTTAATTAATAAGTGGGCCCTTTCGAGGGCCTGCTCAATCATCCTGTGCGTGACAAAGAAATGTTTAACTGTATGCTCTTGGTATGGTTGTCATTGAAACAAGAAAAAGTTTTAAAGAAGCGCTTACGGCCAGTGCCTGGGTATGGCTGGGGAACTTTGTCATAGTTCCGTTCCCATTCTTTTTTCAGCTAAAAAACTTTACATTAGATACATATACGCAAGTGTTCGTTGTACTTGCCTTCGGTTTGTCATTGGTACCAGCGGCGGTTTATCTGGCCTCAGTTTTACTTTGCACGCGCCAATACAAACCTCTGGTGTGGAGGTCGTGGGCGATCTTCATGTCTGCTGTTTTTTGGATCTGCTGCGGACTTCTGTTGCAAATCCGATGAGTGAGCGTTCCCTATTTGGGGGATGGAGTCACTATCACCAGTGAAATGTTGTGATACGTTTCCTTTAAGTTTAATAATGAATCTTAGCCTAAAGATGGTAAATAAAGTTAATATAGTTTATTGCTAAAGGTTGTCGCGATGCTGATTCAATGTCTGCAATGTAAGAAGGAAATTTTGGGTTTGGATGAAATTTGCCCTGACTGTGGTTCTGGGAATAAAGATTACGTCTATCCTGGAGGTGGAAACAGTGAGGAGGCTCGAAAGCGTGCACAAGAGGAGCTTCAGAAGAATCCGGTCTATGTTGTTTTGCTGGTTATTCTTTTAAGTTTCGTCGCAATATCTGTTTATATATTCCGCCAGATTTAGTCGCCTTTGCCTACACCAAATCTTCTTAGGATATAGAATCCAAAATACATTCCGTTGAACAGGATCAAAGCCAGGATGTCTTCTAGGACCATGGGGGCCTGGCGCGTGACCAATGAAAATATAAGAAAGCAATTGATCGCAAGTACGCCCAGAGTGACGAGTAGCTTTTTCGCGGTAAGATGTTTTTTTAAGAACTCAGGAAGCACAGCAATCCCCTTTTTCCAAGACGTACAGAAGCATCGCATATAAAACGCTACAGTGTTTATGGCATCCAAATTCTCAAAAAATTATCAATTAGATGGAGCGGGGCGGCTCAAAATTGGGGGCAAAAGCGGGACAAAGAATGGTTTGTCCAGGCTTTGTCCGGACAAAGCAGGGCCTGTCCAAGAATTGAAATAAGCCTCTTTATTTCAAATTTACATTCCCCGGAAAAAAGCGGAAACACCGTCTCATTCGAAACGGTTTAGTTTTAAAAACAAAAACACTTATTACCTAAAAGGGGAATAAAATGAAAAAATTCGTAGCAATGATCGCTCTATTGGCTGGTTCTACTGCAATGGCTCACACTGCAGACACTTCTTGGGAAGTTCTTGAGAACGATCCAACAATCAAAATCGAAGCTGGCACAGTATTCATGGGTTCTGCAATTGACTACACTTTCGTGTGTGTTGATGGCGCTAACCTACGTACTAAAAAACCAGTAGCTCAATACGATGTTATCACTATCGGTAAAAACCAACGTAAAGAAATCTACAAAGGTTCTAAATACCTTACTACTCCAATCAACTACACTCGCACTGCTTGGGAATGTGACTGGAATGTTAACGGTAAACACCGCACTTGCGCAGACAAAGTAGTATCTGGTTCTTACGCTTTGACTGTAACTGCTAAAGTTTCCAAAGTTCTTGCTACTAAGAACGGTTACGAAAAATTCTTGTTCAACAAGCAATTGTCTGTTCCAAACTGCCACTAATTGCAGTAGGAAGGATTCTGGGGCTTAACGCTAAGTCCCAGAATTGTTTGTCTCGTTGCATTGTACCCCTTCCTGAGATAGTGAAAGCCATCAATTGAAGGGGATCAATGGAGATTCAAAGCGCCGAACTTAAACCTGCTGTAAGCACAATTCCGGACCAGGTGTCCCAGGATATTGAAGCTTACTTGTTGCGTTTTAAGGACCCTAAAAAGGGTCTGAACATGTTAGCGACGAAGTCCCGGATCCACGTAAAGACCCTGAATAGATTGCGAGAAAAAACTCACAATCCTAATTATAGCACTCTTTACAAGCTGTACTCCTGCTTAATGGAAACAAGTGATTTAAACCACTTGGTCGAAAAAACGCCTCCGTTGGTTCGCGAAAAGCTTGAGAAAACAGATCCTCAATTAAAGTCTTCGCCTCTTCATCGCTTCAGTTTTGATCTTGAAGCAGATTTGCAAAAAGATCCTTGTTTCACAGAGCTTTACGTTTTGTCTGAAACACGCCCTTTCGACGCCAGTTTCGTTCAACAGAGATTCGGTTCTTATGGTCTCAGCGTGCTCGAACGCATGTTAGACCTTAAAGTTCTCCGACCCCTCGGGAATGGACTTTATGGTCAAGGTGAGGTGAGAGCACCATTTTCTTCCACGACTATTAAATCAGTCGGGTTGAGACTGACAGAGCGATTTTTGAAGCCGGATAATTCCGACGTCAATTTCGCAAACTTTATGTCTATATACTTCGAAAACGTCAGCGAAGAGACATATCGTGAATGGATTATGATCGAGCAGCGTGCTTTTAAAGAGCGCGTGAAATTGCTTGAGAAGCCGGAAGCAAAAGGAAATATCCCGGTTTTTGCGTTTACCGCAGTAGATACTTTATTGGAGAACGAATAATGAAACTGTTTATTGCACTACTTATCGCTTCTGTTTTAGTTATTGGCGCAGGCCAAAGTGCATACGCCGGTGGTGGTTCTTCTGGTGGTTCTGGTGATCAACCTCCACACGGTACCGGTCGCTAAGCGATTGATAAAAAACCAATTTTGAATTTAATAAACCCGGTACAGAGATGTCCCGGGTTTTCTTTTTTTTACTGTTGCCTGAATTTGCAACAGTAACCAAACGCCTCCACTTTTTTTGGTACACGAATTGCTTTTCACCCTTTGCGATCTTTGCATGGCGCAAAGTGGCACTGAAGAGGAAAAGTACGTGAGTCGAGTCCATCTAATTTTAAGAGCAGCCTTGGGGCATAGGCAGTCTCTGAATCCTAAATATTCGCTCCGCAGTTTTGCCAAAGACCTGTCGGTCAATCCCAGCTTTGTCTCACGGATCCTTTCAGGTAAACAGACCATTCCCAGTTCCCGCTTGGAGGAGATTATTCAAACTTTACAGATGAGTGAAACATCCTCGAGGAAACTGAAAATAGAACTGGTCCGGGATTATATGAAGGAACTGGGGCTTAAAGAAACAGAGCTCCTGAAAGAGGAGCTCTGGGAATCAGAGGCTGAAGAGGTTACCTGATTAGAGTTTCGTTAGTAAATACCCAGGATCTTCCACCAAG
Source organism: Bdellovibrio sp. HCB290 (assembly GCF_047305925.1). Lineage (GTDB taxonomy): Bacteria > Bdellovibrionota > Bdellovibrionia > Bdellovibrionales > Bdellovibrionaceae > Bdellovibrio. The sequence continues at coordinate 2,017,179 of NZ_CP178620.1, read as the reverse complement.
CGGCGCCAAGACCCATGAAGATCAATAGATAAACGACGGAGAAAATAAATCCGATTCTCCACCAGTCTTTCAGATCCACATAACCCACACCATATAAAATTGGAGCCGGTCCATGCGCATAGTGAGTCAACACGCCAGAGAGTGAGCCGGTAAAGCCCAGCATCAATGCCAAAAGCTTTCCTTCAATTCCGACAGCGATACCTACTGCCAGCATCGCAGAATACATCGCAGCTACGTGGGCCGTAGCACTCGCAAAAAGATAACGGGTATAGAAGTAAACCAAAATCACCGCAGGGAATGCCCAGTACCACGGCAAGTGTCCCAACTCGGCTTTGACGATCGCACTAAACCAGCTTACGAAGCCCAGTTGATTTAATCCTTCAGCCATCATGACCAGGGCCGAGAACCACACCATCGTATCCCAGGCGCCTTTTTCGCCTTTCACATCTTCCCAGGTAAGAACTCCGCTTAGAAGCAAGAAGCCCAAACCAATCATCGCGCCAACGGTGGCATCGATTTTTAACTGCGGACCAAAAATCCACATCACCAGAAGCATGACGAAAGCGACCACCATCAACCACTCATTGCGAGTGATGGCTCCCAGATCCGTAAGTTTCTTCTTCGTATCTTGTTGAACTGCTTTGGTGTCTTTCAATTCCGGTGGATAGATTTTAAATAATAACCACGGAGTCAGAAGCAAACACACAATTCCAGGAACGATCGCTGCCATGGCCCAGCCGCCCCAGGAAATTTCAACTCCCAGGTCTTTCGCAAACTTTTGGCACATGGAGTTTGAAGCAGTTCCGGTGATGAACATCGCTGCACCCAGCAAGTTTGCATAATACGAATTCAAAGTCAGATATGCACCCATGCGACGATGAGTTTTCGGGTCCGCAGGATCAGATCCAAAGCCAATCGCAATGGATTTCATTATGGGCATCAAAATACCACCGGCGCGGGCGGTGTTACTTGGAGTGGCCGGAGCTAAAACCAAATCGGAAAACGCCAGTCCGTAAGCAATACCCAGTGGGGATTTTCCCAGCTTAACAATGAACCAATATGCCACTCGTCGTCCTAGCCCGGTTTTAATAAACCCGCGGGAGATGAAGAAGGCAATGGTGATCATCCAGATGGTGCCGTTGCCAAAACCACTTAAGGCAAGCTTTACCGATTGCGACATATCGCCCGGAGCACGCAATTGTAGGGCTGCCACCAGGGCGATGGAAATCATCGAAATGCTTCCCATCGTGGCAGCCTTGATGACGATACCAAAGATGGCAGAGATAAAAATAGCGAACAGTTGCCATGCGTTTGCAGTTAATCCCTCGGGCGGGGGAGTGATCCAAAGTAACCCACCCAGAATCAAAACGGCGATCCATGCTTTGTAATTCATCTCTTTATCGTTGTTCATTTGCATCCTTTCAATCGATCAACATTAGGTTAGGTGGATTGTTATAGGGTGTAAAGAAGCTTTGGTTTGTTAATCTTATTTCAACGCAAAATAGTGCGCGACATTGTCAGATGCTTGCGTTGTTCGGCAAGACAGGTATCATGGCTGTAATGCGTATTAGACAGGTTGGATTCTCTTCAAGACTTAAAGCACATCGCAAATTGCTCACCTTTGAAACTTTAAAGTTCATTGTGGAGTATTTGCGTGATGGAAATGCTCGATTAGCGGCGTTTCGCTCCGGCGTTCCTGAGAATTATGCCTCCAAACAAGGGGCCTGGCTTAAAAAGCATCCGATCGTAGTCGCAGCGATGGAAGCTGAAGTGGATGAGCGCGAGATGTTGCGTTTGCAAAAAGCCGTCGCTGAGATGGATCGGCAGATGGATATTTGTAAAGAGATTTTAGGATTGCAGGATTTTTAAATGAATAGAGTATCAAAATTAGTTTTGTCGCTGACATTAGTTTTTCCGGTCCTTGCCCAGGCACAGCTGTTTTCTGCTATGGCTCCGCCTAGCAAGCAAAAAGGTGTGTTATCTTATTCAGGCTCGATACAGCCAGAGACCAGTCTGAAAGATAGCAGTGAAAATGCCAGTATGAATCGTGGCACCGTGATCGCAACTGTGCCAGTTTACAAAACAGACGAGGAAGCCTGGGCGATCACCACGCTGGGAAATTGGTTGGATCTTTACCCTGATCAAAATAGCATCATGCCGGATCTTTATCAGGTGGATGTAGGGGTGACCTACAGTCGCATGATTAATGAAAAGAAATATTGGGCGGCGAACGTCAATTTTGGTTCAGCCAGCGACAAACCATTCAAAGATCCTAGTGTGAACACCATCGGTGCAAACTACTTTTATGTGAATCCGGTGGATGAAACTGCCACGTGGATTTATCTGGTGAACTACTCGAACAATCGTCCCATCCTAAATAACATCCCGATTCCGGGCTTTGCTTATATGTACACTCCCTCGAAAACTTTCCGTGGAACGTTCGGGGCGCCATTTGCGCAAATCTATTGGGAGTTTGTCGATCGCTGGTCGTTAAACTTTTTCACCTTGATTCCCTGGGTGATAAAATCGTCAGTGGACTATTCCATTGCGGGCCCAATGAAGGTTGCCTTGGGGCTCGATTTCTCGCAGTCGACATATTATATTTTTGGTCGGGAGAACCGTCAGGATCGCTTGTTCTATGATGAAAAGCGATTGTTCCTGGGTTTTAAATCACCACTTTCAAAAACTTTTATGTTTGAGGCTGAAGCTGGCTATGCTTTCGATCGCCGTTATTTTTCCGCTGAAAACTATGAGCCCAACCCAAGCAATGCGGTCGGATTGGGAACAAGCCCCTACGTGAAATTAAATATCACGGCATTCATGTTTTGATTTTAACGGATTGTTGGAAGGAAGCGGGAAACAGAAGCAGAGGCGAAAAACACCGGCTTCTGCGTTTTTGCAGAAGCTATTTTCAGGTAGCTGCTAAGCAGCAGCGCCAGGAAAATGAAAAACCAATTGCTTGGCGAAAGGTGTAAAAGCATATGTTCCTAGGAGCCTTTTTTGCTCTTTAAGTAACCCACATAGTATTCAATGCCGCTGGTTATACTCAAAATGACGCTAACCCACAAGACTGCGTACCCAACTTTGTCCAAATAGGGGATATATTGGTCCACGTTTCCAATAATTACACAGGGAATGGCCACCATCTGCATGGCGGTCTTCCATTTTCCAGCTGGCTTCGCGTCAATAATGATTTGATCTGCTGCGGCAACCGAGCGAATACCCCCGATAAAATTGTCCCTAGCCAGGATGATGATCACCATCCAGGCATCAATTTTACCCAATGCCAAAAGCATGGCCAGGATGCTGGTGACTAAAATTTTGTCAGCGATGGGGTCCATGAACTTGCCGAAATTGCTGACAGCATTGTATTTGCGGGCATAGTAGCCATCAAAATAGTCAGTTATGGATGCGAGCATGAAAAGCAATGCTGCGATGATATTCCAAACAAGTTTGTCGGGGTACATGGCGCCGACCACAAGAGGCACCATAAAAATGCGACTTATGGTGATTCTCATAGGAAGCTTCTTTTGCCACTCAGTGACTGCCATGCGTTCTCCAAAAAATTAATGCGTAGACTTAAACTAACAATTTAGTCTAGAAATAATCAATGTTTATTCATCGCCACAAAGTGCAGTTTTATGAAACAGACCTGATGGGGATTGTCCACCACAGCAATTACCTGCGTTTTTACGAAGAAGCGCGGGTGGCGTGGGCCATTTCCAAGGGTATGATTGACTATCAAAAGCCGGAATCTGCCAGTTACTTTGCGGTGTATGAAACACAGGTGAAACACCTAAAGCCCACCTTTTTCGGGGATGACCTGGAAATTGAAGTGCAGGCACGCGTTCAGGGGACTCGACTGATCTTTCAGTACCGTATGCGTGGGCGAGGCAACAGCACATGTTCGGTTGCCCAAACTGTGCACGTGGCCTTGGATAAAGATTTAAAACTTATGAGATTACCGGCCGAAATCAAGGCCACAGTGGAGAAAGAATCATGGACAGAAACCTGGCTTTAGAATTTGTACGCGTGACCGAAGCAGCAGCCCTGGAATCCGCTCGTTGGATGGGTCGAGGCGATGAGAAAGCAGCAGATGCTGCAGCCGTGGATGCCATGAGAAAAGCTTTTGACGTTCTTCGCATGGACGGCACTGTGGTTATCGGTGAAGGGGAGCGTGATGAAGCTCCTATGCTTTATATCGGTGAAAAAGTAGGAACAAAGACAGATGATGCTCCTGCATTGGATATCGCTTTGGATCCATTGGAAGGCACAACTATTTGTGCGACAGGTGGACCTGGTTCTATCTCTGTCATCGCGGTTGCTGAAAAAGGCAAGTTCCTGCATGCGCCTGACACTTACATGGATAAAATCGCTTGTGGTCCAGGAGCAAAAGGTAAAATCGATATCGATAAGTCTCCGACTGAAAACGTACAGGCGGTTGCGAAAGCCTTGGGTAAAGAAGTCAGCGACATGACAGTTGTGATCCTGAACCGCCCTCGTCATAAAGAATTGATTGATGAAGTTCGTAAAACAGGTGCGCGCATCCAGTTGATCGGGGACGGCGACGTTTCAGCAGCGGTTTCTGCGGCTTGGCCTGATTCTGGTATCGATTTGCTAATCGGTATCGGGGGCGCACCAGAAGGTGTGATCTCGGCGGCAGCGATGCAATGCCTGGGTGGTGACTTCCAAGGACGCCTTAAATGGAGAAATGAAGAAGAAAAAGCTCGTGCTTCAAAAATGGGTCTTAAAGACCTTGATAAGAAATTCACCTGTGACGAGCTTGCAAGTGGTTCAGTGATGTTTGTAGCAACCGGTATCACAGATGGTTCGTTGCTTAAAGGCGTGCGCTTTCTTCCCGATGGAAAAGCAAAAAGCCACTCGATTGTGATGCGTTCGGCAACCGGTACCATCCGTACCATCGAGTCGTTCCATGATTTCACCTGGAAGAAAAATAAGAAGTCCTAAGTCATGAACGTGCAACTTTTTTGTTTTAGCTGCAAAAAAGAATTGTCCTTCAGTGGACATATCGGGCGACGTGAGGAATGTCCTCACTGTCGCGCTGATGTGCACGTTTGTAAAAACTGTGACTTCTATGACCCCAAAGTTTACAACGAATGCCGTGAAACCCAGGCCGATGTGGTGCGAGAAAAAGATCGTGCCAACTTTTGTGATTACTTCACCCCAAGAAAAGGTGGAGCCGGTCAGGAAGATCAGGCCGCGAAGCTTCGTGCTGCTGCGGATGCTTTATTCAATTTTAAAAAATGATCGCACGACGTTAGTGCTTTTTTCCCGGCCTTTCGGGGCTCTTCTTTCTAAAATCGAAATTTAAATTGCGCCTTCGGTCCATGGTTTTTACGGGGCCTTGCGCGTACTATTTTCTATGTAACCCGATTGAGATTTTCGAAGGAGGGCTGAGATGCCTAACAAAGAAACGCCTCAAAGAAGTAGCGCGAGAAATACGCCGAAGTCAGATGCGCCGCCACGCTTTTCAGAAGACACTCATAAAAAGTTTCAGGCTTCTGAGCTGCCCGCAGATGAGGGTGCTGAGATTCGGGAAACGGAGGGGCGAGTGACTCCACGCCGAGAGCGTGAGGTTGGTTCGAGCCACGTTAGAGAATCCGATAGTTCAAATTCAAAATATGCCGCCAACACTGAAACACTACGTGAAAGCGAAGTGAATCAGCCAAAAAGCGGTCATAAGGGTGGAAGAACTGGAAAAACTCAAACACACTGAAAAGTAAGTTAGAGTAAAATACAGATTCTGAAGCTCGAATAGGAATGCGCAACACTCGTGTTGTGCATTCTTATTTTTCATCTGCGTACAATCCAACCTAAACAAGAAAACTACAATATCTTCGCAATTAAAATGCTCCCAGAGTGACTTCTAGAAATGCGACTGGTACGGTTGTATGACATGAAAGTTTTAAGTCCTGTGGTTATGGATAATATCAGTTTGGATTTCTGCCGGCGCAGTAAGGCTGCCGCCGTGGGATTCACTGTGGTTTTTGCAATTCTCTTGCTAAAGCCGATTTCCACATCGCCCGAGTTTTTACTGTTGGACCGGGTGGCCGCAAGTCTCGCAATTATTTGCAGCACCACTCGCTTGTTCTTAGCTGTAAAAATCAGCCGGGGCGGCCTCGAGACGATGTATCGCTGGGCGAATCTGCATTCGCTGGTCATCGTAATCAGTACAACATGCATGGGGATATTGTGCACTCTGGGTTTTTGGGATCCACAGAACCCTGACTCCAAAATCTTTGTCACCTCATTTATCGTCAGCGCCATTATGGCGGGATCAGCAACGTCACTGGCATTAAAGCCGCGCATCTCGATTTATTTTCTGGTTATGGTCGGAATTGTACCGGGGATGTTTTTGGCTTTCTCCACGCACCAAGGGGATTTGCCATACGGTGTTTGGACTATTTTCGTGTTTACCTTTGTGGTTTATGTTTATGGTAATTCGCGGGAATTTTATCATAGTATGGTCACCCGTTATGAAACGGAAGAAGCGCTGAATATCGAAAAACAAAATTTAACTTCAGCCATTCAGCAGCTTAAAACCACTCAGGATGAATTGTTAAATCAAAAGTCCCGGGCTGAATACTCTGCCAAGCTTGCCTCGTTGGGGGAGATGGCTGGTGGTATAGCCCACGAGATCAATACACCTCTGAACGTGATCCTTCTTTCGGCCGAACAACAGTTGGAAATTCTGGAGGAAGAAATCATCGACAAGGATTTGATGAAGGAATCGATTCAGAAAGTTCAATCCACCACTAATCGCATTGCAGCCATCGTGCGTGGCTTAAGAACCTTTGCCCGCGATGGGACGAAGGATCCGATGGAGCCGACATCATTGCAAATGTTGATCGATAATACGATGTCACTTTGTTATGAAAAGTTTAAGCTTAACAATGTGGATTTGCGTCTGCCGCCACCAACGGACCTGGTAATCAACTGTCGCTCAGTGCAGATATCGCAGGTTTTGTTGAATCTTTTAAACAATTCTTTCGAAGCTATTCGCGAGCAGCCAGTAAAGTGGATTGAAATCGGTCTTCAGGATTTGGGAGAGCAAGTCGAAATCCGTATTACCGACAGCGGTTTGGGAATTCAACCGGAGATTCAAGCGGAGATATTCAGACCCTTTTATACGACCAAGGAAATTGGCAAAGGGACAGGCTTGGGACTTAGTATTTCGCGTGGCCTGATCGAAGCCCATCATGGACAGCTTTTTGTTGATAGTGAAAGACCTAATACTTGTTTTGTGATTCGGCTTCCCAAATAAAATCAAGACACCAGGGCGTGCTTTACCATATCCAAAAGTTCGGTTCGATTTACAGGCTTTAGAATAAACCCCACACAATTTGGATTTTTGCGAAGCTCGTCTTCGTCACCACCCACATAGCCTGAAATAAACATCACAGGGGTGGTGTGCTCGGGGCTTGCGCTGATCTTTTTTAAAAGTTCAAAACCATCACAAACAGGCATGCGGATATCACTGATGATCAAATTGGGTTTCCAATTCTGAATTTTTTCAAACCCATCGGAGCCGTTTTCGGCCAAAGCAACTTCATAGTCCGCTTTGGTTAGAAAGTAAGAAATAAGGTCACGCAGATCTTTTTCGTCATCGACGATAAGAATTTTGGATTTCACTGATCTGGACTCCTGACTCATGGGGCCTTGTCTTATTTAAAATTTACAACCTTGTCCAGTTAAGTCCTATCGATGAACGCAGCATTAAAGCGATGTAACATAAGGCTTGGTTTACCTATGGTCTAGGCTAGCGTTGACTGTCTGTGATCTGAAAGTCACAGTGTTTGCATATGGCAAAAGCATCTACGACAGAAGTTTTTAATTGTACTCCCGAACAATTCTTTAAAATCATTTCTGATTATGAAAAGTACCATGAGTTTTTGGCAGAAGTGAAACAATGCAAAGTTATTAAAACTGAAGGCAACCGCAAGCTTGTTGAATACAATGTCTCTGTGGTTAAGACGTTTAAATATTCCCTGTGGATGACTGAATCAGCACCAAACAGCATCACTTGGGAGTTCGCTTCAGGTGATATGTTTAAAACCTCAGTAGGTTCCTGGAAACTTCAGGATGAAGCCGGAAAAACCCGCGCGACATACACGGTGGAAGCAACATTTAACATGTTTGTTCCGGGCCCGATTGCCAACGCATTGGTCAGTGTGAATCTGCCTAATATGATGAGCTCCTACCACAAACGGGTGAAGCAGGTGTATGGCGTCTGATTCAGGCTCTAAAAAAGATGAAAAAGAATCTCCGGATTTAAAAGGTCTGCTGGGCGATACCGTCAAGAAGGTCTTTACTGCCGGAGTTTCCGCCGCTTTCATGAGTGAAGAGGGATTAAGATCCTATCTTTCCGAGCTGAAGCTGCCCAAAGAGGCTCTGAATCTTCTGATTCAAGGAGCGAATAAATCCAAAGATGAAATCACCCAGCGCGTGACTAAAGAGGTCGTGGGGATCATTCAAAAAATCGATTTCGTGAAGGAATTCTCTAAGTTCGCAGAGACGCATAAATTCAAAATCACGGCCGAGATCGACATCATCAAAAAGGATTCCGGCAAACACGCTAAGTCCGACGAAGCCTAGACTAAAATCCGTCTCAAGTTGAGAAAAATCAAACCGATAAGAGTGTCATGATGGAAACAGAAATTCTGACATTCATATCGGTTTTGTTGTTTTGTTTTTGCTGCCGCCAGCTGATTCATTCAGTGGTTGCACCAATTCCTCTTTTAGCCTCGGAAAGACCCTATGCTCATAGAGCCATGCAACTTGGCAAGGGCTACAAAATTATGGCGTGGACGGTGATGACGTCCGTGTTCATGGTCGGAACTGCCGTGTCATTTTATCAGGTGTTTACAACAATCTGATTCCTGTGTTTGACTGGTTAAGGAGGTGTTTGTGAGCTCCTTTTCTACAGTCAATCCCACCACGGGTGAACTGCTTAAAAAATTCGAACATGTCACCTGGGATCAGGCAGAGCTTATGATCCTGGATGCGAAAAAAGATTTCGATCAATGGCGCAAATTCAGTTTTACTGAGCGCTCGAAAGTCCTTAACAATCTTGCCGCAAGTCTACGTAAACACAGCGATGATCTGGCTTTGCAGATGAATCTGGAGATGGGGAAACTAATCCCTGAAGGCAAAGCTGAAGTTGAAAAATGCGCCGTTACTTGTGAGTACTATGCCAAGGAAGCTCCCGGCATGCTTCGCAATCAAAGCAGCGGTTCCCCCTATCAATCTGCCGAAGTCAGTTTTCAACCTTTGGGTGTCGTGTTCAGTATCATGCCGTGGAACTTTCCGTTGTGGCAGGTGATTCGGTTTGCCGCGCCGGCATTGATGGCCGGAAATGTGATTGTCTTAAAGCACGCGGACCTAACTGCGGGTGTCGCTGAAAAAGTTGGAAAAATCTTTAAAGACCTGACACCGAATATGGTGCTTCTAAGAAACTGCCAGGCGGATCACGCAGTGGCGGAAAAAATCATCGCGCATCCCATGGTGCGGGGAGTGACCTTTACCGGCAGCACCGAAGGGGGGCGCTCTGTCGCAACTACGGCTGCTAAAAATTTGAAAAAAATTGTTCTGGAGTTGGGGGGCAGTGATGCCTACATTGTTCTCGAGGACGCGGATATTGCGCTGGCAGCAAAGACCTGTGCAAAAACCCGTCTGCAAAATTGTGGGCAGAGCTGTGTGGCTGGCAAACGCTTTATCGTGGTTCAAAAAAATCTGACTGAGTTTTTAAACGCCATGGAGCGCGAAATGAAAGCGCTGCCGCTGGCACCGCTGGCCAGTAAGCGTTTTCAGGAAACCATTATCACCCAAGTGGAAAAATTGAAAAGCTGGGGTGGAAAAGTTCTGATGGGCGGCACAGCTCCGCAAGGTCCCGGTGCATTTTATCCTGCCAGCCTGGTGTTGTTTGAAAAAAATAACTCTGCAGTTCACCACGAGGAAGTCTTCGGTCCTGTGGCGCTGGTGTTTGTGGCTAAAGACGCTCAGGAGGCGATGGAGATTGCCAATTCTGCGCCGTTTGGCTTGGGTGGGGGGATTTTCACTCGCGATATCCAGAAGGGTAAAGAATTTATTGAAAAAGAAATGGAAGCGGGTTTTGTGGTGGTGAATGACTTCGTCAAGTCCGACCCACGAGTTCCGTTTGGTGGTGTGAAAGAGTCCGGGTATGGTCGTGAGCTGGGGCATTTTGGAATCATGGAATTTGTAAATGTAAAAACAGTTGGTGTCGGAGCGATTCAGTGAAGAGATTGACCACCAAACCCCGTACGAAGCAGGACCTGGATCATCAGGTTTGGAAATTGCTTAAAAAATTTGAATTGCAGGATAAAAAAATATTAGTGGCGTTGTCTGGTGGTGCGGATTCTGTGGCCTTGGTGGCAGTGCTGAAAAAGTTGTTGCCAGGGGAAAATCTGGGTGCCTGTTATTTTCATCATGGTGATGATAAAAATCAGGAGTATCGCAGCGAAGCTCAGGCGTTTTGTGAAAAACTCTGCAAAAAATTGGATGTACCGTTTTATATTTTAAAATCCAAAGCTCTGGCTAAATCAGAGGCACAATATCGGGAGCAGCGTTATGAGGCGCTCACTCGCCTGCAGCGCGATGAAAAATTCGAAGTGCTTGCGACGGGGCATCATGCCGACGACCTGCTGGAAACACGTCTTATGCGAATCGTTCGTGGAACGGGTGGCCAAGGTTTGGTTGCGATGTCTTACTTCAGCGGTGGAGTGTTCAGGCCTTTTCTTGAGACACCTAAAGTCGAGCTGCGTAAATATCTGCGCGCAGAAAAACTTCGTGCCTTTGAGGATCCCTCGAATAAGTTACTGGACCCATTTCGAAACTGGATCCGTGAGGATTGGTTAAAATCCCTCGAGAAACGACAAAAAGGTGCCGTGAACAGTCTGGCGCGCTCGCTGGAGATCCTTGCTCAGGAACTGCAATCGGCGGAGCATAAGCCTGGCGCAGATCTATTGGGTCAAAATGAGGCTTATAAGTCACAGAACATTCAGGGCCTGTCTCGGGCATTTTATCTGACGTTAACTCCCTTTGAGCAAAGAAGGTTGTTGGCCCAGTACTTGTTCTCACTGGGAAAACGAGATTTTTCGCAATCTCAGCTCGAAGAAATACAAAAGCGCCTGGACAAATCTCAGAAAGTGCTCACCTTTAAGGTTAGTGGCTGTCATTGGGAAATTAACGCAGAGCAAATCAAGGTCGAGTCCTGAAATGAGCTGCCAAAGTTTCTTTAAATAGCTCGAGGCTTCTGTTAGTCTTAAGTGGTTCTATCTGAATCGTTCTAATGACGGACGAAGTGAGCGAAAGGAATCGAAATGCGATCTACTCAGAAAACGCTGGCTCTATGGTTTTTCCTAATCATCATGGCTGTGTTTCTATTTCAAGCCTACGAGAGCAAGCATCAAAAACTAATTGGTGAATTTAATTATTCGAAATTCACCGAGGCGGTGAAAGCGAAGGAAGTCGCAACCGTTACTTTCCGTCAGGAATCCAGTGAGATCCTGGGCGAAATGAAACCGGAGTTCGAGAAAAAGTACAACGGGACTCATTTCCAAATCGTGGGTAATACCCAGGATGAAGGTTTCAAATTTCTGGAATCCAACGGCATCACGCCAAATTACGAACGTGCTGATAACGGCGGATTCTTTCAGTCATTCATCGTGAACTGGTTGCCATTGATTTTGATCGTGGCGATGTTCCTGTTTATCATGCGCCAGATTCAAGTCGGCGGTGGTAAGGCGATGTCTTTCGGTAAATCCCGTGCGCGTCTTTTAACTGAGCACAAAAACCGTGTGACGTTCAAAGAAGTTGCGGGTGTGGATGAAGCTAAAGATGATCTTCAGGAGATCGTAAGCTTCCTGAAAGATCCTAAGAAGTATACAAAACTGGGCGGCCGTATTCCAAAGGGTGTTCTTTTGGTGGGTTCTCCGGGTACAGGTAAGACCTTGCTGGCGCGCGCGGTTGCGGGTGAAGCGGGTGTGCCGTTCTTTACAATTTCCGGTTCTGACTTCGTTGAGATGTTCGTGGGTGTGGGTGCTTCCCGTGTCCGTGACTTATTTGAACAAGGTAAGAAAAATGCTCCGTGCTTGATCTTTATCGACGAGATCGATGCCGTAGGTCGCCATCGTGGTGCCGGCATGGGTGGTGGCCATGACGAGCGTGAGCAAACTCTGAATCAATTGCTAGTGGAAATGGACGGCTTTGAATCTTCTGAAGGTGTGATCATGATCGCAGCGACAAATCGTCCTGACGTTCTGGATCCTGCGCTTCTGCGCCCAGGTCGTTTCGACCGCCGCGTGGTTGTGAATAAGCCTGACCTTAAAGGCCGTGAGCAAATCCTGGGTGTTCATACGCGCAAGACTCCACTGGGTCCTGACGTTGATACATCTAAAATCGCTCGTGGTACTCCGGGCTTCTCGGGTGCAGACCTTGAGAATCTGGTAAATGAAGCAGCTCTTGTGGCTGCTCGTAATGATAAAAAATATCTTGAGATGGAAGACTTCGAAAAAGCCAAAGACAAAGTGATCATGGGTTCTGAAAGAAAATCCATGGTGATCTCTGAAGAAGATAAAAAGGTCACGGCTTATCACGAAGCAGGTCATACGCTGGTGAATAAAAAACTTCCTGGCCTGGATCCAATCCATAAGGTGACGATCATCCCTCGTGGTATGGCTTTGGGTGTGACTCAGACTCTTCCAGAAAAAGAATCTGTGTCGTTGTCTAAATCTACGGCAGAGAACATGATTGCCTTCTTGTTCGGCGGTCGTGCCGCAGAGGAAGTGATCTTTAAAGATGTCACGACTGGCGCTGGTAACGATATCGAGCGCGCTACTTCTATCGCCCGCCGCATGGTGTGCGAATGGGGTATGTCGAAACTGGGTCCTTTGGCGTTTGAGAAATCAGGCGGCGAAGTGTTCCTGGGTATGCAATATGGTCATCAAGCCCACAAAGAATACTCTGAAGCGAAAGCCGAAGAGATCGATGCGGAAGTTTCAAAAATCATCAATACAGGTTACACCACTGCGGTTCGTATCCTGACAGAGAACAAACAAGCCCTTGAGTCTTTGACCCAAGCCTTGCTTGAGTACGAAACAATTGATGGTCATGAAGTGGATATGATGATTAACGGCGCGGCAGTTTCTGAAATTGAAAAATACAGAAACAACCGTCGTGATACAAACTTGGCTCTGGCAGAAGCTAAGGGGATCGGTAAAAAAGACGACTCCTCGGGCTCTGATCCAGTGGGTAACACTGGGCCAGTGACAATCTAACGGACTTTTTAAAGCTCCAGGGAAACCTGGAGCTTTTTGTGCTTTAACACCATTACTTTTTTGATTGGGCATCCGGATGTTGCAACAGTTTTTAGACAACCTCATCTTTATCGTTCAGCACTTGCGTGTGCAGGATGCGATCGACATGGTGTTGGTATGGATGGTTGTTTATCGTATTCTTGTCTTGATCAAGCGTACGGGAACAATTCAAATGCTCTCAGGATTGGGAGTTTTGGCGATCGGATACATTCTTAGTATCTGGCTGGAGCTTTTCACCTTCAATTGGATCCTCGAGAAATTCTTTTCAAATTTATTCGTCATCGTTGTCGTCTTGTTCCAGGCCGAGATTCGTCGTGCTCTGGCGCATATTGGTTCTAACCCTTTCTTCTCTGATGCCTCGACAATTCAGGAAACTCAAGTGATCGAAGAGATCGCCAAGGGTGTGATTCAGACGGCTCAGAAGGGCTTTGGAGCCCTGGTTGTCGTCGAGCGTGAGATCGTCATCGATTATCACATCGAGTTCGGCACAGAAATGGAATCCAAAGTTTCTTCTGAACTTTTGACTTCGATTTTTCACCCGGAAAGTCCGATGCATGATGGAGCTGTGTTGATTCGCAATGGTAAAATTCACTCTGCCGGCTGCTTTTTGCCTTTAAGCAAAAATCCAGTGCTGGATAAAAACCTAGGCACGCGTCATCGCGCTGCCATCGGTTTAACGGAGGAGACAGACGCCCTGGTGTTTGTGGTCTCCGAGGAAAATAAATCCATTGGTATCGTTCAAGGGGGGCATTTAAGCCCGAATGTGGAGCTGGGGGATATCCGTAAAGCTCTGTATGAAACCTTTGGACTTAAATACAAGGCCTTCTCGCAGCAAGGAGATCTGTCATGAGACGTCGCTGGTCGGATGCTGTGACCGAGAATTTCAGTTACAAGATTGTAGCCCTGTTTATATCCCTGATTCTGTGGTTGACCATTTTGGGTCGCCGCGATTTTGTATTGAGCAAAAACGTGGATATCGAACTGACTGTGGCTCAAGGGACACATGTGGTGGCGCAGACTGCAGACCACATCAAGGTAAAGGTTTCAGGGCCCCGGGCTGCTTTGAAGAAGTTTATGGAAAGCTCTTTGTCTCAGAATATCAATCTTGATATCTCTCATCGGGGCACGGGTGTCATTTATGTCGATATTCCGCTGAATAAGATCGATGTTCCTTTGGGGGTGAAAATCCTGGGGGTTCGTCCGAATCAGATTCAGGCCGAAGTTTTGGAAATAAAGGACAACGTGGATGACAAACAAAAAGGTCAGTAAAGTGGAAAAGAAATCAGCAAAACTTTTTGGAACGGACGGTATCCGCGGGACTGCCAATCAGTACCCAATGACAGCGGATATGGTTGTAAAAATCGGTCAGGCGATCGGTTACATTCTGCAAAAACAAAAATACAACGCTCATCCATCACTTCGTAAAGTGGTGATCGGTAAAGACACGCGTCTTTCCGGTTATATGATCGAGCAAGCACTGGCGAGTGGCTTAAACTCTATGGGTGTTCATGTGCAACTGGTAGGACCGTTGCCAACTCCAGGGATCGGTTACCTGACTCGCACCATGCGTGCGGTGGCGGGGATCGTGATCTCGGCTTCTCACAACCCATTCCATGACAACGGTATCAAAGTCTTCGGTGCTGACGGTTTTAAAATCTCTGAAGAGATGGAGCGCGAAATCGAAAGACTGGTTTTGGAAGAGGATTTAAATACTCTTCTTCCGCCAAGTAAAGACATCGGTCGCACACGTCGTATCGATGACTCCCAAGGTCGCTACATCGTTTATTGTAAAAGTACTTTCCCCTTGGAATACACTCTGGATGGCATGCGTATCGTGCTGGATACAGCGAACGGCGCAAGTTACAAAGTGGCTCCTTCGATTTTCCAGGAGTTGGGTGCAGAAGTTATTGTCTTGGGCGATGATCCGAATGGCATCAACATCAATGATAAAGTAGGCGCGTTGTATCCTCAGAAACTTGCCGAAGCCGTGGTTCAATACCGCGCTGACGTGGGTATCAGTCTGGATGGCGATGCGGATCGCGTGATCATGGTGGATGAAAAAGGTCAGATCGTGAATGGTGACCGTATCCTAGCGATCAGTGCTTTGCATATGAAAGAACGCGGTCTTCTGAAAAACAATACTCTGGTAGCAACACAGATGTCGAACTTCGGTCTTGAAAAAGCGATGAATGACGCTGGTATCAAAGTTGTTAAAGTCGGTGTAGGTGACAAGTACGTGGTCGAAGAGATGCGTAAGAACGGTTATAATCTGGGCGGGGAGCAGTCCGGTCACATTATCTTCCTGGATCACACCACAACTGGAGACGGCTGTATTGCGGCACTGAGTGTGCTTGCGGTGATGAAACAAACGAACAAAAAAATGAGCGATCTGGCCCGTGTATTTGATGATATGCCACAGGTTCTAATCAATCTGCGTGTAAAGCGTCGCATGGAGCTTGATGAAATCAAGGGCTATCATGATTTGATCGCGCACATCGAAAAGAAACTCGCTGGCAACGGCCGTGTGTTTGTCCGCTTCTCTGGAACCGAGCCGGTTATCCGCGTGTTGGTTGAAGGAAAAGATAAAACAGAAATCTCTCACTACGCTGACGAAATCGCAGCGTTTCTGGAAAAAGAGCTTAGCTAATGAAACATAAAATTCGTTTGGGCGTGAACGTTGATCACGTCGCGACTCTTCGTCAGGTTCGTGGTGGCACGACAGCTTACCCGAACCTTCTTGATATGGTTAAAAAGTCTGTAAAGGGCGGTGCGGAGCAAATCACGATTCATTTGCGTGAAGACCGTCGTCACATTCAGCTGGCTGACTTAAAACTTCTTTCCAAAGAATGCCCAGTGCCTTTGAATTTGGAAATGGCAGCAACACCGCAGATGGTGGCGTTTGCGAAAAAGTACCGTCCAGACTGGGTTTGCTTTGTTCCTGAAAAGCGTGCCGAGCTGACCACTGAAGGTGGTTTGGATGTAAAAAAGGGCTTTAAAAAAATGGCTCCGATGGTTGAAAAACTTCAGCGCATGGGAATTGAAATTTCCATGTTTATCGAGCCCTCCATCGAACAAGTTGAAGCTTCTTATGAAGTGGGCGCCGATGCGGTTGAGTTTCACACTGGCAAATGGGTTCATTTGACGGGTGCTAAGAAAACCAAAGAGTGGAAACGTCTGGTGGATGCCGCGGAATGGGCAAACTATCTTGGTTTGAATGTTCATGCCGGACATGGATTGGATTTCGCTCACTCTAAAGAAATCAATAAGCTTCCATATCTTCAGGAAGTAAACATTGGGCACTCCCTGGTGTGTTACGCCCTTGAATACGGCATGGAAGAATCTGTGCGTAAGATGCGTAAGATCTTAAAGTAATTCTTTATGTCTACTGTCTTGAATTCCCAGCATCACATTAACTCGCTGTCAGAACTTAAAGCGTTCTGGCAGATGTTTTTGCCACACTTAAGTGATCGCTGTGTTTTGCTATTAAGCGGGGATGTCGGGGCGGGTAAGACCACCTCGGTGCAGGCTATCGCTGGGATTTTGGGAATGAAGGATGTGCAGTCACCGTCTTTTGCAATTCATCTACGCTATGAAAACGCTGAGGGCCGTTCGATGGATCATCTGGATTTATATCGTTTAAATGACGACGACGACTTGGAAAGCTCCGGATTCTGGGACTTGTTTGCTCCGAAAAAAGGTCTGGTCGTCATTGAATGGGCTCAGCGTTTGGACTATGACTATTTGCCTTTGAACTGGCAACGGGTCGAAGTGAGTATTACCAAAGGTCCTATTGAATCCGAGCGTATTATCAATTCCCGCCTCCTCTAAGGTCGTAAACAAGTCTGGACTGACGTGTTCCAGTAACGTCGTTTTTGTTTTTCCTCAAGGCTTTAAGTCTTTTTCTCCATAATCACTCTGGAGGCGTAAAATTAAAGTCAACAGGAGGAAATTTATGAACAATAACTCCTCTAAAAAGAAGCAATTGTCCGAGAGCTCCACAGGAGATACTCCCAAGAAATTCGCATGGCGGATTTTCCTTTTGACGGGCGATGATGGGAAGGCGTTTTTTCAGTAACTGCGGGAAGAGGGTCGTTAAGCGGCTTGCAAGCCCTTGGTGAATTCGCTGGATACTTTTTCAGCAAGACTTAAAGAGGCCTTGTTGTAAGCTGATTTTTCCGCAAAGCCCATTAGCATACCCACAATTTTTTCCTCCATCACAATCGGAGTGATGGTGACGTGATCGGGGATTGTACCCTGGTTCCATTGTTCGAAGAACTTTTCGTTCAGTTCATTCAAAGAAATATAACCATGGAAAGGCTTTTGGGTTGAAGCCACGATATTAAAAATGCTTGGAGTTTTCAAAGGTACGCGCAAAGACGTGTCTTTGATGTCCTGGAAGTTTTCATCCCAGGCGAATGCTGTCACTTGGGATTCCTGTTCGTCCAGAGTCAAAATCATGGATTTTTCAAAGTGTGCTTTCATTTCTGAAAGGGCACGTTTGATTTTATCAGGCAACGCTGTGCTGTTTTTCTTTTTCAATTTTTCCAATGAGAAATTGCTGCTCGCAACCGGATTCATTGTTGGTTTGGCAACGCCTGTAGGACGTGCCACGATCGGTGTGATCGGCTTGTTACCAAAACTGTCTTCGCTCAATTCAGGCAAATCATCTTTCGGTGGAGGAGGTGGGCCAGCAGGGATTGCGCCTTGCTTTTCCATAACCGGTTCCATGCGAGCCAGACTTGGACGGGATTCCATCACAGTGTGCTCGAAAGTTTGTTTGATTTGCTCAGCAGAAGCTGTCGCAGAGTTTAGAATTGCATCAACCGGAGTATCTTCCGGAATTGCTGGTGCTGCATTGGCGTCAGAACCAATGGATTGCAGGTTTACTTTTGGAGTGTCAAAGAGACCTTCCAAACCACCCATTTCCTCAGAAGAGGACTCGGCACCATCTTCATGCGTTTCAATTTCAGGATTTGATTCTTCAGAAGAAGAGCCTACGTCACCCAGATCATCAAATGAAAAGCTGTCGCCGGATTTTTTAGCGGCAGGGGCCTTTAAAGAAACTTCAAAACCTTCCGGCATTTCGGATTCAGATTTCGCAGCTTTCGGTGGAGCCGTTTGTGCAGTGCTTGTTTGTGACTGCCAGGAATTCCAGCAGGTTTCCAAAACATCCTGGGGAGCCAATACGAATACGGCGCCCGGGTTTGAAGGGAAATCCTGTGGCGGTTGCAGACATGCCACTACAAGAATGCCATCCCACTCCGCCACAGGCAGACACTCCGCCGTCCAGAAGTAATGCGTCGCCCACTTAGCGTACATTTCTTTGCGAGGAGGAGTTTCTGTAAAAAATCTTGCCTGAAGCCGAGGTAGTTTATAATGAGCCATCGCCCAAGGAAAATATTCTTCGGGTTGGATGTGGTTTTCCTTCAAGGCAAAAGCCAAAAGGCTCAATGGCGATCCCGAAACCGTATGAGTATCGGTAAGTCCTTGAAGTTTATGTTTAAAATGCTCAAACCATTCTAAAGTGCTCATTGTCTTGTTTATCGGCTTTTCGATATGAAAACCTGAGTCTAGGTCTGGGTGGGCTGAATTTTTTGCAGCATTGCTTACTGAATAGGCGCTAAAAATATAGAGGTTTTCAATACTTAGCAACTGTGGTAGTCTCCGCCCACTTATGCTTCAACCCAAAGTTCTTCACTATTTCGACCACAATGCGACCACCCCGGTGTGTGCAGAAGTGATTGCAGCGCTGCCTGATTTTGCAGCAGCTGGTGGCAACCCGAGCTCCATCCACTGGGGCGGAAGACAGCCTAAGAACTTAATTCGCGATGCACGTAAAGCGATCTCCGTAGCCTTGCATATTTCTCCGTTGGAAATTGTTTTCACTAGTGGTGGCAGCGAAGCCAACAACACGGTCATCAAAGGTCTTTTTGATTACTATCAGACCGCACAGTTTATCACTCCCGAACAGCGCCGTCGCACGCACTTCATGTGTTCTGCGGTCGAGCATCCAAGTATCATGAAAACCATGGCGCACCTTGAGGCCCTGGGAGCTCGCGTGAGTTATATCCCAGTCAGTCGCGAAGGCGTTATTGATTTGAAGTTCTATGCTGACCATTTAAGTGAAGAAACTGCTTTGGTTTCTGTGATGTTTGCGAATAACGAAACCGGTACATTGTTTCCGATCAAACAAATGGCCGAGATGGCTCACGCTAAGGGTGCTTTGTTTCACACCGATGCCGTTCAGGGTTTTGGCAAAGCAGATTTGAATTTCAAAGAGTTGAACGTAGATTTCGCATCTATTTCCGGTCACAAATTTTACTCAATCAAAGGCACCGGTGTGCTTTACATGAAAAAGGGCATGAACGTCAGTCCTTTGATTCATGGAGGCGGTCAGGAACGTCACCGTCGTGGTGGCACTGAAAACACTTTGGGAATTGCGTGCCTGGGTTTGATGGCAGGGCGCGCTCCGTTGGTTTCTGAGCGAGCATTTGAAGTCAGTAAACTGCGCGATCATATGGAAGCGCGTATTTTGAACGAGATCCCGGATGTGACAATCACTGCGGTCGAAGCACCAAGACTGGGTAATACCAGTTCATTGGTTATCAAGGGTGCTGACGGGGAAACCATGTTGATGTCTTTGGATATCAAGGGCTATGCGGTAAGCACGGGGGCTGCTTGTTCAAGTGGTAATCCCGAGCCAAGTCCGGTGTTGCTCGCGATGGGCTTAAGCCGTCAGGAAGCGCAAAACAGTTTGCGCGTAAGTCTGGGTTGGGACACGACTTTGGAAGAAGTCGATGGATTTGTTGAAGCATTAAAAGCGGTCGTGACTCGTTTGCGATCCATTGAACACGAAGAGGGAGACACTTATCATGTCTAAGGGAAGAGTTCTTGTTGCTATGAGCGGAGGCGTGGACAGTTCAGCCGCGGCTGCGCTGTTAGTGGAACAGGGCTATGAAGTTATTGGGGCGACCATGCAAGTATGGGATTACTCATCTTGTGATATCGAGGAAGGCAACGGCACTTGCTGTTCTTCTATCGATGTGGATGATGCGCGTTCCGTCGCGGATCGTTTGGGCATTCCGTTTTACGTTTTAAACTGCGAAGCGAAGTTCCGCGCTGCGGTTATTGATCCTTTCTTGAAAGCTTACCTGGAGGGGCAAACACCACTTCCATGTGTGAACTGCAATACCTATTTGAAATTTGATCATCTGGTTAAAAAGATGAAAGAGCTTGAGTGTGATTACCTGGCAACAGGTCACTACGCGAAAATCGTAACAGATGAAAACGGCAAGTCTGCCATCCATACATCGACAGACGACTGGAAAGACCAAACGTATTTCTTGTTCACGATTGATCCAGAATTGGTTCCAAAACTTCTATTCCCGATTGGCGACATGAAGAAACCTCAGGTGCGTGAGTACTCTGAGAAAATGGGATTGGTAACAGCCAAGAAAAAAGACTCTCAAGGCATTTGCTTTGTGGGTGGCATGGGCTATCAAAACTTCATCAAAGGTCAGGTTCCAAAAGCAGTTTTGGATTCTAAAAAAGGTCTATTGAAGCGCTATCCAGATGGTACCGTGATGGCCAAGCACGAAGGTATTCATAACTACACTTACGGTCAAAGTAAGGGGCTGGGTATGGATCACCACGAAAAGCTATTCGTGATTAAAATAGACGCTGCTGACAACACCGTATGGGTGGGCGACGAAAAGTATCTGTTTGCTCATGAAGTCGACGTTGTGGATCCTCACATGTTGGGTGATTTGCAAGACGGCGAGTTGATGAATGTTAAAATCCGCTATCAACACAAAGGCTCTCCGGCGTTAGTCTATAAGACTGATAAAGGATTCAAGCTTAAATTCCAGGAACCTCAGCGCGCAGTGACTCCAGGTCAAGCTGCAGTGTTTTATCGCGAGCGCGAACTTGTAGGAGGCGGATGGATCACTCTGTAGAGACACCCACTCCAACAGTGAACCGCGATATCAAGTATCAAGTTCACACATTTGGTTGTAAGGTAAATACTTACGATGCGGGTCTTATTCAAAAGAACCTGAATGCGAATGGTTTTGCTCCGGTGATCCGTGGCGAAAAAGACGCGCGCATTCACGTTTTGAATACCTGTGCTGTAACTGCAGAAGCGACGAAAGAGGCAGTTCGTTATATTCGTCGCCTTAAAGTGAAAGATCCATTTTGTACGATCGTCGTCACTGGTTGTGCTGCACAGGTTGATACGGGTTCTTTCTCAAGTCTTCCAGGTGCTGATCTTATTGTGGCAAACTCGCACAAAGGAAATCTGCCGGAACTTTTGGGTAAGCACTTCCGTGGTGAACTGACCGAGAAAGTATTTAAATCCAATATCTTTAAAAAAGAAGATTTGGAAATGGGTGGCGGTATTGAAAAACACCACACTCGCACTTTCCTGAAAATTCAGGATGGCTGCAACAGCTTCTGTACGTATTGTATTATTCCCTATGCTCGCGGTAAATCGCGTTCTATCTCTATTGCGAACCTGGTTCAGCGTATTAATGATCTTTACGCTGAAGGTTCCCGCGAAGTGGTTTTGACTGGCGTGCATATCGGTGATTACGAGGACGAGATCAACGGGAAGCAAATGGTGATGGAAGATCTGATTGAAAATCTTTTGGTCAGAACTAAAATGCCGCGTTTCCGTTTGTCGTCTTTGGAGCCGGTGGAAGTTTCCGATCGTCTTTTGGATCTGTATTCTGATTCGCGCCTGTGTCCGCATTTTCATATGAGCATTCAAAGTGCGAACACTGATGTGCTTCATCATATGAAACGCAAATACACTCAGGACGATGTTCGTAAGTCTTTGTTGGCTATTGAAAAGCGTGTTCCAAACTCCTTCGTGGGGATGGACGTGATCACAGGTTTCCCGACAGAAACGGCCGAGCAGTTCGAAGACACTTACCAGTGTCTGGCAGAGCTGCCATGGACGAAGCTGCATGTATTCCCGTACAGCGAGCGCCAAGGCACCCGTGCTGCAGCGATGGATGTATCGGTTTACCCGCACGTTCGTGCCGAGCGTGGTGCGAAACTGCGTGAGTTAAGTATCGCCCGCTATACCGAGCAAGCAAACCTGCAAATTGGAACTATTAAGAAAGTTCTGGTTTTGAAAAATGCAGCTAAAGGTGGTCAGGGTTTAAGTCATGATTACTGGCCCGTAGACATTGCAGGGGCGGAAAGCTTCCTGTCTCATTGGGCAGGGCAAGAGATCGACGTGAAAATCACAGGCTATGATCATTCCAATAAAACTCATATGGAAGGTCATTTGATCGGGGAGGTTCTGTCGTGAACTCCTTGGAAATGCGTCTGGGTTATAAATTTAAAAACATGGCTTTGCTGGCTCGAGCTCTTACGCACAAAAGCTATGCAAATGAACTTAAGAATCACACTGAGCACAACGAAAAGCTCGAGTTTCTAGGGGACGCTGTACTGGATTTGGTTGTGGGGGAGTTTTTGTATGAAAAATACCCGCAGGACAATGAAGGTGGTTTATCCAAGAAGCGCGCTTCGATTGTGAACGAAGAGGTTTTGTTTGAATTGGCTCGTGATATGGAGCTGAACAAAATTCTTCAACTGGGTAAAGGCGAGGCGCAAACCGGTGGTGCGCTGAAACCTCGTTTGCTGGCTTCTTCATTGGAAGCGGTGGTAGGCGCCATTTATCTGGACGGCGGATTTGTCGCAGCTCAAACTTTCATTCGTAAGGAGTTCCTGCCACTTTGTGACAAGACCTGTGCGAATGAGGATTTTGAGCGGGACTATAAAACCCGTCTTCAGGAGCTGGTACAAAAGGCGATGAAAGAAACGCCGAAGTACGAAGTGCTTTCTGAAGAAGGTCCACCCCATGATCGACAGTTCGTGGTGTGTGTTAAAGTTAAAGAAGAAATCTGGTCCAAGGGGCGCGGACGCAGTAAAAAAAATGCCGAACAAGATGCGGCGAAAAGCGCTTTAGATGCAAAGTTTAAGGAGACGAATTAGTTATGAGTTACAAGGCAGGATTTTTAGGATTAATCGGGCAGCCTAATGCCGGGAAGAGCACATTGATGAACTTCCTTGTCGACGAAAAAGTGTCGATCGTATCTGCAAAACCACAGACAACACGCCGTCGTATTTTGGGTATGTGGACATCTGACGCAGGTCAGGTGGTGTTTGTGGATGCTCCGGGTTTGATTAAAGCTGATAAAGGCTTGAATGCATTCCTGGCGAAAGAAGCTGAGGAAGTTATCAGAAATTCTGATGCTCTTTTGGCGGTTGTGAGTGTTGATGAATCCAAATCTGATGATGCTGAAAAGATCATCAACCTGGTCGCGTCTTCGAAGAAACCGTGGATCGGTGTGGTTACTAAAACAGACATCGAAGACAAAGCTCACCGTGTTTTGATTTTGAAAAAGATGATTGAAGACAAAGGTGGAAAAGCCATCTCTGTTTCTGCAAAAACCTACAAGGGTGATCTGGAAGAGCGTGAAGCGATCCTGATCGAATGCCTTGAGATTTTGCCAGTGTCACCAGCACCTTTGTATGACACGGAAATGTTTACGAATGAAAACGTTCGCGACATGGCTTGTGAAATCATTCGTGAAAGATGTTTCGAGAATCTGCATCAGGAAGTTCCGTATCAAATTGCTGTGCGTATCATAAAATTTGATGAGACCGGACCTCTGCCAAAGATCTACGCTGAGATTTTGGTGGGACGCGAAAGCCAAAAAGCGATCGTGATCGGTAAGGGCGCATCTGTGATCAAGCAGATCGGTATGGAATCCCGCAAAGAAATCGAGAAACTGATGGATACAAAGGTTTTCCTGGATTTGAAAGTTCAGGCGAAACCAGAGTGGTTTGATAATAAACGTATTATGAAGGAGTTGGGCTATGTCACAGAATCAGAGGACTGAGTTCGCTCCAAAGGTGGCGATCATTGGTCGCCCCAACGTCGGTAAATCGACTTTATTTAATATTATCACTGAAACTCGTAAGGCCGTGGTTAAAAACCAGGCCGGCGTTACCCGCGATATCATGATTGAACCCGTGGATATCTGGGGTAAGCAGTTCGATTTGATCGATACAGGTGGTATCACTGAGGCTGGTGATATTTTCTCGAAACTTATCAAAGAACAGGTTTCTGAATTCCTTCACTCTGTGGACTACATCATTGCGGTGATGGATGGTCGTGCGGGTTTGATTCCTGAAGATCGCGACATTATCCGTGTTGCGAAGCAAACAGGAAAACCGTTCCTTTTGGTTATCAATAAAGTTGATAGCGCACAGGATGAAGAAATGGCGAAAACTGATTTCTATGAATTCGGTGTCGACATCATTTCAGCCGCTTTCGAGCAACGTCGTGGTATCGGTCAGATCCTTGAGTGGGTTGTAGATCAAATTCCTGAGCAAAAGTTCACTTACGACAAAGGGATGAAAATCGCTATCGTGGGTAAACCGAATGTTGGTAAGAGCTCGATCTGCAATCGTATCCTGGGTGTTAACCGTATGATGGTATCTGATATCGCAGGTACAACGATTGATGCCGTGGATTCTCCGTTCATTTATAACGAGAAGAACTACACTTTGGTGGATACAGCGGGTTTGCGTAAATCCCGTCGTCGTGAAGAGGATCTGGAGATCATCTCTGCGTTTAAATCCCAAGAGTCTATTCGCCGTGCGGATTTGATACTGTTGATGATCGACGGTACTCAAGGTCCTTCAGATCAGGATGCGCGTATCATGCAGTCTATCCTGGAAGACCACAAAGGTGTGATCGTTGTTGCGAATAAATCCGACATCGGTGGCGCGGAAATTCCAGAATACCGTAAAACCTTCCGTGAGCAGTGTGAGCGCGTGTTCCACTTTTTCACAGACGTGCATATCGTATTTACCAGTGCTAAATCCGGTCAGGGCATCGATGATTTGTTCGAGATGATCGAAAAGGTTTCTGAACAAATCAATTTCCGAATCCCAACTCGCGAGATGAATGACTTCTTCTTTGAGACGATTCGTAAAACTCCAGCTCCGGTTTGGGGTACTACGAACGTGAAGTTCTACTATGTCACTCAGACATACCAACGTCCTCCGGCATTTATCGCGTTTGCGAATCATCCGGATGGGGTTACGAACTCTTACCGTCGTTTCTTGATTAAGCACATCAAAGAGAAATGGGATCTTCATGGATTGCCAATTCGTATCTTCTGTATGAAATCCCGCCGTGGTGCGAACATCGAGGAATAATGCTTAAACGCGGCTCATGGAGAACACGTTTTGGATTTTACCTGTTGGCCGTGGGCTCTGCCTGCGGTCTGGGAAATCTTTGGCGTTTTCCCTATGTGGTCGGTGAAAACGGGGGCGGGGCCTTTATCCTGCTTTACGTTTTTCTGTCTTTAGCCGTAGGCGCACCGATGTTGATTGCGGAATTAATGCTGGGTAAAAACACCCGTCGTTCCGTGATCGTCGCAACCGATATGATGGGTCAAAAAACCAGTCGCTCTTTCCGATGGGTGGGGCGTCTGGCGGTGATCCTAAGTGTGATTGTGTTTTCTTATTACGCAGTCATCAGTGGCTGGGTTCTGCATTTCATGACCCAGTTTTTCGTTTCTTTGTTTTTGGATGCCGAAGGCGCCACGAATAAAACCAATCTTGCGGCATTGATGTCCAATGGCTGGTTGCAGGTGATGTTGGCCAGTGCACATATTCTGATTACCGTGGTCGTGGTTTTAAAGGGCGTGCAGGAAGGTCTGGAGAAGTGGATCAGCTATATGATGCCTCTTTTTGCAGTCTTGGTTGCGGTATTGCTGTTCAAATCTTTTTCTTTGCCATCAACTCCCGAAGTGATGCGCTTCTTGTTTTATCCTGATTTTTCAAAACTGACTTTGTCATCTTTGGGTCACGCCATGGGGCACGTTTTCTTCACCTTGTCTGTGGGCTTTGGAACCATGGTGACGTTCGGATCGTATCTTCGTGAGGAAGACCACGTTCCGACGGCAGGTTTCCGTGTGGCCTTGGTGGATACGGTTATTTCTTTGCTGGCCGTGGTGATGATTTTCCCAGTGGCATTTCAGGCCTCTAACGTTCCTCTGACAGATCCAGCATTGATGTTTGAAGTCTTGCCAAGATACTTGTTGGGGATTCCCGGTGGTACTTTGTTTGGTCTTGTATTCTTTGTCTGTCTTTATCTGGCAGCGCTGAATGCAAGTATTGGTTTGCTTGAGGTTGTAGTTTCCAATCTGGTGGATCGGTATAAAAAAGTCGAACGTACAAAGGCGACCTGGTATTCAGGGGCTGCCGCTTTGTTGTTGGCTATCCTGCCGGCCTTGTCGAGTTCAGTACTGAATACGGTGCGAATCTCGGGGCATTCTTTGATTGAATCCCTGGATTCTTTGTTGATCAACTGGTTGTTGCCATTGGTTGCCTTGGGGATTTTGTTTACGTTCTACAAAGGCACATCTGAAAAAGACAAAGAGATCAGTTTTATTGATCGCGATAAATTTGTCAGCTATTCGATGTATTCACATTGGATTATGATTTTGAAGTGGATTGCACCCGCAGTGATTCTGATTGGATATACACTGCAGGTGATTGCCTGGTTCCAGGAACTCTAACTAGAAGTTCATTCCCAAGATAAAGGTAAAGTCATAAAAGTCGCCGGAAAGATTCTTGTCCAGCTTGTACGTGTTATCCACGATGGTTTTACTCTCGTCCGAAAAATTCACATAGTGATAAGCTGCTTGAAGGCCCAGATAGGCTTTTTTGCGCATCAATGGAATCTCAACACCGGCACCGATATCAAAACCCATCGTCGAATCACGGCTGTAAGAATCAATGCCTGAAATCGTGTAGGTGCGATAGAATTGACCGAAACCACCCAAAAGGTATGGATTCAAATCAGCAAGGCCGCGAGTCACGTTTTGTGTGTTCAGATAGTATTTCAAATCAAAGTTGATTGATGTGATCGAAACATTCCCTGTGTAAGTCGGACCAGGGTTACCACCACCATCGATGGTGCCAAACTTAACGGCGTGATCGCCAGTTTGAAAGCCCAAAGTCATCGCCAGACTCAAGTCAAAGAAGTAACTCAAATACAAACCAAAGGAAGGGGCCGCTGAATACTGATCAGCAAAGTTTCCTGTGAATCCGCGATAACCTCCGGCAAGACCCACTGTCAGGAAGCGGCCGTTGCGGAAGAAGTTCACGTCAGCTTCTTCGTCAGAGTCTTCGTCGAATTCAGAGTAATCAGAGAAAGGGTCGAACGCTTCGTCTGGATCTGATTGAGCAATAAGATAATGTTTTTGATCCGAGCTTTCAGCATGCGCAGAAGTGGCAGTCAAAGAAAGTCCCGCCACAAGCAATAAAGCAAGAAGGCCAGAATGTAGAATATTTCCGGTGGTTTTCACAGTTCCCCCTAAGTCTATTATCGAGTGAAACTGTCAAAAACTTCAGGGAAAATTAGCAAATTGACCCATTCAGTGTACCAGTGTCTCAAGGTGAGACGCAGTTATCTGTTTATAGTGGTTCTGCCAGTGCTTTTTCGATGGCAGACACGACTTTATCAGAGGAAGGTTTGGTAATCGAAGTCCAGCGTTCAATCACCTGACCTTTACGATTCACCAGGAACTTTTCAAAATTCCAACTCACATCCTTAAAAATCAAACCCGGTTTTTGCTCAGTCAGGAACTGATAAACCGGTTGCTTGTCTTTGCCAGTGACCGGTGCTTTATCGAAGAATGGGAAAGTGCATCCATATTCTTTCTTCGCAAATGTCTGAACTTCAGTGTTGTCGCCTTTTTCCTGCTTAAAATCATTGGAAGGAAAAGCCAAAACAACAAATCCACGATCCGCATATTTCTTGTAAAGTGCTTCAAGGTCCTTCAACTGCGGAGTAAATCCACACTGGGAAGCTGTATTCACAACCAATACAACTTTCCCACGATAAGTAGAAAAGTTAACTTTCTTCCCCGAAATATCATTCGCCGAAAGCTCATAAAAACTCTGCGGCTTCTGATCCGAACTGCTTGCGACAACCTCTTTCTTCTCCTCGCAAAGTCCCAATGAAGGAGCGAGAATCGTCGAAATAATAAATAACGAAACAATCAAGCTAGCTCTAGAAAAACGAAACATAATCTCTCCAGTTCAAAAAGAAGAAAATCCCCCAAATCATCCTCTCATCCCCAACAAAAAACAACTCCAATGAAGTACCCAATATAGGGAGAATGCCTCAAAAACTAGCACTTCGACAACTGCCAGTATGGGAGAGGTAGGCTGTGCAGCGACCTCCGTCGGCGCAGGATGCGCGAACCGCCTGCGGCGGCGACGGTGAGGCACGGACGCCGTGTCGCGGAACAGCCTACCTCTCCCATGCTGGCAGTCGAACGGAGGTCTTTTGTTGGAGGCATTTTCCCTATGGCGCGGTGCGAATCTTTGACTTGGGGAAGCTTAGAATTTCTAATTAATTTGAATATCTTAGCTGCTTTTTGGGGTGATTGATGGAGCTTCGTAGTCCCGTAGTTATTGTTTCGGCGTTTGGTCGTGGTCATTGGTTGGCTGCTGCGCTTTCGCGCGAGGGGATTAAGACTACGCTTTTGGATGTTTCATCGAAGCTTGGTGTTTGGCCATCAGAAGATCTTGAAGGACCTTTTGGTTTTTTTAGAAATGAGAGAATCAATGAGTCTCAGATGGAGAGATTGTATTCTGATGATTCTTTTGAAGAGTTACATAATGGTTTTACTTTGTGGCTGCCTGAAGGTCCCTTGGAATGTAAGGGTCCTCTTACGAAATTTAAAATTGATAGTTCTTCGTTGAGTCCTCAGGTTAAAGAGGTTTTGTTGTCTACTGCTAATGATAAGTTGCAGCGGGCGGTGAGTCGCAATGTTACTTCTTTTGATTTTGATCAGAGTTGGCTTTTGCATTTTGCTCACCAACTTGCTGGGACTACTTTTAAGCCTAATGCACTGGCAGCTACTGAAGGTGAAGCTTTACCTTTGTTTTCTTCTTTCCTGGTTCGTCAGGCTACTCGTGATGGACTTGAGAAATCTTTTGCTTGGTTGCGTGACAAGGGTGTGGAAGTTATCAAGCCTCAGAAGATTGTGGATGCTTCCTTTGGTGCAGGGAAGACTGTTACTGGTCTTGAGATTGCTGGTGAGAATCAGGGGTTGTTGAAATTGGAGCAACTGGTTTGGATGCTTTCCAGTGAAGAGACTTATTTCTTGAATGATCGTTTGGGTAAATATTTTTTCAACGAAGGGCCGCTTGAATCTGAGTGGTGCTGGGTTCGTTATCGCGTATCATTGCAATCTTGTTCTGAACGAAATTCTTTGCCGCTTCACACAGTGCTTTTGGATGATGTGAACTCTCCTTGGACTCACGAGAACATGATGGTCTTGCAAAGAACTTCTTCTGCTGAGCAATTTGATGTGTGGATGAGAATCCCAACGGTTCAGCGTTTTAATAAAGAATATCTGACCAATCGTAGTTTGCGTATGAAGGAGATTTTACTCCGTCGTATGTCTTTGGCTCAGCCGGAAGTTTTAAGTTTCCCGCAGGAGTATTACTACACTTATGCACAGCTGGGGGCTCCGCGCTTCCCGGTGTTTTCTGCAAAACAAAATTCTCGCCGTGGTCGAGTGGCTTATGGAAATCTTCATTTGGATGGACCTGAGGTATGGCCGCATTTTGCGTGGACAGCAATGTTTTCGCGCAGCGAGCTTTCCTTGATGCATATTCAAAATTGGTGGAAAGAAAAACTGTTGAAAGAACAGAAAGAGAAAAGAAAGGAAGCTGGTCTGTGATCGAAAGATACACTCGCCCTGAGATGGGCTTGATTTGGGATGTAGATCAACGCTTCGGTAAAATGATGCAAGTTGAAGTTACAGTGGCGCAGGTGCAGGCTCAATTGGGTTTGATTCCTAAAGTGGCTGCTGCGGCTATCACCAAGAATGCTCGCTTCAATGTTAAGCGCATCAATGAAATCGAAAAAGAAACCAAGCATGACGTGATCGCGTTTGTGACGAATGTCGCTGAAAACGTGGGTCCTCACGGTAAGTTCGTTCATTTTGGTATGACCTCTTCGGATGTCTTGGATACGGCTTTCAGTTTGCAAGTTCGTGAAGCGGGTCAGGTATTGATGGCTTCATTGGTTCGTCTGGAAAAGTCATTACAGGCTTTGGTTGCGAAACATGCAGAAACCCTGTGTGCGGGTCGTACGCACGGCATGTTCGCTGAGCCGACAACCTTCGGATTTAAAATGGCTGGCTTTCTTACTGAGCTTCGTCGCAACAAAAAGCGAGTGAAGGAAGCTTTGGATAATATGAATATCTGCAAACTCAGCGGTGCAGTGGGAACATACTCCAGTCAGTCTCCGAAAGTCGAGGCGATGGTTGCGCGCAAGTTGAAGTTGAAACCTGAACCCATTGCGACTCAGGTTATTCCACGGGACCGTCATGCCGAGATGATGTTGTCACTGGCTATGGTTGGAACGGGCCTTGAGAGACTGGCAATCGAACTTCGTCATTTGCAACGCAGTGACGTTGGTGAAGTGACGGAAGGTTTCACCAAAGGGCAAAAGGGCTCCTCCGCGATGCCTCACAAGAAAAATCCTATCAGTGCAGAAAATATCACCGGCTTGTCTCGCTTGTTGCGGGGCTACGCAGTTTCAGCGATGGAAAACGTGGCACTATGGCATGAGCGTGACATCAGTCACTCGTCGGTCGAGCGCGTGATTTTTCCTGATGCTTTTATCGTGGCGGACTATGCTGTTCACCGCATGAGTATTTTGCTGGATGGTTTGGAAGTAAATAAAAAGCGCATGTTGGATAATATTGAAAGCTCACAAGGGCAGCTTTACAGCTCTCATGTGTTGTTGGCGTTGGTAGCCAAAGGCATGCGCCGTGAAGATGCCTATGTGCTGGTTCAGCGTCTGTGTCACGCTTTGGGTTATGGCGAGCATCTAAAAGACAAGCTTATGACCAGTGATGAAGCACGGGCGTTGCTGAAGCCTAAAGAGATTGAAGAAATCTTTACCGGCAAAAAGCACAAAAAGGCGATCAAAGACATCGTGAAAAGAGTAAAAGTAAAATGACAAAGTGGGACTTTATTAAAGAGGGCGACATCATCGACGTGGTAGCACCGGGTTATCCCGTGCAATTGCCTGAGGTCGACGGCGCCAGAGATTTTTTGCTGAAATGGAAATTGGAGCCGCGAATCCCGAAAAATATTATTAAACCCCATTTTCTTCATGCTCATGAAGATGAGATGCGCTTCGCTTTTTTAAAAGCGGCCATTGAATCTAAAGATTCCAAAGTCATTTGGTGTCTGCGTGGTGGATACGGCAGTAATCGTCTACTTCCAATGCTTGCAAAACTTAAGAAGCCCAAAGAACCAAAACTTTTGATTGGTATCAGTGATATCACTTCACTGCATACTTTCTTTGCGCAGGAATGGGGCTGGAGCACTCTGCATGCTCCATTGCTGGATCGTTTGGGACGTGGACAGGTTTCTGCCAAGCATGAAAAAGAACTGCACCGTATCCTGTTTGGTCCGGATAAAGGGATTGAATTTAAAAAGTTGAAAGCCCTGAATGATCAGGCACGTAACATAAAACTTAAAAAATCCAGTATTGTCGGCGGTAACTTGTCTGTGTTGCAGACGACGATCGGAACTCCTTGGCAGATTCAGGCGAAGAACAAGTTCTTGTTCCTTGAAGACGCCGGAGAGCGTGGTTACCGCATTGATAAAATGCTGGAGCATATGCGCCAGGCAGGCGTATTCAAGCAATGTCATGGCTTGATACTTGGTGATTTCATTGGCGGGAATGAGCCTGGCACCAATTCGAACAATTTTAAAAAAGTATTTAAACGCTGGTCCGAGGATCTTGATATCCCTGTTTTTCAGGGATTGGAAGCGGGCCACAATGTGATTCAGAGACCAGTACCTTTAAACACTTCATGCGTTTTGCAACAGCAAGGCGGCAAGGTGCTGCTCTCGATTGATACAGGAGGAAAAGCCTAATGAAATTTTCAGTTCTGGAAAAGAATCTGATCGCAAAACTTGAAGATCGTATTCGCGATACCACCCCGGGTGTGATGGTTCGTGCCTATCAGGGTGGGCGTATTATTTGCGACGTCTCTGTTGGCAATACCTACGCGTATTATGATTTCGCGAGTGTCACTAAGGTGATCTTCACTCAGCAGGCGATGATGTATGCTTTCGAACTTGGTAAGTGGAATTTTGAAACGAAGGTTTCAGAGTTTTTGCCTTGGTTTCAGTCTCCTGAGGCTAAAATCACCGAGTTGATGACTCACAGTTCGGGACTTCCTTGGTGGATGCCGTTCTATCAAGAAATCAATATGAATCAGTCCATGGAAAAACGCCGTGAACAACTGCGTGACATCGTCAAAGGTCTGAAAATCGAGAAATCTGAAACGGCTGTATACTCAGATGTGGGCTTTATCGTTCTGGGTTACATTCTGGAAGTGATTTTCGAAAAACCACTTTTGGATGTCTGGGTGGATATCAAAAATAAATTCTATGCCGGAACCACTTTGGAGTTCCATCCGGGTAACGTATCCACAACGAAGCAATCCTTGTTTGCTCCGACGGAAGAGTGTCCAGTACGTAAAAAACTGGTGCAGGGCGAAGTCCATGATTTGAACTGCTGGTCTTTTGGAGGTGTCTCTACTCATGCGGGTCTTTTTGGCAGCATTGATGACCTGGGCTGGTATTCATTGCATCTGCGTTCGCAGTTGTTGGGGATTGCCCGTTATAGCATCCGCCAAAAGACGGCGCAGCTCTTTGCCAAGCGGGCTTTGCCTGAAGGTAAGGGTGACTGGGCGATGGGTTATATGATGCCGACGCCAGGCTCCGCGAGCTGTGGCAGCTATTTCTCATTGGATTCTATTGGTCACACGGGTTTCACGGGAACTTCGGTCTGGTATGATCCCAAGTTGGATATGAGCGTGAATATCCTTTCGAATCGAGTTTTGTATGGGTCTGATAACAAGGCCTTTGCCAAATTACGTTCCGAGATTCACAATTGGATTGTTGAAAATTATAGAAGGTCTGGTGTGTAAGCCGCCCAAGCGGCTGTAACCCAAGGAGCAGTTTAGATGGATTTAAAACCTGGTTGTCACATTCACTTGATGGGTATTTGCGGGACTGCAATGGCGTCAATGGCGGGTCTTTTAAAAGACCGTGGATTCAAAATCACCGGAAGTGATATGAATCCTTATCCTCCGATGTCCACGCAATTGGAAAGCATTGGGATTTCAATTCAAAAAGGATACAAGGCGGAAAACCTTCATCCGAAACCGGATTTCGTTATTGTGGGAAATGTTATTTCTGCGAATAACGAAGAGGCTCAGGAGCTTGTGAAGTTGGGGATTCCGTACACTTCATTGCCTAAGGCAATGGGTGAGTTCATTATCGAAAATCGCGACAGTGTCGTGATCTCCGGTACTCACGGAAAAACCACGACGACTTCAATGATGTCCTGGGTTGCGGAAAATGCCGGTAAAAAACCTGGGTTTTTGATCGGTGGAATACCGAAAAACTTCTCGCAAAGCTTTAAAAATCCGGAAGGCGATCTTTTCGTTATTGAAGGTGACGAGTACGACACCGCTTTCTTTGATAAAGTTCCCAAGTTTGTTCACTACAAGCCGAAACACGTTGTGCTGACTTCGGTTGAATTTGATCACGCGGATATCTATAAAGATTTGCAGGCAGTGAAAGATTCTTTCGCGAAGTTGATGCATTTGATTCCTGCGGATGGAACATTGCTGGCTTGTGCTGAAGACGCAAATGTTATGGAGCTGCGCAAGCTTTGTAAGGCAAAGAACAACTTCACTTACGGCTTTAAAGCGGATGCAGATTTCAGAGCGAAAGTTCTTTTCCAGAATGAAAAAGGCATTGGCTTTGAGGTTCACCACAAAGGCGAAATCCTGGGGCCATACAATATGCAGATCACAGGGGATTACAATATACTGAATGCCACTGCGGTTGTTGCAATGTCGAAGTGCCTGGGTTTCTCTGAAAACAGAATTCAAATCGCGTTGGAATCATTCGAAGGTGTTAAGCGCCGTCAGGAGATTCTGGGGGAGCCTAACGGTATTCTGGTAATCGAGGATTTCGCTCATCATCCAACAGCGGTGCGTGAGACAGTGAAAGGTATTCAGAAGAAGTATCCGAACAGAAAAGTTTTCTCGATCTTTGAACCAAGAAGTGCGACGTCCCGACGTAAAGTCTTCCAAAAAGACTATGTCGAGGCATTTAAAGGATCACACGAAGTGATGTTGGCGAAGGCCTTTGATCAATCCAAAATCGATGAAGAGAATCGCTTCTCCTCTCACGAATTGGTGGCGGATCTTAAGTCTTCTGGCGTAACAGCTGAAGATTTCGATTCAGCTGATCAGATTGTGGCGGCCTTAAAATCCCGAGCAAAAAGCGGGGATGTGATTCTGATCATGTCCAACGGTGGATTTGACGGGATTTACACAAAACTTCTAAAAGCTCTTGAATAAAGAAAAACCCGGCGCGAGTCGGGTTTTTTATTTGAACTTCACAGTGACGTTGGCTGGTAGGTAATATCCCTTGCGATCGCGCAGGACGAAGCTTGGTGAGTTTGGATCCGGCTCTAACAGAGTGCGCAGCCTTTTTATCGATACATAAATGATATTGTCATGAACCGACGGATCGTAAGCGTAGCCCCAGATGTTTTCGACCAGATAGTTTTTGGTGAATCGAACGCCTTGGTTCTGTACGAATAGTTTTAGTAGATCAAAAAGGATGTGCTGATTTTTAAAATCCACTTCGCCTTTTGAACGGGATTTAATTTTAAAATTCACCTGATCAATGATCAGATCAGCTTCGGATGTGAATTGAGTCTCTTGTGCTAGTTGTGCTTTCACTGTGCGCAGGCGATGGGAGATGTCACCATCCAGGCCCTTCATGGCAAGGGAGCGATAAATCGTCGCTTCGTTCCGTTTTCCTTGCGCTTCGTAAACGGCCGCCATTTGCACCAGAATATAAACTATCAGGTAGTGCAGGGAGTTTTGTTGTGCCTTTTCATAGGCTTTCCAGATGGCATCTAACGCATCATCCGCTCGTTTTTCATCCAGAAAGACATGGCTTTTTACCACAAGACAGCTTGTGTGAATCTCTTCCAGTTGAAGTTCTTTGGTCAGAAGCAAAGCTTTGTCCAAATACTTCAAGGCCTCAATCGGGTCGCCTTTCATAGTAACGATGGCAAGTTCTTGCAATAGACGGGCGACGGTTTCCAGGTCCTGAGTGGCAGTACACTGCTCAAGGGCGTGCTGGAAATAGTGCTTAGCTAGATTATCTTCTCCCTGAGCCATTCGCCACAGGCCAATATTATGCAGAATTCTGCCGTGAACTGTGGAATCTAGATTTTCTTTTTCATAAATTTGCAGTTTTTGAAAGTGATTTTTAAACTGCTCGAGTTTTCCTAGCTCGGAGCTTGCCTGAATCAAAAATCGCACGCCGTAGAGCCAGCTGTTTAAGTCACCAATGACTTCGGATTCAGCGCAAATGAGTTCGGAATTATCGCAGGCTTCTTGGTAGTGCCCTCTTTGATAATTCAGCTTGGCCAGGTTGATGTTTGAACTCAGTTCGCTCAGCATGCTGAAGTAAATAGAATTCTGTCGGGATAACGTCAAGATCTTACAGAAAGTGAAATGAGAATTTAATAGAATTTGCGCGTAACATAAATCTAACTCGGCGTTGCTTAATCTGGGGCAAGTCACCAAAAACCTTTTGAATAGGCAGTGCGTTAAAGTGGATTTTGAGAGTGAAACCTGTGTCTCCATCCGATAACTTTTTTCGCCTATGTCAGCGAATCTTACACCACTCATGAAGCAGTACTGGGACATTAAATCTGTCCATCAAGATAAAGTTCTCCTATTCCGCATGGGGGACTTTTTTGAAATGTTCTTTGACGATGCAGTTAAGGCAGCGCCAGTTCTTGGTATTGCTCTGACTCAAAGAAACAAAAAATCAGCCGACGAAACTCCGATGTGCGGTATGCCTCACCACTCTGTGGCGGGTCCTATCAATAAACTTCTGGCACATGGCTTTAAAGTCGCGATCTGTGATCAGCTTGAAGATCCAAAAACTGCCAAGGGTATCGTTAAGCGTGGAGTGACTCGTGTCCTTACGCCGGGCATGGTTTACGATTCAGATACTTTGGATGGCACTAAGCCTCACTACTTGGTGAGTCTGGATCACGATTCTATCAGCTTCCTGGATTCAACAACTGGGGAAGCGTTCTTCTTCAAATCAAAAAATCCTTCCGAGCTTTTGCGTTTCGTACAGATTCTTCCAGTTGCGGAAGTTGTTATCGCGAAAGAGCACGAAGCCGTATTGACAGGTCTTGATGGTATTCTGATTTCTCATCACGAAGAGTTGATGGATTCCGCCAATGATCTTCTGGCGAAAGGTGCTCCGGCATCAGCAGCGCGTTTGTTAAGTTACGTTCTTCAGCTTTCTGGCGAGGAAGCTTTAAAAACTCTTTCTCCGTTTGTTGAAAGAGACCTTGAGCATCGTCTGGATATTTCCAGCACAACGCTAAGACACTTGGAAGTTTTCTCGACTTACAAGGGCGAAGGTTTGGGAAGTTTGTTTCATGCGATCAATCGCACACAAACATCTGCCGGCAGCCGCATGCTTCGTCAGTGGTTAAGCTTTCCACTTCGCGATGTGAAGGCTATTGAAAACCGTTTGGATTCAGTCGAGTTCTGGCGCAGTCACGTTTTGGAATTAAAGCGTGCTCGCCAAATTCTGGGACAAATGGGCGATATTGAACGCCGTCTGGGTAAAATCTCTCAACCTCAGTGCAATGGTCGTGATCTGTTGGCATTAGCTGGCAGCGTGCATGCGGGCCTCAGCGCCTTGGAAGTTTTTGTTCAAGCCAGCGGTTCGACCGCGAACTTCGAAAACTTGCGCAATCTGGCTTATAAAATCGAAAGAACTTTGGTTGAAGAACCCCCTTTGGCAACAAAGCAAGGTTACCTGATTCGTCAGGGCGTTTCTTCTGAGTTGGACGAGTTGATTGATCTTTCCACAAATGCTCAAGCACTTGTGGCTAAGATGGAAGCCGAAGAAAAAGAAAAAACGGGCATTTCGAGTCTGAAGATTCGTTACAACAACGTGTTCGGTTACTACATCGAGATCACGAATTCCCATAAAGACAAAGCCCCCGCGAACTATCAACGTAAGCAGACTTTGACGAATGCAGAACGCTATTGCACAGACGAATTGGTCGAGCTTGAAAGAAAAGTTCTTTCAGCGAATACGAAGCGTGCTGATTTGGAATTTGAATTCTTCGATATGCTTCGCAAAGAGATCCTGACTCAATGTCCAGCTTTGTTAACATTGGCTCACGAGTGCAGCGAGATGGATGTGATCTCAAGTCTTGCATGGTTAAGTCTTGAAGAAAAATATGCGCGTCCTCAATTTACAGAAAACAATTCCTTGCAGTTAAAAGCCAGCCGCCATCCAGTGGTTGAGCAAACTGTTAAAACTAATTTCGTCGCGAACGACATCGAACTGCATCCACATTCTTGCTTGTTGTTAACAGGGCCGAATATGGCCGGTAAGTCGACATTGATGCGTCAGGTGGCTTTGAATGCCATCATGGCTCAAATGGGTTCCTTCGTTCCGGCGGACGAAGCAAAGCTTCCGATCTTTGATGCGATCTTCACGCGTATTGGTGCAAGCGATCAGTTGTCAGAAGGACTTTCCACTTTCATGGTCGAGATGACTGAAACTTCAGCGATGCTTAAAAATGCGACTAAAAACTCTCTGGTAATCCTGGATGAGGTCGGTCGTGGAACAAGTACCTTTGATGGGATGTGTTTGGCACAATCCATCCTTGAGCATTTGCTAAGTGAAGTGAAGGCACTGACGTTCTTTGCGACTCATTACCACGAGCTAACAACGTTGGATCAAAGTTACGGCCAAATCACCAATTCCCACATGACTGTGGCGGAAAGAAACGGCGAAATCCGCTTCCTTCACACTTTGGTGAAAGGTCCAGCTTTGAAATCTTACGGGGTGCAAGTGGCAGAGCTTGCAGGCTTGCCGGCAACGGTTACTAAGCGTGCAAAAAGCCTGCTGCGTGAAATTGAATCCAAACGTGTTCAAGCCAGCAGTCAATTGTCACTCCTGGACCATGTTGAAGAATCACATGAAGCTTCGGCCGCAATTGCCGTGGAAGTTCCAGTGGTACCTGAAGGCGTTAAGTCTTTGATGAATGAATTGCAAAAGTATCCGCTGTTGCAGTCCAGCCCTATGGAGGTGATGAGTCAGGTTGCCAAGTGGAAGGAAATCGCAGAAAACACCAGCTTGCAATAGAGCTGGATTTGGCTGATCATTTTATCTATGGCAGCCAAGACGTTTCTCTCTAGTGAACAACTTGTTCAGGCACAAGAAATTCTAAATCCACCACTTATGACACCTGACGGAGATGTCCGCCAGGTGTTTTGTTTTTCAAGCCAGAATTTTTCCGCGTGGCTGGGAGCAAAGCTTGAAGAAACACTTAAAGCCCATCCTCAATGGCGCGACACTCATCCCATCATGCTGGGTTCCTGGGCTCGCGGCGAGCTTAGTCCAAAATCTGATATTGATATTTTGTTTTGCGGTGACGAAGACAAAGTGCGGGATTTCACCAATCTGCTTCAGGAGCAGGGGTTAAAAATTCGCTACCGTATGCCGGCAAATCCTTTGGATTGGACGGAAGGGGTTGAGGCGTTTGACGTTCTGGCGCTTTTAAAAGCGAAACCTTTTACTCCCGAAGGCGCACGAAAACTGTTCGAACAGCAAAAGCGCATTTGGTCCAAAAAGAATCTGTTCCGCAAGGGCTTGTTAAAGGCCGTTAAGGAAGAACGTAAGGCCCGCGAAAACAGATTCGATTCCATCACCAATTACCTGGAGCCAAATTTGAAATACGGACCGGGTGGTTTAAGAGATCTTGAGCAGGGTTTGCAGATCTATGAATTGTTCGCAGAAAGATTCACGAATCCCGGTCATGCGCTGAATGTTCTAAATTACTATCGCGACTATCTTTTGAGCTTAAGACAAAAACTTCATCTGGAAGGTCATGGCGACATTCTTTCCAGTTCCGCACAATTCGATCTGGGTAAATGGATGGGATTTAAATCCCATAAAGATTTCATGCGCAGTTTGCAGCGTGGATTGTCCCGGGTGAATTTTTATTCCGACTGGATTATTGCTGTCGCTGATGCGCCCGAAGAAGTGCTGAAAAAAATCGAACGCACGGAATTTTATAAGCCGGCAGATCTATTTGCGGCCTTGGAAAAAAATCCGGGTGTATTGATGCAAAAGAAAGTGCGCGAAGAGCTGGATCATCTTTTGCCGATCACACAATTGAAAAAACTTGGTAAACTTCGCGGCAAAGAACTTGATAATGTTTTGAACGTGAAATCCAAGGATGAGTATATTTTCAGCGTCTTTCGTTCGCGCCTGATTGACCGTCTGGTTCCTGAAATCACGCGTCTGGTGGGATACGTTCAGCACGATCAGTATCATCGTTATACTGCCGATTCGCACATACTACAGGCATGCCGAGAAATTAAAAGAGTCTTCGCTAAGCCTAAAGAGCTTGGCCCCCTGGAAGCTGTGGCAAAACAGCTAACAGCTTATGACTGGCAAGTCCTGACATGGTCTTGCATGTATCACGATCTTGCAAAGGGTCTTGATAGTGGTGATCACGCCGAAGTAGGCACCGATATCGTTGTTCGTGATTTCAAAGCTTTTGGCTTTACAAAAAAAATCACTGAGGACGTTAAGTGGATGGTAAAAAACCATCTGGAACTTTCCCAGGCAGCATTCCGAAAGAATTCAAAAGACCCCCGAGTCTGGCAAGAGCTTCATGATAAGGGTGTTCAGAAAAGCGCCTTAAGGCGCCTGGCGATCTTTACTGCCGTGGATATCAGAGCGACCAACCCCGAAGCCTGGAATGAGTGGAAAGCCCGCTTGCTGGCTGAGCTCGTCGCAAATCTTGAAAGTAAAAAAGCTCAGGACTATTTCACCTTCCGAACGCTAAAGGCTGAGAAGCATCTGCATATTCCAGAAGATGTGTACGAAGAGCTTGGGCCTGTGCTGGTTGATAGTTTGTCGATGAAAGATCTGGTTGAGGATCTAAAAAAGGCGGAAGACGCAAGCGAGTCTCTGCCGCCTAAAATTCTGCAAACCAAGCAGGGTGAAGTCTGGATTCGTCTGCATCAAAAACGGGATCGCAAAGGAATTCTGGCTGATTACGTCGGGCAGTTTTATTCCTTGGGATTGGGGATTCGTCATGCATCGATTCATACTCTGCCTAAAGTGGGAGTTTATGATTGGTTCCAAATCACCACTCAGAAAAACCTGAAAACGCTAGAGCAGCTTTTAAAGAGTTCTCAGCCGAAAACCAAAGAAGTTCCTGCGGTTAAGTTTGATAGCATTCAACTTATGAGTGCCCATGATAAAGAATGGGTGATCAGTTTCCGCGGTCCCGATCAGGCGGGATTGCTGGCGGCAGCGGCCAAAGCATTGAGCGAACTGAATGTCAGCGTGAAGTCAGCCCGTGTGCATACCTGGGGGCGCCAGGTGGATGATATTTTCATTTTAAAAGCCCAAGGTGAATCTCAGGAGTTGATGCGTTCCCTGCAGGAGAAGTTCAATCTCCCGCAAGACTAAATTAAGTTTTTGCGGGTTTGGAATTTCGTCCCAACCAGAAAACTAAAATAGCGATAAGAGTGCCAACGCTTAAGACCACGCACACACCCTGCCATTGGCCGGCATTCCATGCATAAGAGCCCAACAGTGAACCTAAGGCTCCACCCATGAAGTAAGAAAACATGTAAACGGTGTTCAGGCGACTGCGGGCATCCGCGCGCAGGGCAAACACACGGGTTTGATTTCCGATATGTGCGGCTTGAATTCCAAAATCCAGAATAAAAATACCAATAATCAAACCGACAATGCTGGCGCCAGAGCCCCACAAAATCAAAACAGAAAGTGCCAATACTCCCAGTCCAATGGCAACACCTGTGCGAGCGCCTTTTTTATCAGACACTCTGCCCACGACAGGAGCTGCCATAGCTCCAGCTGCTCCCAATAATCCAAACAGTCCCACTTCTTTTGCACCCATGCCGAAGTGAGGTGAAGACAGCAAGAAAATCAATGTAGCCCAGATAGAACTGAAGACGCCGAAGATCATCGCGCCCACAACTGCGGATTCACGCAGGATCGGTTCTTCCTTCACCAACTGACCAATGGATTTGATTAAACCCACATAAGAGCCACTATAAGTGACTTCACTCGCAGGCAGCATAAAGTAAAGACACGTAGCCAATACCGTCATCAAAGCGGCGGCAAAATAAAACACCACTCTCCAGCCGAAAAGGTCACCGATAAATCCAGCTAACGTGCGCGAGCACAGAATGCCAATCAAAAGACCGCTCATGATGATGCCGATGACTTTGCCGCGATTTTCATCGCTCGCCAGATGTGCTGCAAAGGGAATGATCAGTTGAGGGACCATGGTGAATAAACCAATCAACAAGCTCGCAGCTACCATGACCCATAGACTTTGCGCCGTCGCTGCAACCAGCAAAGCCGCAGTCACAGCCCCCGAAGTCAGAACGATCAGCTTGCGACGTTCAAACATATCTCCCATAGGAACCAGAAATAGCATCCCCAGGGCATAACCCACTTGGGTCAGGGTTGGGATGATGCCAACATCCTTAACGCTCACACCGAAATCCCGTTGTAGCTCGGCCAGCAGGGGTTGGTTGTAGTAAAGATTCGCAACACTCAGGCCCGTGGCGATGGCCATAATCCACACCGTGGTCGATGAAAGTTT
This sequence comes from Bdellovibrio sp. HCB290, assembly GCF_047305925.1. Lineage (GTDB taxonomy): Bacteria > Bdellovibrionota > Bdellovibrionia > Bdellovibrionales > Bdellovibrionaceae > Bdellovibrio. Next base: position 1,974,948 of record NZ_CP178620.1, on the reverse strand, counting down.
ATTGGTGGATGCTTGAGATTGAGTCATAGATGCGTGCCTGCGGGGTGTGAAAAGTAAAACACCCACTTTTTGGGTGGGTGTCTAAATAACTAGTTCGATTTTTTCTTAGGAGCGCCTGTGATCCCAGTGTGGTTGCGCCAGTTGTATGTGGGGTCAGTTTTGGTTCTGTTGTGCCAAGCTTCCCATTTTTTCTTAGGGAGCTTATGGGAGACGTTGCCTTTTTCGTCGAAGATATCTGGATCTTTGCCAACTAAAAATTCAAGTACGGATTTCATGATACCCATGTGAGCTGCTCCTTAAAATAATACAGGAGCCAGTATAATGCAGGATAACCTATGGGGGAATAGGAAATCCTGCTGATTAATGCATTGTATTAAGAGCGGGGATTTGCACAAACGTCGATGATATCAAGACCGCGCTCTTCTGAAACTTTGCCGGAACCCTTGTAGTGGTTAAAGCACTGTTGGGCTGCAACACGGTAAGCGTCTTCATAGCTCTGAGCTTGTTTTTTAATCTCAAGTGATTGTCCTGAAAGCTTGTATTTGAAAGTGTATTCCTTTTGAACTGCATCTTTAGAAATCCAAGCAAAAGAGCTGCAGGAATAAGCCAGTACGAAGATAGTTAAAAGTGCTTTCATATAAATCCCCCTTGAGATTTGTTATTGCCTTGTTACTGATAGGTAGAGCACAGGGCGTGCCAGAATATTGCGCATGGAGCCTAAAAATACCTTGGTAAGTATCTGAAATTCCTGATCTAATCGGTCTCAAATTGAAGCGCCTTCGAACCCTGTTCAATATCGAGACGGGTGACGTGAATGGTGCAACCCATGTTAACGGATTAGACAGGGAGTATAAGCTTATGAAAAGCTTTGTAGTGCGGTTTCTTGCAGTTCTACTATTGGTATCTGGCAGTCTTGCCTCTTACGCTCAAACCATCGTGATCAGTGATATCGACGATACAGTTCGTCCTCAGTACGTTCAGGATTTAATGGATTCTGCAAAGTATGCCTTCGATAAAGACAGTCTGTTTATCGGCATGAGCGAGCTTCTTCAGGTGATCGCAAAAGATGCTGATGCAAGCGTGTTCTATGTGACTCGCGCCCCGGAATGGCTGATGGCAAAAACTCACAAAGAGTCCTTAAAAAGAGGCCGCTTCCCTGCGGGAGTCTATTTCCCGCGCACGGTTCATTCGAAGGATAATCACAAATACAAGGTCATAGAAGAGATCATCGATCGCACCAAGCCTTCAGACGTCATTATGCTGGGGGATAACGGGGAGGCGGATCCTAAGGTCTATAACACGATGACGATGATGTATCCGGGGATTCGTTTTCATCAGTACATCCGTGACGCCTATAACACCCCCAAGTTCGGTGGTGAGGGAACTTCGCTTTACCTGGGCCAGCAGTTCTTCGTCACTCCTGTTGAGGTCGCTTTGGATCTGCAAAGACGGGGATTTTTGAAAAATTCTTCAGTTCGTTCTTTAGTTGATTACTTGGTACCACGAATTGTGGCAGAAAAGGGGAAACCTAAGCGTGGTGTGATGGCTTTCCCGTACTTTGTGGAATGCCGGGATTTTCTCTGGTTCTGGGATCAGGAGATTTCTGTTTACCCTTCGCTCTTGGATCTTAAAGCGAAGATCGAAAAACGCTGCAATAATTAATGATTTTAAAATACCAGCTGCCGCAAATTTATCAAAACCTCCTCCCGCGTGAAATTCTGCAATTTGAACCGCAGGAGACGAAGGCGACTTGCGACACCTGTGCTATGTCCAGACCTCGCGAAAAAGGCAAAATCCACTATCGCGAGGATTTGAAGTGCTGCACCTTCCATCCTTTCATTCCAAACTTCATGGTCGGGGCATTGTTCAGCGATCCCAATGCGACGGAAGCCCATCGTATTTTCCGCGCTAAAATGGCCAATCGTGAGTACGCTTTACCCATCGGTATGGTGGCTCCAGTAAAATTCCAGGTGGCCTTCAATAGCCGCGAAGAGGGTGATTTCGGTCAGCGTGAAGATTGGTTGTGTCCGTACTACAACAAAGAAAAACAAAACTGCAACGTGTGGAGAAACCGCGGCGTGGTTTGTACGACATTCTTCTGTAAAAGCTCTTACGGCGATCGTGGTATCGAGTTCTGGGATCACCTGAATAATTACCTATGGTATGTCGAGTTGGCTCTTTTAGAAGAGGCCTTGGTGATGTTGGATTTTTCGCCTCGTCAAACTATGGCGTTGTTGGATTATCACAACCGCACCGACGGCACCGCGGCCGAAAAGAAGTCCTGGAGTATGGACGAAAAGAAGCACAAAGAGCTTTGGAATGGTTACCACGAGGATCAGGAAGGTTTTTACAAAAAATGCTTTGAGATCGTGTCAAACTTGGATAAAAAAGCCTTTCACGAAATGATCGGGGAACAAGGTCAATCTTTAGAAGAAACCCTGTTCGAGATCCTGCCCACGTTGAAAGTGATTTAAGATGTCTACAATCCAAGAACGCCAACAAAAAATCATCTCTGACTTTTCCGCATTCACTGATTGGGAAGACCGCTATAAGAAAATCATCGAAATGGGCAAAGCCCTTCCGGAAATGCCGGAAGCTCTTAAAACCGAACAAAACATCGTCAAGGGCTGTCAGTCCCAAGTGTGGCTTCATGCTTCAATAACTGAAGATGGTAAAATGCTTTTAGTCGGCGACAGTGATGCATTGATCGTAAAAGGTCTGGTAGCATTGCTACTGAAAGTTTACTCCGGCTCAACGCCGTCTGAAGTTCTAATGACTCCCCCAGAGTTCCTGCGCGCCTTAGGCTTCGAAGGAAACCTATCCCCAAGCCGCGCCAACGGCCTGCACTCAATGCTAAAACAAATCAAACTCTACGCAACCGCCTTCGATTACATGTTGAAAACCCGATAGGTCGCGCCGAAAGGTACGGACACACTTTTGGTAGCAATAGTGTGTCATAGAATCATAGGTTGCAGCGGAGCTTAGGGTACGCCGGGATGCGAAGCGCGCGTTAATAGATGGCGAGCGCCTTAGGATCGTTGGGGTGTCGAGCGAGGTGTCCTTGAAGTGAGTGTCAGGATGCCGAATATCCCTATTGTTATGACATGAAAAACAATGAGCTGGGTTTGGTTGAAGAAGACATCTGGGAAGCCGATATAGGCAATGAGTTGTGATATGGAGACTATTAAAAAAAGGATTTTCCCCCAAACTTGCTGTCGCCACAATCCCATTGATGCAAGCAAATCAAAAATAGCCAGATAAATAATCCAAATCTTCCAAGTGTTATTCATTTCGCTATACTTCAAGCGTAGGTCTAATAGATCCGCCATATGCAGAAGGCTTCCAATGAAATAAAAAATGGCTAGCACTCGAAGATAGATTTTCATATTTAAGACGGTATCGCTTGCCTATCGGTTATGTCAAAACTCCTCATTATTAATGTATTAACTGTTCACAAATATTTGGGATTGTTGACTGCCCAATAAAATGAGTCGCTGAAAGAAGTAGGAGATGAACTTTTTCTTGCAGGATATTCATATCTACATCCGATTCGGATGCGGCAGCGCGGTGGAAAGTTGTTAGGTCACAGAGCTGAAGAGACACTTTTGGTACCTAAGTTCCATTCTGCTTTAACGTAGTCCATAGTTGTACTTCCATCGCTTGTTTTAAGGAATCAATCTCAAGGATTATTGCTTTGAACACGGATTCAGAGGTCTTTCTGTCAATGGCAGTAAGGCCATTTTTACCACTATTCAGAATGAGTGGAGCAGTGTTGAGTTCTGAGTTGTTGAAATAAGAAATATCAATACCTTGATAGCCCTTGAAAAAAACCTCTAGCTGTTCTTGAGTTTCAGCACTTGGAAACCTTTGCCAGTAAGCCTTACTGACTAAGCTTAGATAATTTAAACGAACCATGATATCGCCTGTATAATTCTTATCGGCAGGAAGTGCTGGATAGGGACCGCGGGAGTAATCAGCATAGGCCTGCATTTTTACTTTTAGGGCGTTGCTATATATTTTTACTTCCGCTGCCAGGCGATTCTTATTGGTCCATAACCCTTCAAAAATGGAATAAGGATCAAGTAACGTAAAATCATCGACATCACCACGAGAGAACACCTCTGGATAGCCATAAGTGCCTATGTACTGCAAAGTGAACTGCTGTAATTGAACGGCACGATTTTCATCAAAACCAATTAAATGAGAGAACTCATGGACCAATAGCGAGACAATTTGATTTTTGTAGTTCGCTGTCGTCAGTTTATTCTGAAGTTGAAATGTGCTGATGCAAATCTGTGGAGGATTTTGAAATGCCACGGCATCTTTATCTGTCGTTCCATCAAAGCAGGGTTTTTGCAAAAGTACTTGTACAGGTACTTTTTGCACCACAGTTAAAAGATCAGCCAGTTCATTTTGCGATAAGGGAGCGCCGAATTTAAGATTTGTCCATGAGGAAATAAGAAGAGGGATGTCTCTTTTATAGTCATCTATCACTTTTGAAAGTTGGATAAAAGAAACCTCTGAGCCGCTATTTGTATCTCCGCCATTGCCAATACGAACTGTCGTTGCAAATACTTGCAGGGAACCAAGTAACAGCAGAACGGTTAAGCTTAAAAACCATTTCATGTATAAATCTCCACTTTGCGCTTGATATCTATTCGTCGCATTTTTCCCAAGTATTACCATCATTGGAAATATTTAAAGTTTTAATGGTCTGCCAGGTTTCTTTAGTTTCTTTCGTGACACGGTCAAATTTAGTAATTTTCGTTTGGAGGTCAATTTGATATTCACCTACACAAGCAGCCGTGGAACTTGCATTCGGTTTTTTGATGATGGTTCTAACGTTTTCTTTCTTGAACCCTTGTTCGATTGTTTTAATCCTATCAAGGCCTAGTGCAAGTGTCTGAGACACCACTAAGAGTGTGCTTAAAAATACCATTACTATTTTCATTCTCTGTTCTCCTTAGCCATTTTTAAGACTATTCCACTCTGGACTGAATATCTGTTAAAGTGCGACTTGCGGGGATTGCACTTAAGTTCACCTGGTAGACCTTGGCTCCCGTTATGTCTTTTGATGTGTACTTACTCGACAGGAAATTAATAAATTGATCCACGTCTTGTTGAAAATCCAGATATTCTTCTTCTCGAAGAGTCGTAAAAAACGATTCAAATTTTCTTGATTGTGGGGGTAGAGCAATAGCTTCTTGAGCTTTTACCAAGCTTCGGTTGTGGAAGGTTTGTATTGCTATATTTCCAAGTTCATCTGGTATTCTCAATGTGTCTTCAGTAGATCTCCAGCATTGATCCTTTTCCTGATACGCAGCAAGGCCGCAGGACTGAATGTTATTTAAGATATCTTGAGCTTCTGCTTCGGATATCGAAAATGTATGAGCGATATATTTCGTTGTGCATGTCAGGCTCTTCATATTCAGAAGAACTTGTACTCGGGGAGTTATGGGGTTCGAAAGATACTTATAGACATCTCGGACTTGAGTCCCTGTTTGCATCTTATTGAGCTTTAAAATCTTTTGGAAATGGAAATCTTTGTTCTGAAAGGTAGTAGTATGTGCATAATGAACCAGGTGTTCGAAATACTCGGATTCTGTAGCGTTGAGTTTTAAAGACTTAAGCATGTGCGGAATCGAGTCGATGCCTAAGTTGCGTTTTCCTACCATCACTAGCTGAATGAAGCTGCGACTTTTAAAGCCACATTGCAAAGTCCAAGTGCCATAGGAAAAACCACGAATATTCGTTTTATTATAGTCGTACCAAGCCTGTAGAAACTGGCGGTAATCGATGTATGAAAATATAGATGGCTTGGCCGAACTTGTCTTCATGCTGTCTTCCTTTAGGGGATCGCCGGAATACAACATGGCTAAAGGGTGTCTGTACATGGTTTCTGCAAGTCACTGTAAATACTACCGTCTTCCGGTTTGGAAGACGGAATGTGAAAAGACGCATCGCCAAGAAATTGCATCTGCAGAAGACACCTGGATATAAAGCCCCACAACAACTATACCAAATCTAATAGGGAGATTTACATGAAGAATTTGACGAAACTGGCCGTTGCAATGGTCCTTACGATGGCATCTGTTCAAAGCATTGCGGCCCAAATAAAGATGATTCCTGGAATACAGCCAGAGGCGATTGCTATTACCAGAATCCGCGCATTGTATGTTAACGAAGATGTTTTATCCTTGGTCCAATACGGAATAGAGGCACAATATCAAATCGCAAGCATCACTTATCTCGAACACGACCTTTATAAAGTTTCTGTTAGACGTTATCAGCCGGGCCAAACGTGCCAGCAAGTGATCGTGTTAAATGCTGCCGATGGCGCTGTGTCCGCTATCAAAAAAGCAAAATGTGAATAACAGGGACTCAGCTCATGAAACTAGTACACTTGATCTCAATGCTGACAATTCTTAACTCGACAGCTTTCGCAATATCCGTAGGTCAAAATTATGGAAATCCAAATCCTGAGATGACGTGCGGCTTTCGAATCAAGAAAGCCACGGCAGAGTACGTTTTTGCCGAGGCTATTAATAATCCCACGACAGGGCTGCAATGCTCTTTGAAGTACGAAATGGCACTGCTTTGCAATGGTTCAACCTGCTACTCGGAAAAGACACATGATGACGAACCGCCAGGTTATAATTACCGCCTTCAACTCAAAATTATTTCAGAATCTCAGTTTACTCTGACCCAAGAAGTTCTTCCAGGAGGCTGCCGTTTTTCCGGAGTAAAGGAAATGGAGCATTTTTGTCAGCCGATAGGACTTGGAACACCTTTGCGTTTCATTTACGAAAACAACAGGGAATCAATAGTTCCGACCAGATTTAGTTCGCAGATGCAAAATGGAGAGTCGTCCTGCCAACAATCTCTTAATGCTTCTCTTCGTGAAAGCATTAACAAGTGTAAAGCATTTGGATACAAGAGTTGTAACGAGGTGTATTCCAGAATCCTCAAGACATGGAATTGCACGGCTATTTCGATCGTTGAGGGTTCTAATTGAGAAATAGTTAATGCGCTTCGATTTCTGCTTAAAACCGCTCGTTTTTGATGTGTTATCTGTTCACAAATATTTGGGATTGTTGACTGTAAAATAAAATCGATCGCTGGAAAAGGTTAGGAGATGATTCAATTCTTGCAGAATCTTCATCTCCACACCCGATACGGGTGCGGCATCGCATTGTTAGTGCATCTGTGAGAATAGTCAGACTTATTTCATTTTACAGGCTTCGACATCTGCCGCGCTTACCGAAACACCTTTAACGGATTTTCCCTCGATCAAAGGATCTACGCAGTCCTTCCAAAGTTTCTTTTTGGCTTTGGGATCGCCACCAACGAAACCTGCAGCTTCGCAGGCTGCTTTAATTTTTTGGCAAGGACCTGTTTTACCACCATGGCCCGCTCCGCCGCCATAGCCAGAAGGATTTGCATTGGCTAAGATTGAGGTAAGCAGAAGAGTAGTGGCGATTGTGATTTTCATAATTTTCCCTAAATAAAAAGGCAATCCACATCGGATTGCCTTTTTTTGAAATGAATCAAGTAAGTCCGTACCTTAACCATGACACACCATTGCTACCAAAAGTGTGTCCGTACCTTTTGCGTCTTAAACAGTGGCGTGAACTCGGTGAGTGTCGTCCATGTCGTCTAGGTAGTTTAGGAATTCTTCGACGTCTTTTCTTTGAGCGTCGTTTAGTTCCGTGATGTTTTTTGCTTTGTAAGACAGTTCAGACTTAGTGATTTTCCAACCGCGTTTGATTAATGCATCGCGAACGGCATCAAGCTCAGTTGCGCCTGTGTAGAACTCATAAGAACCTTCGTCTTCGCCAGGACCAACTTCGTTAGCGCCAGCTTCGATCGCTTCTTCATCTGGATCGAAAGTTCCAGCTTTAACGCCTTCCAAAAGACCCACGTGTTCGAACATCCACGCGACGGAGCCAGTCTCGCCCATATTGCCTTCGTGAGATTTGAAAGCGTGGCGCATGTCTGGAGCTGTTCTGTGTTTGTTGTCTGTTTGGCATTCAACGATCACACCAACACCATGAGGACCGTAACCCTCGTACATCAACTCTTCGATGATTTTGCCATCGTCCAAAAGGCCTGCGCCTTTTTTGATCGCACGATCAATTGTATCATTCGGGCAGGATACTTTTTTAGCAGCATCGATTGCCAAGCGAAGACGTGCATTGGCAGCCGGATCAGGGCCTCCAACTTTAGCTGCGACTTGAATCTCGCGCGCTAGTTTTGTGAATATTTGACCCTTTTGTTGGGCTTTCTCTACTTTACCTGCGGTTTTCCATGATTTTCCCATGAGAGGAATTTCACCAAATCACGAAGTATTTGGCAAGCGAGGGAGCTGCATGTAAAACGCTTCCTATGTTGACCTTTGATATCGCCGACGTTTGGACCAAAATTAATCAGATTGAGCAGTCTTGTGAGGAGGCCTTTAAGCTAAAGACCCCTTATTTGGCTCCAAAGGATCCAAATCGTGATATTGACTTGCTGCATCCAAAATACCACCCACCCAAAAAGGGATTTTCCACGATCGAAGGCCAAGCCCGCATGTTGCACGATTTGGCCAGTATCGAACTTCAGGCTATGGAGCTTGGGGTAAGAACCCTGTCTGAGTACCCAGATGCACCCGAGGGTTTTAAAGAAGAGCTTGTTGCGGTAACAGTTTCTGAAGCTCAGCATCTGCGCATGTGCCTGGAGGGCATTGAAGCCCTGGGATTTAAGTGGGGAGACTGGCCGGTGCATGCGGCTCTTTGGTATGCGGTTGCACCCGAAGACACGCTTTTGGACCGTATTTTGATTGTGCATCGCTATCTTGAAGGCAGCGGGCTTGATGCCGGGGATACGTTGATTCGTCGCCTGGAAGGAACTTCAGGTAAAGAGTCGATTCAAAAGATCGTAAAGCAAATCAATTTTGAAGAAATAGGTCACGTGGATTTTGGTTCGCGCTGGTATCGTGAAATCTGCAGACAAAATAAAATCGATCACACTGTGGATTTCCCAAAGCGTATGGATGACCTTCGTCATCGCCTTCCGAAACGTGTCGAGCCGATCAATCGCGTTCTTCGCGGTAAGGCTGGGTTCACCGATGAGGAAATTCAGTATTACGAAAATCTTCGTCTGGATTTTATCAATCCACTGGCTGCCTCTGCACAGAGATAGCGATTGTCGCGCGCCACTTATAGTAGGCGGTTTTGGAGCGGTAATAATCCCTGTGTGGATTGAAACAATGACATTCAACCCCTCACTGTTACCATGAGTGGATGAGGCGGATTTTACTTTGGGGAGCCATCGGGCTCCTGGCGCTAATTTTTCTATCCGAATCCCAGGCAGCAACCCGTTGCGAGCGGCACTATGTCGTGGGACTTATCAACACTCCGCCAGTATTTTTTATGAAATCCGGAAAAAAGATGGGATTAGGTTATGAGTTATATCAGGAAATCTTAAGCCGTCTCGGTTGTCATCAGACTGAATTTGTGGGGAGTGTTCCAGGTGTACTGGCTGCATTTTCTAGGTACCAAATTGATGTAATTGGTCCCTTGTCTAGTAAACTGAACTTGAGTAACAGCGTATTTGTCGATCTATGGTCTGCCCGGCGTAAAATGGCGATCAGAAAAAACAAGGTTACTTCCGGAATCAATGACTTTAAACATTATCTTAAAGACCCAAAAGTAATTTTCGGGGCGCTGATTGCTGGAAATTTTTACTTTACAGACAAGGAGAGAAGCCTGTTGGAAGCTCAAAATCGCTTGCGAAGTTTTGCAAATACCGAAGATTTAATACGGGCACTGCTTGAGGGTCGCATCGACGCTATTATTGCAGGAGACATTATTTTTGCGCACTACTTAAATGAACAGCGGGAATTTCGTCAATTACATTTCGCTGAAGATAATGAAGGTCAGAAAATGACTTGGGGTTTTTTTCTTTCAAAAAGACGCCTTAATGCTTTAGAAATGAAGAGCATGGTTAATGTGCTGACTCAAATGAAAAAAGAAGGTGTTGTTGACAGACTCCTGCGTAAATACACCACATTGCAGATAGGGCGTGATCCCAACGGTGGTACTGGCAAAGGTTCGGAGGTTTTGACAACCGGCAAATAATGTTTAACATGAGACTATGTTAACATTTTTGTTGAGTGCTTCGATTGTATTTTTCTCTCACAGTATGGCTACAGCACAAGATTCCATTGTGCAAAAAAATACCTGTGAAAAGCGGTATGTAATTTCCTTTCAGGATGATGCTCCTGGATTCTTCGTAGATAAGGATAATAAAAAAAACGGGACGGCTTACGAACTTTTGTTGGAGATCATCCGTCGATTGGGTTGCAAGTCAACTGAGCAAGTGAATTCGTATCTGGCTGCACGAGAGAACATGGCTCGCAATAAAACCGATATTTACGCTTTGGGGACACCGGACGAAAAATTTGAAAAAACCTCTGAGTTCGTGGAAATGTATCGAATTCCTAGAAGCCTGGTGATTAGTAAGAAAGTGGCAGATAAGAATAGCACAATCGAAACGATTCTAAATAATCCAAACGTGCTTTTTGGAAATGTGATCGAAGGGCGATTGTTTATCAAGGAATCGGAGCAGACGGATCTTCGTTTAAAACATCGGTTGCGTGATTTTCCGGGGCCGGCCTTGGTGTTCAAAGCTCTTTTGGATGGTCGCATTCAGGCCACCTTCAGTTCTCCTGCATTTACATATTATTTCCTGACCCGTGAAAATAGAATGGAGAATTTTGTATCAATTCCGGACGGCGATGGCGAAGCTATTATTTCTGGTTTTTATTTGTCCAGGAAAAGACTGTCAGAACAAGAAAGAGCAAGTATTAAAAAAATCATCAAAGAGATTCGTCAGGATGGAACTCTTGCATTAGTTGCGAAAAAGTATGTGAATCCGGTTGATTTGAAATACTATCAACCGGAAAATCAATAGCCGTAGATGTCCCGATTCGAACAGTTCCAGATGTTTTTCATTTGGTTGCCACGAATTTTGAATGTTTCTGCAAGGAGGAAGCATTCAGGGCGGGAGTTCAGCAGTCGTTGCTTGTTGTCGCTCCAGCAGTACCATCTCATATCATCCGCATTTTCAGGATCGGGATTGCGGCTCGCGAAATAGTCACAAACATCCGGGGATAGCTGTGCTTTGTGGTTGGTCAAACAGCTCCACTCGTCACCCAAGGAGTACTGGGGATTGGTTTCCGCTTTCAGAATACAGGATGGTAATCCAGGTGTGACCAGCAACGAGTATTTGTATTGATTCAGAACTGCGCGACCGCTTATGTAAAGACGGGCGCGAAGGATTGGATCTGCGGTTTTCAGAACCATTTCCAAAAAGTCCATGTCCTCCGTTTTCCAATGCGGCTTCATCACCTGCAAGGCGATGGTTCTTTCAAACTCAGCATCGGGCGAGGCGATCTTTGTGAACAGGAATGTGCGTGTATCATCGTTAAGTTCCGAGTAACACCCCAGTGTCAGCATAAAATACGGGGAGCGTTTGGTCAGGTCACGCAGACGCGTAAAGGTCATGTTTTGAAATCCCGGTTCGTCGCGAATAATCCCGCAGATCTGGCGAATCTTGGCATAGTTTAAAGTTTGGCTGTAAGCCTGATCCAAAAGCATGCGCACGTGCATGTCGCGACTTAAGGGATCTATTAGTCCCAAGCTTGAAGAGACCTGCAAGACATCGTGCTGGATTGTCACAAGGTCACTGTTGTTATTGCGAATCTTCGCCAGGGATTTTTTGATGATGTCTTTGCTGGTGGTATCAATCTGTCCAGCCGTGGTGTCACCGAAGGTCAGTTGGCTTGCCAGAGAGTCGAAATAGGTGGTGACCTTGTTTTCCTGGGCTATTTGTACGACCGCCCTGCTTTGAACGGACTTGTCGCTGGAACGAAGGGCACAGTAAAGACCGCGCTCTTCTGTCGGTAGAATTTTCCACGGCGTGGTTTCGCGGAATGACTGGCCTTTGAATGCCATTGCAATCTTAGAGTTTGGTGCTGCGTTTAAACTATCAAGATGTGCATTGTAATCGCCGACACTTTTTAAGTAGCGGTTCAGGATTGGGGCGGCATGTTTTCCCAAGGGGCCTGTGCTGTAAAATCCATACAATTTAGCTGTATCTGGAAAAATAGCGGCAAAGCGCTTTTCCAGACTGAATCCCTGCTGGGCATAGCGGGAGGCAACCACTTGCTCGGCAAAGTCCAAAGGGATGCCATCGTTTAATAGAACATTTAAATATTGATCAATGGTGCGGTGGTCGCGTTTTTGTGATGCCAGTGTATTGCAACCCATCAAAAAGACTTCTTTGGGGTTTTTCAAAATTCCAGGGCAGGAGTTGTCGCAACTGGCTTTTTCCATTTGCGCGATATCAATTGTTTGTGAAGTTGCTTCGCCAAAGAATAAACCGCCAAAGTGACCTGAGACTAAAAGTACGTCACACTGAATTCCGCTTTTGCAGGCTCGCTGAAACCAGCGTGGATCCTTGTTGTCAGGGACAAGCTCTACAAAGTTAAAGCCTTGTTTGGTTAATGCAGCGGCAAAGGTTGCGATCTCGTCACTGGAGTTTAAGGTCATGCTACAGAAGGTTTTAGCCAAAGCAGGGCTGAGGGCGGCAAGCACCAGGGCAATGTAAATACTTATGGCTTTTATGAAAAAACGGCTCATTTTTATAGTCCCGCTTACAATCTGTTTTCCGTATCCTACAGATGCAAGGAGGGTGCTGGAATGTGCTGGAACAAGGTGGATTTGACGGAATCTTAACTGTCTAAGATGCCCAAGAAAGGCACCCCTTTGAGGTGCTAATCAAGGCTCTCGTCGTCTTCCAAAAAGCGCCATTTTCCCTCTGGCAGTTTGCCCAGGCGGATATTCCCGATACGCACGCGTTTTAGCCCTGTGACCTTAAGGCCCACGGCCTCGCACATACGACGGATTTGGCGTTTCTTGCCTTCTTTTAGAATGAAGCGAAGCTGGTCGTCGTTGATCCATTCCACGATGGCTGGTTTTAATTCCTTACCATCCAAAACCAAACCGTGACGAAGAAGTTTTAGCTTATCATCAGGCAGCTGTCCTTGAACACGCACGATATATTCTTTTTCAAGCTTGGTTTCTTCGTTGATGATCTTCTTCGCTATACGACCATCCTGTGTGAACAGCAATAGTCCTTGGGAGTCGATATCAAGGCGTCCCGCAACGGCAATACCTTTCAGGTGCTCTGGCTTCAATCTTTGTTTGGATTCACCAAACTGGTTTTCCTGAGTGATCAGGCGAATCGCCGGAATGTATTGTGGTTCCGGTTGTGACGAAACGTAACCAATGGGTTTGTTCAATAGAATTGTAGCCAGGCGCTTTTGTTGCTTCAGGGCCTCGGCTTCCAGGGTGATCTTCACATTGGGATCCACTTTGGTGCCGAGTTGATCAATCTTTTCACCATTAACCATCACCAGTCCGCGGGAAATATAGTCATCAGCTTCGCGACGGGAGCAAATGCCTCTTTCAGCCATCAGTTTACTTAGACGAACTTTTTCTTTTTCTTCACTCATGGCTGGATCTCCGTCCAAAGGTCACTGGTTTCATACAGTCGAATATGGGCGATCTGTGATTCTGGCAAATGCTCTTTCAATTTATCCAGAAAATACAGGGCGATATTCTCGGTCGTGGGAATGGTGGTTTTAAACTCGGGGATCACAAAATTCAAGTGTTCATGGTCCAAAACAGAAGTGAGCTTTTTTAGCAGCTGCTTATATTCTGTAAGCTTAACTTCTAGCTCGTCCTCTTCCAGATGAAATCCCACCTCAAGAGTGTAGTTATGACCGTGCCCGTGCTCGGTAAAGCAGCGGCCGAAGTTCTTAAGATTTTCCTCAGAACTCCATAAGGGCTGGTGATAAAGGTGAGCTGCGGCAAAGCCGCTTTTCAAAGCTAATATCATGAGATTGTGATGCCGCCATCAATTGTTAAAATAGAACCTGTGGTCCAACTGGATTCAGGGCTTCCCAGGAAGTAAATCGCCTTGGCAATTTCCTCTGCAGTACCAATTCGTCCCAAAGGCTGCATCGGATTCATTTGCGCCAGGGCTGCTTCTCTTTTTGATTCTTCCAAAGCATGGAAGGAGTGAATCGGGGTGTCCACGATACCGGGAGCCACGCAGTTAGCGCGAATGTTGAATTTTCCGCCTTCTAAGGCGTTGCTTTGGGTGTAGTTGATCATGGCTGCCTTCATGGCTGAATAGGCTGAAGTTTCAGCTGTGGGCTTTAGCCCCAACGAAGAAGAAACGTTAACGATGGAACCACCACCATGCTGTTTAAAGTACGGAAAAAAAGCGCGGGTCAGTCGCACAGCACTCATTAGGTTTACATCGAATTCTTTTTGCCATAATTCATCAGTACCTTGCTCGGTGGAGTGCACATCGAAAATGCCAGCGTTGTTCACCAGAACTTCCACGCGATGAATATTGGTCGCAATGATCTCGCCAATGCGTTTGTTAAGAGCGGGGAGGTCTGTCAGGTCGCAGCTCATCAAAGAGGCGCCGCTACGACATTGGACAGCGACCTCTGCCAGGCGGTCCTTATTACGACCCATCAGATAGACGAAATAGCCGTTTTTGCCGAACTGAATGGCTGTGGCCGCGCCAATACCGCTGGAAGCTCCTGTGATAACGACTGCTTTTTTCATGGGGACCCCTGTCTCAAAGTAAGACTTATGCTATCAAAAGACCTGGCCGATAGGAAGTCATGTCATTGCGCGAAGCTGCTTCTATCGGCATTAAATACTTTATCTTTGGGACCGCGATCCTATTGGCTTTTTACGGGCATTTTTAAAGGAATCGGTCTTAGATTTTCCGTGGTAAAAGTCACACCTTTGGTAAAAGCCCGGAAGTAATCATTGTACATGTGATAGTAACCCTCATCGCCGGATCCGGTGCCCCAGCTATTTTTAATCTTCCATTTGATAATTTGCCCGGTTTCGGGATTTCGTTCATAACCGATGATCTGTACGGCGTGTCCACCATCGTTTTTCTTAAAGGCATCCCGGGCTTCGCGATTTAAAGGTTTCGCATATGATGGTGTATAAAACGCACGAATAGACATAATCCCTGAAGACTTATCGACGTACTCCGCATGATGCTCATACGAAAGATAAACCATACTTCCCTGGTCAATAAGAGATGCGGTTTTTGTCTCGACGGTGTCAATGTCGGTGTTAATTTTGGTGTCTATTCCTTCGATGGATTCTGATGTTGGTTTATTACGAATACGCTGTACCAACATCATAGTTTGCGGACCTTCAAAAAATGAAAAATATGTTTTTGCAAATTCCTGAGGCGTCCAGGATCGACCTTGGTACTCAAACTGTGTCGGTAGATCTCCAATGACGTCATTTAAGAGATCTTTAATCTGTTGCGCACCCGTTTCCAAATGATGGATTCTTTCTGCAGGAGTTGTTGCCTTTTCCGCCAGCCATTTGCTTCGTGCCACGATATTCTCAAGATACTCCTGAATCTTCTGAGCTGTAGGATTTTTATAAAATTCGGTTTTTGGGCTCCAAACACCTTCAGGTATTACACCATATTCCAAAATGCTGTCCCGGGAAATAAGCGGACTCGCTCCCAGTTCGATCTTTACCTTGAGATCTTTGAATTTAAGCTGGGCAAGGGAGCGATTCAAAAGTTGTTGTGCGCTTTCGTAGTGATTAGAAAGGGTGATAACGTCGCCGGTACGTTGCGCGTAACTTTTCTCTATGGAAGCCAGCCACGAATGCATATGACAAGTTCCCAGGTTGCACTGGTTCTTGATTGCTGTAGATTGAGGAATTTCCTTGGTATATCCCGTGTTGTGTTTGAAATCGGGGCGCAAGGTTCCCCATGGTGCACCTGAGAAGATAGTCGAACATAGAGGTGGCCCGGCAGCCGCTGCAAATTGGGCGCTGCCAAAGTGAATCAGAAATAGGGCGGTGAGTGCTAGTATTCTCATTTGCTCATCCCTTCAGGAAGAATCAAATTGCCAATCATGTATTCCGGAAGTTTTACGTTTTCAGTCGTTTGTAATTTCAAAAGAGAAATGTCGCCCGTTATCGTTCTGGGAAGAACAAGCCCCTTTGGCGAGCGCAACTTATTCATTGTAAGATTGCCTCTCATGATTTCAGGCAGACGGAGATCGTGAGCCCACGATAATGAAAGCTCAATGTCGCCATAAACCTCTTTTGGAAGCTTTAAACCGCCAGGTACAGAAGACATTTTGCTCAAATTAACATCACCCCAGTGAACCAGAATGCCCTCGCGGCGTAGTTCGGTGATGCTTGTGGAAATTTGATCTTCACGGACTTTTAAAGCAGTTGAAAGGTCTTGTTTTACATTTCTGGTAATGCGAATGGCTTCGATTCGCGGATCTTTCTTGTGACCGAATCCCAGAATGGTTTCGTTTATCTCGTAAAGGAAATTAATTTCCTCTGTTGTCAGTGGCAGATCTTTAAGGTGTTTTTGCTCTACCAGACTTAACAATTTCATGTGGGAGTTGCGTTTTTTATAAAGCTCACCCTCGGCACCAAATTCTTTTAATTTGTTGTCAAGAATGTCTGTTTTAATGATTTTATCATCCAGGTTTTGATCTTTGGCGATTCCGCGAACCTCACCAATGCGATCACCATCCATGCGAATTGCGATGCGCGGCTCTGTGGCTTTTCCCTGTTCGTTCATACTGTAGTATACGTAAAAGTCTCCGTCTTTTAGTTGATTGGCGGCGGTTGCGGGTTGGGCTGTGCACCAACCCGTATTTTTACACACCAGCGAATCAACTAGTGGCTTCGGATCAGAACCACGATCATACTTGATCCATTTTCCATCGATGCTTAACGTTTCAAGTTTACGATTGATTTCGGTGAACACGGAGCGACCAAAGATTTTTCCAAAATTTGAACTCTCTAATAGCATCAGAACTTTCGGATCGGTGATTTGATCCAAAGAACGATTCTCCACCTTTGCAATCATGGCATCCAGAGTGTTTTGTAATGCAACTTTGTCGACAGTTGGGAATGGTGCGGTTTGACCTTTCGTTCTGGTGGAAAATTCTCCCGATTCAAAATCATATTTACCTAGTTTTGTCATGCCTTGGAATGCCCATATTTTAGACCACATTGGGTAGTGACTGAATTCCGGAGAAAGCAAAAGAGTATCAATCCAAGTTTTCAATGAAGATTTTTGGTCTGCAACGACGACTTCTGCCAGGTATTCTTTGTTTTTGTGGGTTAGTTTCAATTCGCCACGGCCTGTTTCACTATAGATACGAACTTGAAGTTCGTAGTAGGCTTCCGGAATTTCAGCTTTTGGAATTACGAACTCTTTATACAAGGTCGCAATCAAAAGCTCTTTAGATCGAGAATCTGTTTGAGTCTTGTTAAGCCAGGTGTTGTAGCGCTCAAGCCATGCTTGAATCTTCTCTATAGGTTTCGCTAAAGTCTTGCCCGTTAGTTGTTTGTAAGCCTTTGCAGCACGAGTTACTTCTGGAGCGGTGTGGTCAGGGGTTTTTCTGCTTAAAAGAAACTGAGCACCGGCTTTGGATTCTGCGGAGGCTTCAGATGTGAAGACGGTATTGCAACTTAGTGGTTGCGCATTTACGGCAGAGCTTTGTCCATATGTTAGACATAGGAACAACCCAAGGGCCGTCGTTAAATGATTTACGCCGAACTTCCATTTCATGCTGTTTTAAGGGAGCAAGGCGGGGGCCACAGAGTTGTCTCAGGGTGAGACGGCGTGCTCGCAGATTCGGGAATAAAAAAAGCCGGGATGGGATTCCCGGCTTCTAACGGATTGGATTTTGAAATAGTAACGACGGTCGATCGAATACACACTCCAAAATTGGAGCGTAAATTAACCGGCTTTGCGCGCTGTGAAGTGGTAGAACTTCTTATCGAAGTCAGCCGCTCTTGCGCCTTCCTTAGTCAGCAAACCCTCTTTGAACCAAGTGAAGTGTTCTGCGCAGAAGCTGGCTTTTTCAGCTTTCTTTTTGCAGCCTTCGCCACAGCATTTTACAGATTCAAGGGATACTACGTTATTTGGGATTTGCTTTTCGAATTTTTTGTCAGCCATCTTGTGACCTCCAGTTGTAAATCTTAAGCTGGTTAAATGTCTTAAGACATAGATCTTATCGGCGTTGGTCTAACCGACTTGAGTCTGTCTGGAGAATTCTTCGAATTACTGGACCATGGTATTACATGATCTCAGTTTGAGACGATGAGATGCAGTTTATATGAGTTGCATGAACGCGAAGTGATCGACGGGCTTCGAAAACAAATAACCCTGACCGTACTGGGCACCCAGGGTTTCCAGAACCAGCGCTTCGTCCTGATGCTCGATACCTTCTGCGATAATTTCGAAATCCATTTCGCGCGCCAGGTAAATGATACCACTGACGACGGCTTTGGATTTTGGATCGCTTAAAACTTTCATCACAAACGAGCGATCAATTTTCAGGTAAGTGATCGGCATCTGAGTCAGATACTGCAAACTTGAAAAGCCGGTTCCGAAGTCATCAATCGAGATCGCATAACCGTGCTGGCGGCATTTATGCAAGGTCTCTAAGGCAAGCACGCCATCCATCATCACGCGCTCTGTAACTTCCAACTTGATATTCTTTGCATCCAAGCCCTGTTTTTCGCGAAGGTCTTCCAGGTTTTCCAGGAAATCCGAGTGCGTGAACTGACGGCCCGAGATGTTGATGCTCATCATGAACTCGTCGGCTTCTTTCTTTTTGCCTTTTTGAATCAGGTGATCCTGAATAATCTTTAGCTCTTTCAAAGCCGCGCTGATGATCCAGTGGCCAATGGGGATGACCATCGAGGAGTTTTCAATCACATCAATGAATACGTTTGGAGAAATCAAGCCGCGAGTCGGGCTTTTCCAGCGAAGCAGGGCTTCGCAGCCGATGATCTTGCGACTTTTTAAAGCGACGATCGGTTGAAAGAACAGTTCAAACTCTTTGTTTTGAAATGCCTGGAAGATGTCATTTTCCATTTTAATTTTTTGCAGGGCTTCTGCCGCGCCATCATCACCGGCAACCATGCTTTCGATCTGCAGGTCGGCGACTTTTAAAGTGCTGCCCGTGTTGCTGTTAGTGCTGCGACGAAGACGCTTAAGCAGGACGCGCATCAATAACTGCACGACAGTGTCAGCCATAGAAATGCGCTCTAAAAGTTGTTGCTTGGTGACAATACTTAGGCGCACATCTTCCAGAGCGCGAACAGAGGCTGAACGATCCTGATTGTCGATCAAGGACATTTCGCCAAAAATTTCACCTTCACCCAAAATGGAAATCGGGATTTCTTCGTGATCCTTGGTAATGAAAATAAGCACGCGGCCTTTTTCAATGATGTAGGCGCAGTCGCCGCCATCACCTTCAGTAAAAACGACCTGATCTTTAAGAATATCCACGGATTGAGGCAACAAGTTCATATGGACTTAGTTTAAGGTCGTGGATGCAGTTGCGACAAGTCCAGCTGATTCATTTGGTTGAATTTCCAACCAACAAAATCAGGCTTTATCAACATCGCGAAATCAAAAGCTCCCATGGGGATGATCAGATGACGATCCATAAGAAACTTCACGCCTGTGAGACATAATTTTTTCTGTTCGCTTGAAATTCCCGTGCTGCCAAGCTGACTTAGGATTTTTTCATAATCAGCGTCTTTAAGGCGAATATAGTTTTCAGCACTTTGCGAACTGAAAGTTTCCAGTGCCGCCAGGCAAGTCGGACGATCCAGGGATACACCTTTGCGGAAAACAGCTGGTGGCGCGGTCTGCAGTTGGTTGATGAAGACTTTGTTTTCTTTGGTTTCCAGATGCAGGCTGATGCCTGCATTTTTTAACCACTGCGCCTGCATCCACTCGGTGGCTCTTTTGTGATCTTCGCCCCCTAATGAGGAAAACAGCAAGGTGTAAGTTTTCGTGCTCTTGGTTTTGGTGACTTTCTTTAAATCATAATCAAAGCAGGGTGCTTTGTTGGGAAACCACGAATCGGGAAGTCCAGCGCAACCCGGGCGCCCTTTGGCGGAGAAAAGCTTTTGCAGTTCCGGGTAGTTAAGTGAATAGGTTAAAGTTTTACGAAGTGATTCATCGCTCTGCAATTCGGGTCCAAATCCCAGATAGTCAAATCGGATCACCGGAATCCAGTGAAAGTCCGCGCGAGCTTTTGATTTTGGAATAAAAAGAGTCGGCAGTCGGCGAAGTAAATGTAATTGGTTTTTCTCATACAACTGCAGGGCTACAGTGTCTTCCTCGATAAATAGGAACTCAACTAGCGGGCGTTTCGCATGGCCGCCCTGATACATAAAATTTGGTTCAAGAACGATTTTCTGTCCCTGCAGCCATTCCTTAATTTTGTAAGGGCCCGAATAGACCTTGGTGTCTTCTTTGGTTGGCGCAAGCAAAAAGCTGGCAAGGTTGTATTCAAAATCGGGAGCCTTGTCTTGAAACTCAAAGCGCAAAGTAGATGGATCCGTTGCCAGGACTCCCAGGGTGTCGGGTTCTTTCAAACCTTTGTAGATGTCTTCGGCGTTTTTGATCTTGAATAACAGGTCCGCGCGGGGAGCCGCTATTTTCGGATTTAACATCTTTTTATAAGTTCTTAAAAAATCAGCGGAAGTCAGCGGTGAGCCATCACTCCACTGCAAGTTCTTGTTTAACTTACAGACCAAAGCTGGATTTTTTTGGGGGGATTTTTCGCGGGAACAGGAACCCAGTTCCGGAACCAGACCTTTTTGGTCGTCATAGGTGTAAATGTTGCGAAACAAGTTCGTAAGTAGATAACTGGAAGCAGAAGTCTTCTGGCGATTGGGATCCATCTGTGTGGGTTCGCCCGACAGATGAAGACGAAAAACAAAGGGCGCTGACTTTGAATCAGCACCCTGAGATTGAAGCGAAACTAAAAGTAATAATGCCGGAAGAATACGTTTCATCCGAATATTTTGCGGTGACCCGCTATTACTTATCAAGCTCCATTTTAGCGATCGTTTGAAGTTGCATGTTAGTCGTACCTTCGTAGATTTGACCAATTTTTGCATCTCTCCAGAACTTTTCAACTGGGTATTCTTTAGTGAAACCGTTGCCGCCGAACAAATCGATCGCTTTAGAAGTGATCTTTTCAGCTGCACGTGAAGAATAAAGTTTTGCCATAGCTGCTGATTCGATGAAATCAAGACCCGCGTCTTTCAAGCGCGCGGCATTGTAAACCATCAAACGAGCTGCTTCCAATTCAGTGCGCATTTCTGCCAACTGGAATTGAACACCTTGGAAATGAGCGATTGGTTTGCCGAATTGCTCACGACCTTTAACATAGTTCAAAGCGGCTTCATAAGCACCTTGAGCGATACCGATCATTTGTGCGCCGATACCGATACGGCCTTCATTCAATGTTTCGATAGCGATTTTGTAGCCTTTGCCAACTTCGCCCAAAACGTTTTCTTTTGGAACTTCGCAGTTTTCAAACAACAATTCGCAAGTTGAAGACGCGCGGATGCCCAATTTGTCTTCTTTCTTACCAACTTTGAAACCTTTGAAGGACTTTTCAACGATGAACGCCGTGATGCCTTTGTAGCCTTTAGCCATGTCGATGTTTGCGAAACAGATAAATACATCAGCTTCGTTACCGTTTGTGATCCAAAGTTTTGAACCGTTCAAAACCCATTTATCGCCTTTATCTTCTGCTTTAAGTTTCAATGCGAATGCATCAGAACCAGATGAAGATTCAGACAATGCGTAAGCGCCAACCCATTTTGAAGCCATAGCGCCCAAGTATTTTTCTTTTTGCGCTTCTGTACCCCATTTAAGGAATGCATTTGTTGTAAGAGTATTTTGTACGTCTACAAGAACGGAAACAGATCCGTCCACGCGACCGATTTCTTCAACCGCCAAGCAAGCCATTGTGAAAGTAGAACCCGCGCCGCCGTACTTTTCAGGAGTTTCGATCCCCATCAAGCCCATTTCAAAAAGCTTTTTAAGGATGTCTTTGTTCATTTCGGCTTTTTCGTCCATGTGTGTCACATGGGGTTTGATTTCAGATTCTGCGAAAGCGCGAACCGCATCGCGGAAGGCCGTTTCGTCTTCAGATAGTACTGTCAAAGCTGGACGTGCATTTGTTACGTCAGACATGTTTTCTCCTGGTTCGTTAATTAACAAGTCCGAAGACCATAGCGATTTCGTTATTTTTTTTCAAGGACTGGGACGGACAAGAGCATTTCTCTTAACGAGCTGTGTTATGATGATTGCACTTATTATGTGCATTTGACGTCTCACACTAGACAAGGGTCTAGGTTTGCCGTCTAATCTTTGAAGGTAAATATATGGATATTGCAGAAATTGGCGCCAAGATTGGCATTTATTTTATCCCGTTCCTCTTTGCGTTGTGCTTTCACGAGTACGCGCATGGTTGGGTTGCGCGCCTTCGTGGTGACAACACGGCCGAGCAAATGGGCCGCCTTTCCATGAACCCCTTGGTTCATATGGATATGATCGGCACGCTTATTTTGCCACTGGTATCTATAGTATTGGCAACACCGATTTTCTTCGGCTGGGCAAAACCAGTTCCCGTAAACACGCGCAATCTGAAAAATCCCCGGGTGGATATGTTCTGGATCGCATTGGCGGGGCCTCTTTCCAATATATTGTTGGCAATCGTGGGTGCGATTTTGATTGGCGTCGTTGCGAAGTTCTTCGGCGGCTTGGTTTACGCTAAAGGGATGATCGAAATCCTGAAAGCGTTTTTACTGACAAATTTGTTTTTGGCATTTTTCAATATGATCCCGCTTCATCCTTTGGATGGCGGTAAAGTGCTCGCAAGATTTTTGCCGGCACAGATCAACTATAAACTGGAACAAAATGAACACATCACCAGTATGGTGTTGATGGGATTGGTTTTGACAGGTGCTTTACGTATCCTGGCAATTCCAGTTTTTTGGAGTGCACAAAGTTTACTTACGTTGGCGTTGGGTGGTTTTGGGATTTCTTAAATAGAAATTTCGTACATTCAGCACGTTTTGGTAGAGGGGACCATCTTCATGAGTATTACAGTTCAATTGCCCAAGTTTGAAGGACCGTTGGGCTTGTTGCTTTATCTCATCCGCAAGGAAGAGATGGATATTATGGATATCAAAATCCATGAGATCACAAAGCAATACCTTGATTACATCCGTTTGATGAAAGAACTGGATCTGGAAGTGGCAGGTGAGTTCATCGGCATGGCTTCCACGTTGATCCAAATCAAATCCCGCATGCTTTTGCCACAGTACAATGAAAATGGCGAAATCATCGAGCAAGAAGATCCACGTAAAGAGCTGGTTCAAAAACTTCTGGAATATCAAAAATATCAGGAAGCTGCGAAACTTCTTTACGATCGTCCCTTGGTAGGACGTGATGTCTGGTTACGCGGTTCTCGCGAAAAATTGGATGAAAAAGAAGATGAAATCATCCTTGAAGACAATGCCTTGTTTTCGTTGATCTCGTCGTACCGGAAAGTTTTGCGTTCCGTAAAAAAGAAAATTCACCAGGTGACGGCCAAGGCGCAATCAATTTCCAGTCGTATTTTGGAATTCAAAGACCGTCTTTTTGTCGGTCAAAGAGTCACGATGATGGACTTGGTAACCGCGACAGAAGATCGCGCCCGTCAGGCGCTGATCACATTCCTGTCTTTGCTTGAGCTTGGAAAAATGGGTTTCGTGGGTCTTTATCAGACTGAAGTTTACTCTGACATCTGGGTGGATACTAAAAAACCAATTGAAACAGACGTCTTGTCACGTGTGGAAGAGTACGACTCTATGGGCGCTGACAGAATTGCCCAGCAAATGATGGATGACGCTAAAAAAGCGGATCCAACTGAAGATCTTGCAGATATTGAGGATGAAACTCCACAAGGGGAGTCCTCTGCGCAGATGAGTTTTGGTGAAACACCATTGGATTTCACTACGGGCATGTCTGATCTGACAGCAGAAATTGCTGGCATGGATGCTGAACTGGACTTCCTGGAAAATGCAGAAGGTGGCGTTGAGCTGGCTTCTGATGATGAAATCCTGGCTGCTGAAGGTGAACTTTTCGCAGAAACTGCTGTTGAAGAAATGATCGCTGAATCTGAGGCGACTGTAGAAATGGCAGAAGAAGTGGCTGTAATAGCTGCGGAAATGGTTGCGGCGTCAGAAGACGTAGTAACGGAAGCTGAATTGGTTTTTGAAGAATTTATTGATACTGATCCCAAGACTGAGGCTGAGGCGTAGAAATGTCTAAGAAGAAAAAGAACTCCAAAAAGAATAATGAAGTTTTAGACACAGAAGTGATGGAAAACGAAGTTGCTGTAGCAACTGAAGTTGAATCAGAAGAAATCGCATTTGAAGCTGCTGCTGAAGAAATCGAAGCTTCTGATGATGCAGAAACTTCTGAAGAGCTGAATGAGCTTGATGGAATTGAAGCGGATGCTTCGATTTTCCTTCAGGAAGAGGAAGAGTCTGAAGGTTTCCTGCCGGATGCTACTGATGAAGAAGCAGCTGAAATGGAAGCTTCTGAAGAAGATTCAGATGATGTTTCTGTTGAAGGCACAGAGCTTGATGGCTTTGAATCAGCAGACATCGAAGAGCTTGAATTCGTTGATGAAGATCGCCTGGAAAGCATCGTAGAGAGCGTACTGTTTGCCTCTGATCGTCCGGTTTCTTTGGCTTCTTTGAAGGTTTTGTTCAAAGGCACAAACATCAAGGGCGACAAACTTCGTCGTGTTCTTGATCAATTGGCTGTTGAGTATGCGGGTGGTCGCCGTGGTGTCACTTTGGAAGAAGTTCCAGGTGGTTACCAGTTGCGCACTAAAGTCGACAATATGGATTTCCTAAAGCGCACATTGAAGGCCCGTCAATTCAAGCTTTCTGGTCCAGCTTTGGAAACTCTTTCTATCGTGGCTTACAAACAGCCATGTGTGAAATCCGATGTGGATGAAATCCGCGGCGTGGAATCAGGTCACTTGTTGCGCGCCTTGATGGAAAAAAATCTAGTAAGCTTTGAAGGCAAATCTGATCTTCCAGGTCGCCCTATGCAATACGGTACGACTCGTAAGTTCCTGGAAATCTTCGGCCTAAGATCTTTGAAAGAGCTTCCAACGCTTTCTCAAATTGATGAATTGTTGCCGGAAGGTATGGATGAGCAAATGGCGGAAGAAAAACCGACATTGGCATCCATCACGGATTCATTGGTGGCAACTGATGTTGATACTGTTTCTTACTCTTCCGGTGAAGACGAGTTGATGAAAATCTCTTCTCAGCTTGAGGAAATTTCGACGTCTTCTGACTTCTTTGCAGAAGAAAAACGTCGTCAGGCTGAAAAACGTGATCTTGAGCGCGCTCAAAACATCCGTGATGCCTTGGCGATGGACGAGCCGGTACCAACTCGTGATGCAAACTGGTTGAAGAAATACGACGAAGCTTTGGCAGCAGGAACTTCTCTGGTGCAAATCAAAGCTGCAGAATCAGCGGCTAAAATGGCTGCCTTGAAAAACGGTTCTGCAAATTCCATCGGGGATGGAGCGGATGACTCAAGCGTCTCTGAAAATACAGAGGCAACTGAAGAAATGTCTGCCGACGCCGAGCTAGAAAATGAATTGACTGCAGCCGAAGAAGCTTTCGACAATGATGATGATATCGAGATGGCTTCTGACGATCAAATGCACGCTGATGGTGAGGAAGGGGAGTCATCTGAGGAAGATGAACTACCGTTCTACGGAGAGGCGGACGAGATCGATGGCGAAGGTGAAGCCGTTACTTAAGATCCTGGCAAGTGTTTGGATCGTTTATAATATTGCAGCTTTGATGGTGATGCCCAATGTAGGTTCTTACTTTGGGCGAGTCGCTTCTAAATTTGTCGGGCCCTATGCGAATCTTGTGGGGCTCAATGCTGGATGGAATTTCTTTTCCCCAGATCCAGCACATCCCATGTATTTAAAAGTCGTTGTAAATTACCCACCGGAAACGGATGGCTCCTACAAAGAACCTCTTATAACGGCTTATCCTGACCCAGAAAATGAAACAAAAACCACGTCCCTGACTCGCAAACGCGAGTGGGCTGTCATGCGCTTTATGGTTATGGATCCGCGTCGTTTGCGCCAGATCTTTGGACCTTGGCTTTGCAAACAGTATCCCGGTGCGGAGAGTGTGGATATGGAACACGTGGTGGAAACTTTGCCTCTTCTGGATGAAGCCGCCTTCAACAAAGAAGTGAACTTGCTGGATATGTCGCAGGAGCGACGATATGCGAAGGCTTCGGTTCGTTGTGATGGCTCCGGAGACGAGGAGAGTCTATGAAGCATCTGATTTTCCAACTTAAAAAAGCCTGGTCTTTGTGGGACGGTTTCTGGTTTGCGCCTCAAAATCTTTTGGGGCTGGCGTTCATGCGAATCGTTCTGTGCGGGACTCTTTTGTATATGAGTTTCATGAGATTTTTTAATCTGGAGTTTTTCACTGACAAGAGCTGGGTTTCAAAAAGTAATGCGTTGTTGATCTTGCCCGAGTTAGGGCGTCCGGGGTTCGCCTGGAACTTCTGGCCGGATTCTGCGAACTCTCCGATGTTAACTGTCCTGGTGGTATTGTTTGCGCTGCTGACAGTGGGGGTTGGCGGACGGCTGCTAATGGCGTTGGCGTGGGTTATCAATATTGGGTTTATCTATCGCAATTATCCGGTGAATTTTGGTGCGGATATCATTGGCTCGCTATTTTTATTTTATATGATTTTTACAAACTCCTGTGAACGCTTGAGTGTTTTAAATCTTTTCCGCGAGAAGAAATCGTTTAAGTCTTCTGATGCCTTATCCAGCATGATGATTCGCATGATGCAGGTTCAGATCATGGCGATCTATGCCTACACGGGCTGGGAAAAGCTTAAAGGCGCCAGCTGGTGGGATGGAACTGCGTTGTGGAGTGTGCTGGCAAATCCGCAGATGACGACCATGGATTTTTCTTTCTTGCGCGAAATCCCGTGGGTGATACCGGTTTTGGGTTATACGACGATTCTGTTTGAAGTCTATTTCCCGCCGATGGTGATCTGGCACAAAAGCCGCCATATCTGGTTGTTTATGGGTCTAATGATGCATTTGGGGATTGGTATTTTCATGGGGCTAATGCCGTTTGCGACGGTAATGCTTTCGACGTATTTCTTGTTCCTAAATTCCGTCGCTTTAGAGCAAAAAATCGTCTCAAAACTGGACTTCTCCAGAAATTGATTCAGTTTTAGGCGCTCCCTCATTTATCCTTAAGGTACGGGGGAGTTAATATGAAATCCGATTTAACCAGATTCGCGACCTGCTTCGCGTTCATGTCTTTGCTGGCGTCCTGTGCGCCAGTGTCGGAAAACTCTCTTTTATCTTCTGATGCCTCTAATCCGGATTCACACAGTTTGAATACAGCTCCGCTGTCCAATGAACTTCAATTGGTTGCAGACTCCTACAATTTGGGATCTGCTGCCACCACGAAGGCAGTTGAACTTAGTGGTGCTTGCTATGCTTCAACTTATCCTACTCACAGAATCACAGTTTCTGTAAACGGTGGGACGCCTCAGGCGGGTTTAGTGTTTGATATGGCTGGTACGACGGCGACAGGTTATGGAACTTGCCGCAATGGTCGCTTTAACATCGTTCTTCAAGGGACGGCTTTGGCTGCCGGTGCAAATAATATCGTGCTAACTTTGACTGGTTATACGGCTCAGAGCGTGGCTGCGACCAGTGGGAATAGCTATGCCCGCTACTATGTTATAAGAGCAAATTAAAATCATCCCGCAATTTTTTAGGCGCTTCCAGATTCTTTGAATCGATCAGGATTGTGCCTTTCAATTTCAACTCACGAATATGAGTGGCTCGCCTTTGTGGCGGCAGTGCCGGATTGGTTAGCTCCTGCAAAGTGCTGTTGAACGGAGTTTTTAGCAGGTTCTGCTCCTGTAAAGAGTTTGCGGTCATTGCCAGCAAAATCTCCATGGCCAGGTCTTTCTTGTCAGAAGCCTCCGGGATGGCTGCGCCCCAGACTAGAAGGGCACTTAGATCATCCTGGATGGTAAGATCAGGGGTGGATTCGTTTAGCGGCATTTCACTCGCACCTTCGCGTTTTTCGCTGGTGATCAATTGATCCAATGGTAACGTCAGGATTTTCTTTTGTTGTAAAAGGGACAACCAACCCTTGTCCTGCCAGATGGTGAAATGCTTGAGCAGTAGATCTTCATCGTTTAGTAAAAACAATGTCGTCGCTTTTTTGTCCTTCAGGAATTCTTCAAAACTGACATTATTGACGGTTTTAAAGCCAGTTTTCATCCAATAAAGTGGATAGAAATAAATTGTTCGAGTAGAGCTGACGGGTGGCAAGAAGTCGGCTGCAATTTTGGCAGTCAGTGTGTTTTCCAGCGTTGAGGCCAGAAGATTTTGTTGGTTTAAAGTATTGGCCCAGTAATAAGGCAGCAGTAAAATATCTTGCGCTGGTGTAGCAATGACTTTGGCCTGAATGGAATTCCAATCCCGGGTGACAGTGACTTCAAATTTGATACGAAGATTGTTTTCCAGTTCCTGCTGAATACTTTTCGGAAACAAAGACTCATCGGTGATCAGGATGCGCACCTTGGTGGGGCGCAGGATGTAGTCCCGGGAAATGCCTTGGGGCAGGTACCCGTGCAGGAAACCCACCCCCATACATACTAAGAATAGTAAAACCCAAAGTAAACTAGAACGCCTCATCGAAGGCTACCGAGCCGCTGATACCAGTTTGGTAAGCAGAAACACGTCTTTCGAAGAAGTTTGCAAGTTCTTGCATGTCCTGAAGCTCCATGAAGCCGAACGGATTTTTCACGTTGTAGCGTGGAGCAATGTTCAAGCTTTCAAGGCGTTGGTCTGCACAGTATTCAAGATACTGGCGCATGTCTTTTGGTGAAAGACCCGCAACACCCAATTGCAGAACGTCATTGGCAAATTCCATCTCACACTCGATGGCGTCTTCAAGCATTTGCACAACCATGTCTTCCATTTGGGAATTGAAAAGATCTGGCTCCTCTTGGCGAGCAGTTTTGATCACTTCAATAGCGAAAGCCATGTGCATGGATTCATCACGGAATACCCAGTTTGTGCCGGATGCAAGACCTTGCAACAAACCTTTGGAGCGCAAGAAGTATACATAAGCAAACGCTGCATAGAAGAACAAACCTTCAACGCAAGTTGCGAAGCAGATCAAATTCATCAGGAAACGACGACGGTCTTCTTTGGTTTTAAGTTCGTTCAACTCATTGATAGAGTCGATCCACTTAAAGCAGAAGTCCGCTTTCTTTTTGATGGAAGGGATGTTTTCAATCGCAGAAAAAGCTTCTGCGCGTTCATCTGGATTTGGAATGTAAGAATCCAAAAGTGTCAGATAGAACTGAACGTGCAATGCCTCTTCGTAAAGTTGGCGAGACAAGTACATGCGGCCTTCGGGCGAGTTCACATGTTTGTACAGGTTCAATACAAGGTTGTTACCAACGATAGAATCACCCGTCGCAAAGAACGCCACCAGACGAGAGATCAAATGTCTTTCAGCCGGAGTCATTTTTGAATGAAGGTCCACAAGGTCCGTAGAGAAATCAATTTCATCCACAGTCCATGTGTTCTTAATGCCGTTTTTGTACATTTCGTACATAGTCGGGTACTTCATTGGACGAAGAGTTAAGTTAAAGCCTGGATCTAAAATCATAAAAATTCCTTTTTAAGAGAGTCCCGCCTTCGCTAAAGCTTCGGCGGGCTTGCCCGCTACGGTAGCCCTTGGCCGCCGTAGCCTTGGCGTAGGAGGCTATTGGCATGCCTCGCAAGCTTCTGGGTTTTCCAAAGAGCAAGCGATCACTTCTGAATCCGTGTATTCCTTCTTAGGAGCAGCGGCTTCCTGAGTTGCTACCGGAGCTGCATCCATAGAGTTTGCAGCAGCTGTCGTCATACCCATACCGTTGTTGGAAGATTTCACAGTCGTTTTTGCAATCTTAGTTGCTGGACGAGAGCGAAGGTAATAAGTCGTTTTCACGCCTTTTTTCCAAGCATACATGTACATAGAAGAAACTTTACCGATTGTCGGGCTTTCCATGAACAGGTTCAAAGATTGAGCCTGGTCAATGTAAGCGCCACGGTCTGCAGCCATTTCGATCAATGACTTCATCGGAACTTCCCAAACAGTGCGGTACAATTCTTTCAATTGAGGAGGGATCGCAGTGATTTCATCAATGGAGCCGTCGTTCAATTTGATTTCATTACGCATGTCTTCAGTCCAAAGGCCGATCGCTTTAAGATCTTGCACCAAGTACTTATTGATCTGCATGAATTCACCAGAAAGTGTTTCACGTTTGAACAAGTTTGAAACTTGAGGCTCGATCGCTTCGTAGCAACCTACGATAGAAGCGATAGTTGCTGTTGGAGCGATTGCGATCAACAAAGAGTTGCGCAAACCGTGCTGTTTGATCTTCGCTTTCAAAGCGTTGAAACGCTCTGGTTGAGAAGGAGTCACACCCCAAAGGTCGTATTGCAACAAACCTTTTGCTGCGCGAGTTTGTTCGTAAGCACCGTGAGGTCCGTGTTTTTCAGCCAACTCACAAGAAGTCAAAAGAGCGTTGTAGTAGATCTCTTCCTGGATTTTAGCAGACAAATCACGAGCCGCTTGGGAATCAAAAGGCAACTTCAACAAGAAGAAGGCATCTTGAAGGCCCATCACACCCAAACCAACTGGACGCCATTTGTGATTGGAGTCTTTAGCAGTATCGATAGGGTAGAAGTTGATATCAACAACGCGGTCCAGGTACTTCACAGCTGTGCGAACAGATTTCGCCAGTTTGTCGAAGTTAAATTGACCGTTTTCCACGTGACGACCCAAGTTTACAGAACCTAGATTACAAACTGCTGTTTCAGAGTTTGAAGTGACTTCAAGGATTTCTGTGCACAAGTTAGAAAGATGGATCACATTGCCAGCTTCACCAGTTTGGTTGGCTTTCATGTTGGAAGCATCTTTGAATGTCATCCAGCCGTTACCAGTCTGCGCAAGAGTTTTCATCATGCGAGAGTATAGGTCACGAGCTTTGATCTGTTTTGTGTATAGTTTTTCAGACTCCGCTTTTTCGAAAGCAGCGTCGAATTCTGGACCATAAGTGTCTACGAAGTGAGGAACAACGCGCGGGTCAAACAAAGACCACATCGCATCAGCTTCAACACGTTTCATGAATAAATCTGGAACCCAGTTTGCCAGGTTCAGGTTGTGAGTACGTTTAGCTTCGTCACCTGTGTTATCGCGAAGCTCAAGGAACTCCTCGATATCAGCATGCCAAGTTTCAAGATATACGCACGCCGCACCTTTACGTTTACCACCTTGATTTACCGCAGACACCGAAGAGTCCATAGTTTTCAACCAAGGGATGATACCGTTCGAGTGACCATTTGTTCCTTTGATCAGGGAACCACGAGAGCGGATACGAGAGTAAGCTACACCAATGCCGCCTGCAAATTTAGAAAGCAAAGCGATGTCTGTATACTTTTTGTAGATAGCTTCCAAATCATCTGTTGGAGAATCCAAAAGATAGCAAGAAGACATCTGAGGGCGCAAAGTACCAGAGTTGAACAATGTTGGCGTAGAAGCCATGTAATCGTGAGAAGAGATCAAGCGATAGAATTCGATAGCTTCGTCGACAGATTGAGCCAAACCACAAGCCACACGCATAAAGAAATATTGAGGTGTTTCAAACACCTGGCGTGAAGTTGGGTTTTTCAACAAATAGCGATCGTAAACAGTTCTCAAACCGAAGTATTCAAAACGGTCTGTGCGGTAAGGCTCGATAGCCGCGCAAAGTGCTGCTTTGTTTGCATCAACAAAGTTTTTCGTGTCTTCAGACAGCAAGCCTGCTTGGAAGCCGAAGTTTACAGAGTCAGCGAAAGATTGGATTTTTTGAGAGCGAACTTCTTCGTCCACGTAAGTGCTCAATAGACGAGCCGCCAGACGGGAATACTCAGGCTCTTCGCCGATCAACAATGAAGCTGTAGAGATACAAAGATTATCCAATTCATTCGTTGTCGCGCCATCATACAAACCACTGATAGCTTTAGTCGCCACACGAAGTGGGTCTACTTGAGTCAGACCTTGGCAATTACGAGTCACACGTTCAACGATCTTCGTTACGTCGACTGCTTCAAGAGTTCCGTCTCTCTTCTTAACTCTCATGATGTGAGCTGTTGTTTCCAACATGATGCAAATCCCCTCTGCCCAGTTCCTTTTGGGCAAAAAAATCCCCCGCCACACTTTGCCCCTCGCAAAGCCCGACGTTGGTTCTATATAATGATGTAGATTGGTTGAGACTGAGTTGCTAATCCTTAGCTGCAGGTCTGTTTTGCATTTGCAAAAACGTCTACTACCTCCCTGTTGTACCCCTATATCTAGGGGTTGGTCCCGGGTGCCTCATCAATAAGGCGGGTATCGATCTCAATTCAACTTTGTAATTCTTTCTGGGAAGTTGCAAGAGTATTTTTTAAAATAACGCCAACTTTTTTCTGACGTTGCTCATCATTTAAGCAGATTTATTCTTAGGATTGACTCATCTGTCCTGCGAAAAAGAGTGGCAAAAACAGTAGATCTCCGAGGGTAAAACTAAGGTCTAGGCCTTAAAAGGCGATTTTAAGCACTCCAGCCTGAAATTTCCCTGTCGTGATCTTACAGGAACTTAAATTGTGCAGAATTTCAGCAAAGCGATGCGTCCATGCGGCGAGATTTTTTTAGCAAAACTGCCTGCGCAGCCAAATCAGTATCGCTGCCAGCTTTAAAAAACTGAGATTGGTAAGACCCGTGTGCGCGCAAGTGATCAATAATCGCCTGGTGCGTGCCCATTTTGTTTTTCGTCCAATCCGGCGCCACCAACTCATCCCAGCGAGAGGAATAAGCTGCAAGACGGTGCAGGGCAAAGCGTGGTGATAAATGCTGCAGGAACAATTCCACTCGGCGCGTGTAGGTATCCTGATCTATCGGAGAGAACTCTCCACGGTGATAGATCTCCTCCAGCGGAGTGTTTTTAAGAACATGCAG
The DNA here is from genome assembly GCF_047305925.1 of Bdellovibrio sp. HCB290. Lineage (GTDB taxonomy): Bacteria > Bdellovibrionota > Bdellovibrionia > Bdellovibrionales > Bdellovibrionaceae > Bdellovibrio. The sequence continues at coordinate 1,941,871 of NZ_CP178620.1, read as the reverse complement.
GTTGTGAAGTTTTACGTTAGTAATAGGCAGTGTATTTACAATCTCTGCCGTCCGAACAATGCGTTCGTCAGTTTCGCCGGGGCTTCCAAAAATCAAGTGGATGCCCAGATCCACATTCGTATTCTGCGCGATCTTGTGAATGGCCTCTATGGCGGCTTCCGCAGTGTGACCGCGACGCATGAACTCCAGTTCATCGTTGAAGAAGCTCTGCACACCCATTTCGACAGCTACAAAGGATTTTTCGTTGTACTCGTTCCACAAATCTAAAACGGCCTTGGAAAGGCAATCAGGACGGGTACCCAGGGTGAAGCCTTTGACCCAAGGGTAGGAAAGCGCAATGTCGAAGTTGTTTCTAAGAGCTGAAACCTTGGTAAAGGTGTTGGTATACGCCTGGAAGTAAATCAAAAAAGCCTTGGCTTTGTATTTGTGGGCAATGTGCGCATGGTATTTTTCAATTTGCGCACGAAGCTCCATGGTCATGGCTTCAGCGTTGGCGGCAGATCCCCAAACATCACAAAATACGCAGGTCTGCATACCCTTCAAACCCATACGGTTGGGGCAATTATCCACCACGGTGACCGGGATCTTGTAGACCTTCTCACCAAAGAGATGATTGTAGTGTTCACTGATAGTGTGATAGGGAAGTCCCAACCAGCCTTTTTCCATAGGGCGTTTATGGGTGCTATTTTGCGGGAAGTCAATGATTGAGCATAAACCAATGAAATCATGGCAAGATCTAGGGTTTGAGATCGAAATCACGAAGGATCAAAGCCCGACACTGCGCTTATTACAATCTTTGGATCCTTCCAAAGAATTCGGTGAGTCCATGCATCACTCCGGCGGTGCCAGCACGGAAACGACACATTTATATGGGAATGTTGCAGCTGACGTACTGGGAAAAGTCAAAGATCCTCATTTTATGGTTGTCGGACTGGGGCTTGGTTATATTGAAATGAACATTGCCAGGGAGGCAATAAAGAAGAATGCCTCTGTGGGACTCATCACCAGTTATGAGTCGATTCCCGAATTGAGTGAGTTCTTTATTGAGTGGCTCCACGACCGTGGCGGGAATTTGCCAATTGAAGTGGCAGATGTTTATGATCAGGTTTTAAAGCATGTTCTTAGCGAGAACTCGATTTCAGACAAAGAGTTAAAGTCCTTCTTAAGAAATCATTTTGAAACAGTGAAGGATGTTCAGGGACCTTTAGGTGAGAATACCGAATTCGTTTCCCGATATCACGGTTTCTTCTATGATGCTTACAGTTCCAAAACCCATCCTCACCTCTGGGATGAAGTCTTTCTGAACCGACTCCTTTCTGAAGCCGCGAGTTCGCAGTGTTCGCTCTCGACATACGCGGTGAAGGGAACTCTGAAAAGAGCATTGAAGAATCATGGCTTTCAAGTCATTGAACGCGAGGGATTTTTCTCGAAACGCGGCTCGACTTTAGGAGTGAGGGGCTGGATTGATTTATAATCAACAAACATAATTTGTTTGCACCAGATTCGGCTTGTGAGTTAACTGATATCAGCAATGAAATCTCTTCTTCTGTATTCATTAATCACGTTGTTATTGACCACTGCTTCAGCCAAAGAAGTTCGTCTGGTGACTTTTCCTATTCCTTTGATGGTGGAGGGGAGAAGTGACGGACTGTTTTTGAATCTGACACATGAAATCGCTAATCGTGTTTCGGTAAAATTCAAAGTCGATGTTGTGAAATCCAATCAGGCCAAGCTTGAGTTTTTCAATGGTCTCGCGTCGGGATACTTTCCGGGCATGGATAATTCCACGCCGAAGGATGCGCTTCGTTCAATTCCTTTTTACGTACGCACAAACTATATCTTTTATCGCAGTGGCAGTGCATTTAAGACGCTTAAAGATTTAAGAGGCAAAAAAGTAGGTCTGACATTCCGTTATCATTATCCACCTGAAATTCAGGGTGATACCAAGATTAAATTCAGTTACGCTGATGACGATATAACCAACATGCGTCGCTTGTCCGAGGGGATCATTGATGCCTTTATCGTCGAGGAGCGCTCTGGTTTGCGTGCTTTGGAGCTCAGTCGATCCAAAGACATCTCCTATAATAAGGATAGTCCAGTCTCAAGTCAGAATTGTTATTATGCTTTCAGAAATGATGAAGAGGGCCGGGTTCTTTTGAAGGAATTTAATTCTGCATTGACGAAAATGCAGGAAGACGGAAGTTTACAGAAGGTTCTGAAATTTGGAGAACCTTCTGCAATCAAAAAGACTAATTAGTTGGCAAGTGGGACTGGTACCAGGTCCACAGCGAATCGTGCGCCTTCGGTGTATTGGTACTTGATATCGCCAGACAGTTTTACCGAGTTTGAACTTGGATTGTAATTCCAACCACCATTCAATTTTTTCGGAATCAATTGACCTTTACCTTGCGCAAGCACTTCTGGAGTGCCGTAGCGAACACGCAACATCAATTGGCCAGCGTCATCAACGCGTGGAATCTGGCTTAGGTAAATTTGCTTTTCCAAAGTCTTAACCGTGATCGAATCACCCATGCGGCCCAACTCTGCGCCGAAATTTGGTGAAACGATGCTCATGATGAACTGGTCACGGATTTGTTTTGGATTTCCAGAACCCGTATTTGCAGCAACAATCAATTGCTCCAGACGTTCTGGACCGAAACCAGAACATTTACCATTGTTCTTTTGACCGACAAAGCATTCAGGGTGGTAAGTCGGGTGAACACGTAGGGCCCAGTCTTTATATTGGTCTGCATCTCCCGCATCTACCAAGACACCGTACACAGACACTTTATCCTGACGACCACCTTTAAAGTCCACCAACGTTTGTGCCATCTGTTCCGGGCTGATGCGGTTGGAAGCATCGTCAGCATCCGTTAGGAAAATCACAACCAATTGAGCGTCTTCACGGAAGAAGCCTTCATTCGCAGCGCCACGGCCGCTTTTCTCCAAAGCCGCAGTCAGGGGAGAGAAGAATTCTTCATTCTCCGGACCGCCGTCTTTAAGAGCCACGACACCGATTTTCAATGTTGTCGCCAATACCGCCGCAGGATCTTTTTTCGTTACGAAACGTTCTTTTGTTTCAGTACCAGCCGTTGTTTTGACAAAGCGAAGCTCGCCAGCTTTGTATTCATCAGCTTTTTTGGATTCTGGGTTTTCCCATTTTTGATCCCAAGTTGATATCACACCAATGTGGTAATCGATCATTTTATTGTTCGAGATACCATTCGTGAAGCGATTCAAGTTCTTAATCAAGTTCGCTTGGGCAGATTTCATTGAATCAGAGTTGTCAGTAACAAACAAGATGTCTACGCGAGGGTTGAAATCAAGCTGACTTTGACCACCGTCTTCAGTGATCCATGTGAACTGTTGTTTTGCGACTTCCGGATAAACCGGCAAGGGGTCTTGAACAGGCTGTTGGACTTCAGGAAAAACCGGAAGTTCAGCCTTTTCATCCACCAGCGTTTTTTGAGCAATCAGAGTTCCGGACTCCTGAGCGCAAGCCGTAAGTAACAGGAAAGCAGAAAGGTAAATGCAAAGAGCTAACAGTGGTTTCACATTTTTCTCCTAACATTTTGAGCACAAGACTTGGATACAACGTCGTATTTGTCCAATTCATCAATCCAAGGACGGCCGTCGTCTTTAAACACCAACTGATCAGAGTTGGTTTTCTTAAATTCGTTTTTCGTGAAAGCGGAGTCATGAAGGTCCTGGTCCGTATGAACGCGTTGAATAGCTTCAACTTCCACCAGATTCAATTTGCCGATAACACGCTTATTGTCAGCAGTTTCGCTGGCTGCCAAAACTTTTAAGCGCAATTTCATTCTGTGGAAGGCATCCTCATTGATACGGTCCAACTGAGTTTGCAAAGTGAATTGCGTATTATTCGCAGCCAGTACTTCCATGCCCTTTTGGCTCACTTTAAAGCGAAGCATTTGTTTTTGAAGTTCCACGTCCTTGTAGTAAAGAACTGGAAGTTTCAGCAAAGACTCGCCTACTTCAGTGGCTTGCAAAGGGAACTTGTCCGCTTTTTTTAGAACGTTCAGGAAAGATTCGTTAAAACCTTCCTTGGACAAAGCTTGAACCGCAGCGATACGGTCGCGTTGCTTTTCTTTGAACATCTGAGTTGTTTTAAACACAGATTTATAGTCACAGATTTTAAGTTCAGATAAAGACTGAAGCAGGTAAGCCTCAGAGTTCACCACTTCTGCAAATTGAGGACTGATTAACGTTTTGGATTGCGCCAAAGCCTTTTCAGAATCATTTTGACGGAAGTAAGACCAGCCCTTTTCCTCTACAACCTGGAACCAGTAGTCAGAACCACGTGGGATTTGGTTATAAAGAGCCAGGGATTGGTTGTATTTCCCCTGAGCAAACAACTCACGGGCTTTTTTGATCTTTTGTTTCATGCTGGCATCAGCTTTAGAAACGATCACGTCATTTTCTAACTTTTTTAAGTCCAGCAGCTCCAAAGTCTTTTTGCCGGATTTCTCTTTCAAAGAGGACTGAAGGGATTGCCCCCAGGCTTCCACTGAGAAACGCTCAGCAGCCAAAGCGTTGTGACCAACACTTAAAGCCGTGACCATTAGGAGTTGAGAGACGATCGACTTTTTGGAAATCATAGCATCCATCCAAAACCAACATTACCAGTCACCACGTTCATGCTACGTGCGCCAGTCACTGGTTGATCCTCGTAGTTCATATAACGAATTTCTGCGCGAGCAGTCAGATGTTTGTTGATCCACGCACCGATACCAAGACCTGCAGTGTAAACAGCCGTTGAACCGCTGGATAGAGTGATTTGACCACCGCCACCCAAAAGGTACATATCGAACTGAGTAACACCGATATCCATGAAGCTTGTTTTACCATAGACTGGGTACCAGTTAAGAACTGCCATCACTGCATTTTCCGGGTAGTCGATGTCCACTGCATAAGCGCGGCCACCAGCTGCGTAGTTAGCTTTAGCTTGTTCAAAGATACGTTTACCTTCTGGAGTCAAAGAGTTCCCGAAGTCATAGTATCTTGCACCCAATGACCAGCGTGGCGTGATGTGGAAATCAGCTGCAACTCCCAAAGCCTGAGTTTTAGTATAAGCGTCGCCACCAAAGTTCATACCGTAGTTCACACCAACTTCAAGACGGTTGCGTCTGTCGACGATACGATCCTGAACGATACGGGAACGGCTTTCAGCCTTGATGTTTTGGGCCATGTTCATAAGCTTTTCATTGCCACCCAAGGAATCGATATCAGCAGTGATATCAGAGTTATCAACAGGGGCTTGCGTCTGTACCGGAGTCGCTTTTCTTGGCGCCGTCTTTTTAGGGGCTGCGAAGGAATTTTGCGAGCAAAGTGCGATTAACAAAACAGTTGCAGAAAGAAGTTTAAAGTTTTTCATAACTATTTAGCCTCCGCAGATTTTGCTGCAGTTTTAGCAGGAGCAGCACAAAGACCTTTGTCTTTTGCCGCTTTCAACGTTTTCAAAGAGTAGTCAGTCACGTTGGAGATTTGACCATTAGAAGTGCCGGTTGCAGACATCTGAATTGAACCCTTCAATGTTTTTGAAGTGGCATCACATGGAACTTCCCAAGTCAGAGTACATTCTTGTTTGTTGCCGCCAGTAGAGGAAGCTTCACAAGTAACTTGAGGATTGCCAGGTAAGTCAGAGTTTTTGGTTTCTACAGCTACGATCGCGTTCTTGCTGCTTGAAGAAGCAGAGAAGCGCAAAACGATTTTTTCGCCCGGGGAAACTTCCAGACCTTGTTTGCCAAGACCGGAAACGTCAAAGCGGGGAGCCGAGATGGTTTTAGTGTAAACGATTTTAGTCTGAACCGTCGCTTCCGCAGTGGAAAGACCGTTTGGACTGAAGGCTTTTACGCTGAAACGAACGCGAGTGCCGTTAGCTTGCAACATAATAGTACCATCTTTAGCCAGTTGTGGTTGAACTGCGATATTTTTAGTATCGAAGATCAAATTGATTTTCCATTTGGAATCACCAAGGTACTCAGGATCTTTTTTGTTAAGATCGGCGATCACATAGCGGGAACCATCCAGCTCCTGGAAATCATTGCCAGCAGAGATAGCATTGCTATCGTAGCTGATCAGTACACGTGGTTTTTGTGAAGACTTGCCGTCGATACCAGGAACAGTCACTGTTACTGAGAACGGTGTCAGTTGGTCTTCCATGATTTCGCCAGCGATACCATTGACTGCCAAAGCACTTGGAGCCACCTGGTTTTTAGTCACGAACAAAGTTTTATCCAGTTCGTTGATCATCCCTTTAACCGCGTCAGCGTTTTTGGATGTCCCAGCATTAGTCACAGTCGCTGTGAATTTCACAGGGATGGACTTCAAAGATTTACCAGAGTCCACTGTGTACATTGGGGGATTCCAGGAAAGAACATAAACATCTTTTTCGTTTGAAGGTTTCAAAGTCGCACCTTCAGGAAGGTTTGAAGCTGTCAAAGCGACAGTCGCCCCGGGAATTGGCAGGGAAGCACGGATTTTATATGAAGAGGAAACGCCTTCTGCGAAAGTCATTTCAGAATCAGCAGTCAACAAGATCATTGAGTTTGTGATGTCTGTTTCTTTCACTTTAACTTCGACTTGTTTTTCAACCACGACAGTTTTAATGACTTCCACCGGAACTTGTTCTTTTACAACAACTTCTTTAGTGATGGTCTGAGGTTTATCCGGACCCATTTCAGTGATGACCTTCGCTTGCGCACGCATTTCTTCAAGGTCCGATGAGGGACTTTTCTGCCAACCATCACACGCGGTAATAGTCATTGCTGCTGGGATTAGGATCATCAAACTTTTTACCGTCTTCATATAAACCTCTTTAATGCTTCGTCAAATCTAGCGAGCTGATACGCGCATTAATTCGAATGGGTAAAGAACATCTACGTTTACTTTTCCAACTGGTTTCGGGAACTGCCAATTTTTCATTTTAGAAAGCATGCAGTTCTCAACCATCGCTGAACCCAAAGAACTTTGGGCTACGCGAGCTGTGGTAATACGGCCATTTGGACCGATTACGAAGTCAACCGCAACACGACCACCGATCGCTGGTTGTGCTTGGAGACCTTTTTCATAACAATAAATAATCTGACCTTTGTTACGGTTGATAACCGCGATGATTTGGTCACGATCCAAACCGCCTTCAACAGTTGCTTCCGCATCAAGGGGAAGACTGGTTGCAGATGTACCGCCCACCATATTCATCTTACCGTAGCCAGCGCGACCACCACCAACGCCACGAGTGCCGTAGCCGCCCGCAGATTGTGCACGACCACCTTCGCCAGCGGAACCAGCGATCAAACCATTACCTGGAAGGTAACCTTTAATGCCGCCACGACCAGCAGAGCCTACGCCGCCGCCGCCATTGCCGATACCCGCAGCGCGGATCGCCTTCATGGAGTTGTTATCAAGACCTTCGAAGCCACGTGTACCTTTAGGTGTGCCACCCAAAGCCGCCAAAGCACCGACGCGTTGAACGCTGCGGGCTTTGTTGGTGTTTACAGTGTATTTTTTTGTTTTCAAAGGTTGCTGTTTAACTACCGGCTTATAGATCTTGTTTGAAGGTTTGATTTTCTTTTCAGAAACCTTCACGTGAGGTGCCGGCTGTTTTTTCTCAACAACTTTAGGAGCTGCCTCTTTTGGAATCACGATGGTGACCAAAGGAGCTTCTTCTTTTTTAGAGAAGTAGTTAGCAACCACATAAGAACCAAGCATGATGATGCCGACCAAAACCAAGTGACCGACAGTTGTGCGTGTCAGGATAGTTTTAAGTTGTTCCTGGTCTTTTTCGTCATGCAATTCATAGTTAGGGCTTGCGATATCGTCATGGTTGGCCAGACGGATGCGACCCAAACCTTCAAGAGCTTCACCTTTCGCAGACATTTTGGAAAGGTTGATCTTTTTAATAAGGCTGTAGTCTACGTCGTTGTCTTTAAGTACCTGTAAGTCAGCCAGGGCTTCAACGCGACGTTGATCCTTCAAGAACACGATGTTCAAGGACTCTGAATCCACGGCAAATGTGCGGACTCGTTGACCCGCGATATTTTCCAGAATGATGAGTTTTGCTGCGTTCATATTACGTCCTAGTTTCTGTTTTGATCGTCTTGGATACGGTCGTTAAATTCTTTTCTTCCGGCCAAAAGATCTTCCAATAATTTATCGTTTTCTACCGTGGCTTTCGTATTCAGAGAGCTTTGGTATTTCCCGCGTAGCGCACTTCCATCAAATTTAAAGGAGGTGCCTAGTTGGGCTTTTGGTCCTTCGGCCTTCTTAGCTTTGTTCGCTGCAAAGGCGGTTTGACCACCCAGAACTAGGAGCAAGAAGGGGGCCAATAAAATTAGCTTTTTCATAGGCTTTTACCTCTCTGTAATTGATTTAAACGGCCTTCCAGATATGACACCATCAGGGGATGGCCCATTTTCGTCTCTAGAGATTTAAGTTTTACAATCTCAGCTGTGTTATTAGGCTCAGCTGCCACTGATTTGCGTGCGGAGACTAAATCGCTGGTCTGTACCGGTGACGAATTTAGCGCACTCACAACGGCTGATTTCATTTTGCCCGTCATCTGCAACTGAGTAATGATGGTCATTTCGCGCTTCAAGATGTTTTGCACCTCAGGACGCGCATTCGCATAGTCCTGGGCTAATTGAGCCAGGGCCGAGGAGTTGTTAAGCAGATCCTGCTCGCGTTGTTCAGCGAATTTTGCTTTCCACAGGTAAGGCTTGGATTTGCCCTTTAGGATCTCAATGTATTGAGCCTGCTCCTGGGCAGTCAGACCCTTGGGCATAGGAAGATTCGCTAAATCGCGAACCATTCTATGGTTTTCCTGAGCCACAATTTCCAGAACCATCAATTGAGCGGCGATATCACGTGTGCGGTTAGCCTCATTCAAAAGGTTGTCGGCGTTTGCTAAAAGCTTCATGCGCTCAGAGATGCCTCTTTGCATTTGCTTGTCAGATTTAGCCACGATCATGTGCACCGCGATTTGGCTGCGGAAGTTCTGTGCCTTGCTATAGAATGGCTGTTTTTGGATGAATTGAGCAGCAGAACGATTTCTGATCTCTTTCATATCCAAGACAGATTTCAGACCGCTGGCATTACCAGTGCGAGCAAACACCAACAACGCTGTGTCATTCAATAGAGCTGGTTTGCGTTTCAATTCAGAAGCCTGACTTTTAAGTTCAGCCACTGGATTTTTAGACAACAATACCAAACGGGTGCGCATAACCAGTGCACGGTCGCCTTTAAGACCCGCTTTCAAAGAAGCGCGGTAATGTCTTTCAGGATTAAGGTTCGCCAGGTCCGCCAACGAACCCAAACGGAACTCACGGTCCTTGTCAGATACTTTAGGCATATTCAAGCGCAACGCAGTTTTATAAGCGTTGGCGAAATCCAATTTCTTCTCGTAGTAGCCAGTTAATTGCTCAAGCAAAGCTTCTTTCTTTGCAGATGGCAATTCAGCTACAGCGATTTGCTTGCTCAAAGCCTGAACATAAACTTCTTCTTCACCCAATTTTTGAGCCAGGATAGCTTCATTCGAGTAAAACAGGATTTTTTCATCGGTTTTAGCAGTGCCCAAGTTGGCTGCAGATATCTTTTTAAGAACCGAGCGCATATCAGACTTGCTGGAGTTTGGATTGTTAGCCAAAACCGCTGCCTGGTTCATCAATGCTTTACGGGAGGTAGCTTCAAATTCTGCACGGTGTGCAGGGAAGAGTTTAGCGTAATCAGTTGCCAAATCCTGGATCTGTTCATCGTTTTTAAGCTGCGCCAAGCTGTCCAAAGCCAGGTCGGCAGACTTCTTGCGAAGTTCTTCTTTACCGGATTTATCATTTGCCAACTGGTTGAAAGAAACCGCAGCTTCTTTAAGTTCTTTTTGTTGGTAGCTTAGGTAAGCCATTTGGTAACGAACTTCAAAAGTCTTGCCTTCATCTTTGCCTTTTTTAAGGAAGTTGATGTAAGCCGCTTTTTGAATGTTTACGTCATTGGATTTTTCACCGGCAGCAACTTCATTCAAAAGAGCATTTTGTCGTTCTTTATCAGACAATGAAGAGTTGTCGCTGATAGCACGGTACAACTGGGCCGCGATAGTGGGTTTACCCATATCCATTGCCAGTTGTGCCCCGCGCGTTGTCATCTCAGTGTCTTCTGGGAATGTGTTCGAGTAGATCACATAAGCATTCAGAAGATCCTGGTCGGGTTTTAATTTTTTAGAACGGTGAAGCTCAGTTACATAATGCTTCATCGTTTTTTTCAACTCTTCGCATTTGGAAGCTTCTTTGCAATCTGTATCTTTGAATGCAGCAGCAGCTTTGGCGAAGTCTTTAGTGGATTGACCGGCTTGACCACGGTCATAGTTGATTTTCGCCATGCGAACGAAGGCCTCGAGAGTTTCAGTCTTAGTCAGACCCTCTTGATCCATATAGCGGCTCAAAATATCGTGAGCTGCTTGTTTTTGACCGATACGGTCTGCTTCTTGAGCGAAGTTCAAAAGCAATTCTTTACGTTTTTCTTTCGGGGAAAGAACCTCGTAGCGGGCGATGTGCTTGATCGTGATTGGTTGGCGCGCATAGAATGTGCCCAAATCACGAACGATGTCTGCGTGGAAAACCGGGTCGTAAGTGGAGCCCGACTCTGTATCACGGGTGATAAGTTCTGGTTTGCTTAGCAAGTTCTCCATAGTCTTGATTGCAGAGCCCAGTTTGTCGTCATTGAAATCACTCCAGGCCATGTTGTAGATAGCCAGGGAGCGGTTTTGAAGCTTTTTATCTTTCAATGCGATAACATAGTTTTTCTTGGCGTCTTTGAATTTCCCTTTTTGGAAATACAGATCACCCAATTCAGCATGAGAACGCGATACGATCTCTGCAGAGATGGATTTTTTCTTGGAATCCTTCACAATGGTCTCAAAAAGCTCGATGGACTTGTCGTTTTGACCAGCCATTTCGTACAAGTGACCCAATTGGAAAAGCACAGGACCGTGCTCATTCAATTGAATTTTGCTTAAAAGGTTTTCGTAAATCTGAATCGCTTTTTGGCGATCCGCTTTAGAACCTTTGCAGCCATCACAATTGGCTTCAACTTCCAGCATAAAGCGCGTGCGTGCTCTTTCTGCAAGAACGTCAGCCAGACGCTGCTGAGTGGGTACCCACGATGGATCTTTTGAATCCATCGCTGATAAAACGCGCTCCATCTTGCCGACCACAAGATCCTGCGTATCGTTATTCATCTTTTCTGCCTGAGCGATCTGTGCGAGCAGGGCTCCGGCAAGAATAGGACTAAGAATGAGGAGGCGTTTTAGTGTTCTCATTGTTTTGGTACCACCGCAAATTTAAGTTTTTCAATACCTGCCAATGAACCAGCCTTAATGATTGGATCAAGGTCAGCATATTTCATCTCGGTGTCAGCTTGGATCATCAGCTCGACGCTGTCTTTAGGGTCTTTTTTCAAGGCCTCTAATTTAGATCCCAGTTGGCTGCCTGCGACTCTTTCGTCATTGATAAAGTAGTTACCTTTTTCAATTCTCAAGATCGCCATTTCTTTATCTACGCTGGTAGCGTGGTCCGCAATCGGAAGATTGATCGGGCCTGATTTTACTTCGATGCCGGAGGATTGAGTTCCGATCAAAAGATAAATCACGATAATAGAAAATGCGTCGATCAAAGACGTCAAAGGCAAAGCTAGCGCCATCTCGCGACGACCGCCTGATTTCTTACGCGCACCCGGTTTCAGGGTTTGCGTATCCATCAGAGGTGAACGTTTTTGGTTGGCATTTAAGAATGAAGTTCTCATAAAATTACCCTAGTGGGGATAAGCCCACACCTTCGAATGAGTTTTGCTTCAATTTATCCATCACACGGATCACATCGCCGTAATTGGTTTGTGCTCCGGGACGAACAACGCTTGTTTTTAGATCCGGCCATTGAGCTTTCAAAGCCTGCAAACGCGTCTCAAGTTTCGCTAGATCGATACCTTGAGAAGACTTGGCAATGCGCTCTTCCAAAGTTTTAGCTTTAGGAATGTCGCGCAAAGAAAGCTGCATGCTGCCGTCAGCTTCCATCGTCACCCAAAGGGACGGTGGGTTCACTGCGCCAGCCGTGGAGTTGTCTCCAATAGCCTGCTTCGTATCCAATGTGCCGATTTGCAACCACACAGCAGTCAAAAGCAAAAAGCAGATGAGCACTGAAAGAATATCCAGGATCGGCAGGATATTGAGTTCGAAGTTTAATTTGTCGTTAGAACCTGATGATGCGCTCATAGAGCCCTCTCACGTTTAAATTAAAATTACTTAAGTGCTTTTTCTTTTTTGTCAGAAACTGGAGAGTATGCGTAACCAAGTTGGATGAACAAATTCAAAGCACCTTTGTTCAAATCCTCAGTCAAACGAGTCGCTCTGTTTTGAAGAACCGCGTACATGATCAAAGCGGGAACCGCTACGATCAAACCGTAAGCTGTTGTATTCATTGCCAAAGAGATACCTTGGGAAAGAACCGCGGCTTTTTCAGCTGGATTCGCATTCGCGATACCGGCGAAAGAGTGGATCAAACCTGTGATCGTACCCAATAGACCCAACAAAGTAGCTACGTTTGCAAACATCGCCAGGAAACCAATGCGTTTTTCAACACGGCTGGATTCTTCAAGAAGAACTTCGTCCATTTTAAGTTGGATTTCTTCTTTACCACCCATATCGATCGCAGCTTGAATACCTGCAGAAGCCACAACACCCAGAGGTTGAGTCAAACCCAACTGCATTGAGCGACGTAGAGCCTTGTCCAAGTTCCCTGATTTGATATCGTCAGCGATAGTTTTAGAGATATCCTTTTGATTTACTTTGCGATTCATGAAAAGCGCGATAGAGCGCTCAGCAATAATAGCTACAGAAACGATCTGAGCAGCCAAAATAGTCCACATCCAGATAGCATCAGCAGAAGTGAAACCGCGACCAAGTGACATTAAAAATTCCATGTGTAATCCTCCGGGTTAAAAGTTTTCCCGCAGGATATGGAGCAAGGCCTGAGCCACATAAAGTAGCTCTGTGGTGGCTTTGACCGGATTTTTGCGACCAATTTTGGCACAGGTGACGTTTTGGGGCGTCCCTTTTACGGCAATGTGAGATCGCCTTCATAATAAAAAAACCGGCTTTGGAGCCGGTTTTTGAAGTCAAATATTCAAATGATTTTAGAGGGAGCTATGACTATTCCAGATGAGTTCTTTGCATGATGCTGCGATCACATTTACCAGTGAAAGCGTGATCTTTTGCACGCTCTTTAGGGGCGTTTTCAAAGAAGCGGCGGATCCCTGGAACGTTGACCGATACCATTTGGGCCATCTGTGTTTCGGAAGGGTTATGAGTCGTACCCATTTCAAACAATAACGACCAGATACCATGCTTCCAGTAGGCGTAGTCTTCGAAAGCACCGTCAGCAGCGTAAAGCATGTCTTTGGAGTTACCAACATCGTAGCCGCTTTCCACAGCTGCATCCTTAGAAAGTTGAATGAAAGTTGAATCATCCTTCGTCATGACATCACGAGTGGAAAAACCCCAAGGATAAAGAACTGCAGGCCAGTGTGTGTGCAAGGTCGCCGAGCTGATGATATTCTTTTGATCGATGAAATCAGCCAGAGCCTTTGTCGCTTTGGATTTGAATGGCTTGCTAGTGATGCAAGGGCCTGGATAGTCACGGTTTTGATCGACGGAGTTCATGCCACCGATACGCTCATAGCGTGAGCGGCTATTGAATCCTGGTATATTCAATACTGGAATAATGTAGACGGTGTGACCTTTAATAGGGTTCTTGGCAAAAGCGTCAGCAGCACCCATAGCGACGGCCGTCGATCCGTATTCATTGCCATGATGAGTTCCCACGATCAGATTGGCTCTTTCGCCATCACCGATTTTGATGCCGACAATGTTCTGGCCGGAATCAGAGGGGCCCAGGTCAATCAATTGAGTGGTTGTAGGATTGGCCTGCTGAATTTGCTGCAAAGTTTGGATCACTGTTGCATAGTTCGTAACTGGCGCATTCGAAGGGGAGACAAAGAGTGAGAAAAGTAGTTCTAGCATGAATATAACGATGCTGACTGCGGGCTAGACTTGTCAAAAGACTAAGCCAGTTCCAAACTAGAACTGGACTTAAAGCCGAATGCTTTGCAACGCTAATGTTAAGAGATTGTCGCGAATTTTCTGACGTATTCAATAACAGAGGATTTAAATTCCTCTGGCAAACCCACGAAACGCAAACCTGCATAGCCATCGTTTCCGATATAAACCACTTCACACGTTGTAGTGATGGTTTGATATAAGTTGGGACTGGTCAGTGTCGCGAAAAATTTTTGCCCGATTTGCAGACTGTCGGCATCGTTGATACCCAAACCACCTTCACTGATGGAAATCACACGGCATTTCAGTGAAGCGGCATTTTCCACGGGTTCAAATTCCAAGGTTCCCACGATCGGCACGCGGGGGTGAGATCTGCGGCTGATGCCCAAATCATCGACGACCTGTTGAAGTGCGTAAACTTCCTTCCAGGTGCGACCGCCATCAGTGGAAATATCCACTTGGGACAGGTCCGTCATTTTTTTAAGTTGCGCAATCATTTCAGAATAGATCATCGGATTTTTGGAAGCCTTGCCTTCGATGCGAGTCAGCCAGGTTTTGTTCTGATCGGAAGTAGCCGATACGGGTGGCAGGCTTTTAATTTTTGCACGCCATTTGGCAGGAGATTCCCATTCGCCCTGACCGCGTCCCCAAATTGAAACTTCCTTCATGGAAGCAATTTGGGATTCAATGTCCTCTGGCTCAAACGGCCCTGTCACTTGTCCTTCATTTAGGATAAACCAAATTTTCGACATTCCCAAGACACCCTTCTGAATTCTGTATTGCCTTTATTACAGCGAAAGGTATATCACTTTGTCTAGGAGATTTACGAATGAAGTACATTATCGCTGGCACCGATCGCCCGGATTCCAAAACGCTGAAGTTGGCCCACTATGTTCAAGGCATTTATCATGCCCAGGGTGAAAAGGTTGAGATTATCGATTTGGTCGAGGTAAAGGAACACCTGCACACAGGACCTCATTACGGAAAAGCTCACTCTGGGTTGCAGCCCTATCTGGATAAATTGGTCGCCTCTGAAGGTTTGATCGTGATTTGCCCTGAGTACAACGGTTCCATGCCTGGTGCCTTGAAGTACTTCATAGATCACATGAAGTTTCCAGAAACATTTGAGTATCGCCCGGTGTGCTTTATCGGTCTGGGTTGGATGTTTGGTGGATTGCGCCCGATTGAACACTTGCAACAGGTGTTTGGATACAGAAATGCCTTCATTTACCCTGAGCGCATTTTCATCATGAATGCTCCGAAAGTTTTGAATGAAGAAGGCGAGCCGCAAGATGAAACCATCAAGCAGTTGCTTGTGAAGCAGGCGACAGGGTTCCGAAACTTTGTTTCAGCGCTGTCAGCGTTCAAAATCGACGCAAATTCAGTTATTGCGTCAAAGAAGTCGTAGTTGAGGATGTGGGCTGGCGATTGTCAGCCACATGCTTATCCGTCAATCGAGCTTCAAAATAAATCAGCCCTATCACGATCAAAACCGCCAAGGCCCACTTTGAGTGGGCAACCGTGCGCAAGATAGGGTTTTTATGGTCAGATCGAAACATAAGTTTACTCCCTGAACTTCCATTTTCCGCTATCGCACAAAAAGAAGGCAACTGAAGAAGCCGTAATGTGAAGTGCTGCGTTACGAACATACGTCCGGCTACTGACAAGAGCTTTGTATTTCCCTACACTTAGGTTTTCCACTTAAAGGGAGTTGCGCTATCGAACACCAGGACCATGGTCATAAGAACACCAATTTGGCGATGCTATCGCTCGCAGCATTGGGAATCGTATTCGGGGATATCGGAACCAGTCCCTTATACGCTCTTCGCGAGTGTTTCGGTGGCGAGTACGGACTTAACGTCACTCCTGAAAACGTCATCGGTATTCTCTCTCTGATTTTTTGGACTTTGATTTCTGTTATCTGTGTAAAGTACATGGCGTTTGTCATGCGTGCGGATAACAAAGGCGAAGGTGGTATTCTTTCGCTGATGGCGTTGGCAGTGCGCAGTCAGCACACCAAGGACATCACGCACCGTCGCTGGATCATGACTATTCTTGGGTTATTTGGTGCAGCCCTCTTGTACGGTGATGGCGTTATCACGCCGGCCATTTCCGTTTTATCAGCCATGGAAGGTTTAAAGGTCGTAACCGATCAGTTCGATCCATATATCATTCCAACCACGATCTTTATTATTAATGCGCTTTTCTTGATGCAAAGATACGGAACCGGAAAAATCGGCGTGGTCTTTGGGCCCATTCTGATGCTGTGGTTTACGACGTTGGGAGTACTGGGAGTTATCGGTCTTATCAATAATCCGCAAATTCTTGAGGCCTTGTGGCCTCATCATGCCATTGAGTTTTTCTTTAGAAACGGTGTTCATGCTTTCCTGGTTCTGGGCTCAGTTGTTCTGGTGGTGACCGGGGGCGAGGCACTTTACGCAGACATGGGGCACTTCGGAAAAACCCCGATTCGCATGGCGTGGTTCTTCGTGGCGTTACCAGCGCTGGTGTTGAACTATTTTGGTCAAGGCGCGCTGTTGTTGTCGGATCCGACAACGATTTCCAATCCATTTTACCTGTTGGCTCCAAAGTGGGCGATCATTCCGATGGTTTGCTTAAGTACTTCGGCAGCGGTGATTGCGTCTCAAGCCCTGATTTCAGGGGTGTTTTCAATCACTCGTCAGGCGATTCAATTAGGCTTCTGTCCGCGTCTTAACATCGTCCACACGTCTTCACAGGAGATTGGACAGATCTACATTCCTGCCATCAACTGGTCGCTTTTTATCGGTGTCGTGTGGTTGGTTTTGACGTTTAAAACTTCAAGTAATCTTGCTGCCGCATACGGTATTGCCGTGACGGGGACAATGGTCATCACCACAGTTCTGGCTTATGAAGTGGCTCGGCAAAAATGGAACTGGAGCTTCTTTAAAGCCTTCAGTATCTTTGGAGTTTTCTTTATCATTGATGCCGCGTTCTTCGCCGCGAATGTTCACAAAATCCCACACGGTGGTTGGGTTCCTTTGGTGATTGGTGCAGTGATTTACATGCTGATGACGACGTGGCAAAAAGGCCGTCAGGTTTTGTTCCGTCGTTTGAAAGAGCGCTCGATGCCGACAGAAGACTTTATGCTGAAGCTTCTGCGTGAGCCGCCGATCCGCGTGCCAGGAACTGCTATATACATGTCAGGAGACCCTTGGGGTGTGCCAGCGCCGCTATTGCACAATCTTAAACACAACAAGGTTCTACATCAGCGCGTGGCAATTCTTACGATTCAAACGCGTGAAGTGCCTTTTGTTTCCAAAAAAGACAATATCTCGATCCAGGAGATCGTACCAAATTTCTACCGCATACTGGCTTACTATGGTTTTATGGAAACACCTAAGATGAAGCACATTCTGGAAGCTTGTCGCAATAAGGATATCAATTTCAACGTGAATGAAACCACGTTCGTATTGGGACGTGAAACCATCATTGCCACCAAGGGCGGGCCACCTCGTCCGGATGAACCGCACATGTCTCACTGGCGTGAGCGCCTGTTTGCAGTGATGTCCAAGAATGCGCAAAGACCGACGGCCTTTTTCCGTATTCCACCGAATCAGGTGATCGAAGTGGGAATTCAAGTTGAGATTTAATTTATAAAGACGGTGCGGCCGAGGATTCAATGTGATTCTCGGTTCCCAATAATCTTTCAAGCTTACTTCGGGCCTGCATTCCATCCTGATATCCAATTTCCAAAAGTGTCTGTGTATAGTTTTTCTCGAACAGTAAAAAGCTCGAGAGCTCCGCAGACTCGTCAAGGTTTCCTAATCCGCGCAACAAATAACGAACCATTCTAGGTAGTTTCTGCGCGTGATCGGCCGCGATTTTTGAAAAATCCTGAGACGGGGAGATCCACAGAACATCAATGGGTCGTACTGCCAGATTTTTCCGGTCGCTGGCGCCGATTTTTGTCAGCGCCAGATTTATTCGTTCAATGCGTTCAATATCAAACTCAAGTCCATCGCTCATGATGGCATGAAGTAAGACACTCGCGACACGTGCCACACTGGGCTCCTGCGCAGGCGCGGTTTCGTGTGAATTGTAGCAGACCTCCTGCTGGCGCCGCACTCCGATGGCCAGGATGCGATCCGCACCCATATAGATGGCGGGAGCGCAGGGGCTGAAGTTCCGAATCGACCCATCCCCGTAATATCTGGAACCCACTGCAGTCGGCGGGAATAAAACCGGAATCGCCGATGAAGCCATGATGTGATCGACGGTGATTTCCGATCTCACTGCCTGTCTTCGTACTCTTTGCCATAATTCAATCTCCGTATTTCCTTGAATGAAAGTGACTGTTGATGATGAATGAAAATCCAGTGCCGAAATGCCAACGCCGTGGATTTCGCCGGCATCGATTTTTTTTTGAATATTTTCGAAGAGACAATTTTTTTGAATGAGCTCGCGCAGTGGCTCCGTGTTTAGCAGTGATTTTCCTGGAGTGCGTTTCAGACCGCCACTTGATAAGTCCATCAACCAATGAAGTGCCCCGCGGGTTAAAGAAAGTGGATCCGATATGAAAACTTCCTGGCTTTTCATGTTGCCCCAGATTTTCTCCAGACCTTTGCAGCCCGCATGAAACCCCTCGGGGTGAGAGATCAGTCCACAAGTGTTCACCGCGCCAGCACTGACACCTGCGTAGACTTTAAAAGGATTGTCGATTGAAAGTTTTTTGCAGATTTCCGACACAGCCAAAAGCACGCCAACCTGATAAGCACCTCGTGCGCCGCCACCTGAAAGTACCAGGCCTAGGTTTGACATAGATACGGACTCCTTTTGGACTTGCGAGTAAGGGGAGACACTGCGAAAATATCTACAAGACGAGGTTGTGATAGTGACTTCAAATTTGCTATCCCACTCTATTTGAAAGAGCGCTGACCTCGCTAAGGGAGCCTACGGCTCCCTTCTTTTTTTCATAACGGTGTTCTGCTGTTCTTAAAAGTCTCACGCTCTGCCCGGCGTTCCGCTTCTAAAATTTCTGATAAATGTGTACGACGATCTTTCACGGTGCGATCGATTCTGTTCAGGTAGCTTGCCAGATGGTGAAAGAGTTTTTCTGTTTCCGAATCAGTCTCGAGGCGACCTTCTTCACCTTTAATTTCTTCAATCAAACGATCGATAATAAAAAGTGCGGCATTCAAGTTCGCGCCGATATCATGCAAGAACTCGGTCTCTTTATATAGTTCCACGTTGGCCATGGTTCCCCCTTGGAGGAATTATGAGAACTCGTGGGAGCGTACTCAACATGTAGCATTGCAGTTGCCAGCGGTGCGCTGCATAAAAATTTTATAAACCTCTTCTGGAGCCAAAATGAGCTTCCCTTGAGTCAAATTCCTCAGATCGATTCTGCTTAGTTTTTAAGCTGATGCGCGTCTTCTGCGCGGAAATATTAGGTTATTGTTAAGAAATGGTATTGAAATGGGACCAAAGTGCTGGCACCTTCATTGCTTATATTCAAGTTGGCTCCATTTTGGGACCAGTTGGTGTTCCAGATGAAATCGTAGTGAATGTGAAACGACAGCATCTGAATAAGCAGCGACGTTGAATAAATAGAGTTAGAAATTTTAAAGGTTAGTAACGATTAACAAAAGAAAACGAAAAGGGGAGCAATAAGGTGAAAAAACAAATTCTTTCATCACTGATTTTGGCAGGTTCTTTGGTAGTAGCAACTGCTCAAGCTGAAGAAAACCAAAGCGCAAACACAAGCACAGTAAAAGTAACTGACGTTCAAAAAAAGGACGAGACAGCACAAGGTGACTTGGATCAAGAAATCACAAATGCAAAAATGCGTGCAGAGTCTGGTTCTAAATCCAAACTTTCTATCGCAATGGATTTGACTTACAACGGCGGTAACTTGGTTGAGCCGTTCGGTCCAATTCGTCCAAACTACGCTGGTGTTTCTGGTGCAGATTCAAATACATCATTGGCTGCTGACATCGCGGTAGCTTACCGTTTGTCTGCTCGTGACTCTCTTCGTTTTGGTGCGGGTGCAAACATTGATACTCCACTACAAAACAACAACTATGAAATGACAAACCAAGATGGTTACAGAAAAGCTTCTGTTTCTACTCCGTATGTTTCTTGGGGTCGTTCATTCCGTGCAGCTGGTTTGCAACAATCAGTTTCCGTTGGTGGTTACTACTACACAACTCCGTTCATGACTGAAATCTACAAAGCTAACTCTTCATTGTCTGCGAGCTGGACTGTTTTGGGTGAAATCCCTAACACAAACTGGCAGCCAGGCTTGAGCTTGTCTCTTAGCTATGTATTCTTTGATGACGGTGCTAATGCTGGTGATACAGCGTCTAGCGGTGGTGCTGGTCGTTCTGACTACTCTATCGGTTTGTTCCCATTCATCGAATACGCATTCAATGACATGTTCTCTTTCAGAACTGTGTTCCGTCCATCTAGCTTTGATCACTATCGTAACGACGAAGCGACTACTTTTGACCACAACATGTGGACTCAATCTGTGGGTCTTGGTGTAGCGGTTACTCGTGACCTTTACTTGTACCCGAACTTGCAATTCGCTCCTGAATACGCACAAGCAGACACTACAAACGTAGGTATCTCTGCTACTATCAACATGTTCTAATTGAACTGTTAAATTTAGAAATGAAAAAGGCAGCTGTTAAAGGCTGCCTTTTTTTATTCCGTCCGTGTGTTCATCGCGCGATCGATGGTGAAGGCGCAGCTAATCAGTCCTGCGTGGCTGTAGGTCTGCGGGAAGTTTCCCCACTGACTGTCGTTTTCCACGTCATAGTCTTCACTCATTAAACCCACGTGATTTTGTGTTGCGATAACTTTCTCCAGAAGAGCTTTAGCTTCGTCAGCACGGCCCATATGAGCAAGGGCTTCGATATACCAGAAACTGCAAACCAAAAAGGCCGAGCGCTGAACGCCAAAGTCATCGGTGTGTTTATAGCGTAATAAAAATCCTGGGGAGATTTCAAGTTCCTTACGAATGGCTTCGAGATGCTTTGAAGTCACTTCTGGATTTTTTCCATCCAAATATCCCATGCTGATCAATTGCAACATGCAGGCATCCATTTCATCAGAACCCACAGCCTGGGCATAAGCTTTCTTTGTAGGGGAGTATGAACCCTCAATCAAGCTTGCAGCCTGGGTGACGATTTTGTCTGCGCGAATCGCAAGTTCGCTATCCTTGATTGATTCCGCAATTTTCTTTGCAGCAACTCCCCCGGCCCAATGAAACATCAGGGTGTAGGTATGCATGGACTGTTTTCCGCGGAACTCCCAGACGCCGTTATCAGGCTCTTCCATGGTGCGCTCGATGCTGTTCAGAAGATTCTTCGCCAGCGCCACAACGGAGTCAGTCTCGCGTGAGTCCGTTTGTAAACCCAGCAGGCTTAAAAGAACTTGCCCGTAAACATCATGCTGAATTTGACTTCCAGCCTGATTGCCCACGCGTACAGGCTGATTGTTTTTATAGCCTCTTAAGTCTTCAATAATTTCTGTCATCTTGGCCGTGGCATCAATACGGTAACAAGGCTGCAGACTTCCAGATTCAGTGTTCTCAAGTTTTTTGATGAATCCAGCATAGCGCTTCATTTCATCGGTATAACCAAGCTCTTTTAAAGCGGCGAGAGTGTAGTAAGTGTCACGCATCCAGCAAAAGCGATAATCCCAATTGCGACCTTCCTGATCAATTTCAGGCAGACTGGTGGTGACAGAAGCAATGGTCGCGCCGGTTTCTTCGTATTGGTGAAGTTTCAAAGTCAGAGCGGAGCGAATTACATCTTTTTGAAAAACGCCAGGCAGTCTGCTGCTTTTAATCCACAAGTGCCAGTGTTTTTCGGTGCGATTTAAAAGATCCTCGAATGTGGATTCAAGAGGTCCTTCAAAAGAAGTCCCGTAACTTAAAACCAGACAAAGATCTTCCTTCAGTTCAAAAGCATTTTCATTGAAGACGTTGTTGGCCACATAGGCACTGCTGATCAACGAAACGGATTCTCCAAGTCCCTCGAATCGAATTTGATTTTGCTCCAAAAGTCTTTCAGGAACGATTTTACCATAATCACCCACGGGACGGCATTTCACGGCAATGCGCGGTTGTCCGGATAGACGCTTTACTTTACGAAGCAACATCAAAGGTCTGTGAGTCGCCCCAGCAAAATCAAATCTGGGTGCAAAGTCGATCACTTCGAATGATCCGTCACTGGATTCAAAACGAGTGCTTAGGATATTTGTGTTCTCGATGTAGCTTTGCGAAGATTTAAAAGAATCCGTTGCCGGTTGGATTGAAAATTCCCCACCTTTGTCATCGTCCAATAAAGATCCAAATATAAAACTGGAATCAAACCGGGGCCAGCACATCCATTTGATGTTGGCATTGGTGTCGATCAAGGCATTAAAGGCACAATTGCCGATCAATCCCAGGTTGTAGCGATGTGATTTGATAGGGGAAGAGTTTGCTGACATGGCGAGTTCTTTCGTTAATGGTCAACGTTACCCGCGACAATAAGGGAAGACAAGAAGTGCCCCTTGTTGGAGTCGCACGATGGATTCAGAAAAAAAAGGAGGGAAAACCCTCCTTTGAAATATTAAAGTTGTGCAGTAGAAGTCGCTGCCGTGTCTGGCAGTAACGGCAACGGATCGATCGGTCCGC
The DNA here is from genome assembly GCF_047305925.1 of Bdellovibrio sp. HCB290. Classification (GTDB taxonomy): domain Bacteria; phylum Bdellovibrionota; class Bdellovibrionia; order Bdellovibrionales; family Bdellovibrionaceae; genus Bdellovibrio. The sequence continues at coordinate 1,919,087 of NZ_CP178620.1, read as the reverse complement.
GGTTTTTACGGATTTCAAAATGCAAGTGAACTCCGGTTGCGCGTCCGGTACGGCCCATGGCGCCGATAACTTCACCTTTACGAACTCTTTGGCCCTCAGAAACCAGAATCTTGTCAAAGTGAGCGTACAATGTTGCCCAGCCGTCGCCAGACTCGATTAGAACCATTTTTCCATAACCCTTGAACTCACGACCAGCATAGATGATCGTGCCGCCTTGGGCTGCCAATATCGGCGTTCCTTTAGGAGCTGCCAAATCAATACCCAAGTGAGGTCTGCGTTTATTAGGTAAAAAACCGCGAGTCATACGCGCACTGTCCACTGGCCAATCGAATGATCTTTGATCATAAGAGTGATTGTGATCGCCAATAGCTAGCGGTTGATCTGAAGCGGTTTCACGTCCAGCGGAGTACGAGCCTGAAGTCAGCTCCCGCGATAGAGGTGTGTGGTAAGTCGAGCAAGACCCTAATAGTCCTGTCGCGAACATGCATCCTGCAAAGTTAACTAGTTGTTTCCATCCTGGTGTCATGTCCTCAACTATAGCCCACAAGGGCTCGTATCCAAAGGATTTTTTGCCTTTAAATGGTATTAAAAAGTAGCGTAAAGCTACACTGCAAAATGCCTATTTTTGAGTCATTTTAGGAGTTTGGCAAAGCTCAGTCCCTGACAGGAATAGAGCTTTACCTCGACTAACGTGTGAGTGTTAGTAGATAGGGAAGTGCTTGCACATCTCTTTCACTTCGCTGTGAACTTTGTTTTTTACATCGGCATTGTCAGCGCTGTTCAAAACCTGCGCAATCCATTGACCGATCTTCTTCATTTCTGAAGTTCCCATCCCACGCGTCGTAAGCGCAGGAGTGCCCACACGAATACCACTTGTGACAAATGGAGAGCGTTTTTCATTAGGCACAGTGTTTTTATTAACTGTGATACCGGCTTCGTCCAAAGCGATTTCAGCCACTTTTCCTGTGATCTCGCGATCAGAAAGATCAATCAACATCAAGTGATTGTCTGTGCCACCAGTCACAAGTTTGAAGCCTTGGCTTAGAAGTTCTTCAGAAAGTGCTTTCGCATTATCGATCACTTTTTGGCTGTACTGTTTAAACTCAGGTTTCAAAGCTTCACCGAAGGCCACGGCTTTTCCCGCAATCACGTGTTCCAACGGACCACCTTGAATACCTGGGAAGATGCGCGAGTTCATGATTTTCGCCTTCTCTTCAGTGTTAGTCAAAATCATACCGCCACGAGGACCGCGCAAAGTTTTGTGAGTCGTTGTTGTTACATAATCCGCGTATTCAGCCGGAGACGGGTGGTGGCCTGTTGCCACAAGCCCCGCAAAGTGAGCCATGTCCACCAGAAGATCGGCACCAACTTCAGTTGCGATTTCACGGAATTTAGCAAAATCCAAAACGCGTGGGTATGCCGAGTAGCCGGCGATAATCAATTTTGGTTTGGTTTCTTTCGCCACTGCACGAATGGTGTCGTAGTTAATGCGCCCAGTTTCTGGATCCAATTTATAAGAGGCAGCTTTAAACAACATACCCGAAAAATTCACCGGAGATCCGTGAGTCAAATGTCCACCATGGGACAAATCCATACCTAGGATGGTGTCGCCCGCTTTACAAGCTGCAAGGTAAACACCCATATTCGCTTGCGAGCCAGAGTGAGGTTGAACGTTGGCAAAGTTCATTCCGAAAAGTTTTTTCGCGCGTTCAATAGCCAAGGTCTCAACCGTATCCACATTCACGCAACCACCGTAATAGCGTTTGCCTGGATAGCCTTCAGCGTATTTATTGGTAAGGATGGAGCCCTGAGCTTCCATCACAGCTTTCGACGTGTAGTTTTCAGATGCGATCATCTCAAGCCCGTATTGTTGGCGCTCGGATTCTTTTTGAATCACTGCGAATACTTCAGAATCAACTTGGGATAGCGACATAGACGTGGAATGCATGATGAAAACTCCAAATAGAAAAAAAAGCGTCGATCTTGTACCGACGCTTTAAAATTATCACTTGAACCGCGGGAATTTAAAAGTCTCAACAACCAGTGTCGCCAGCCAATTTGTCAACGCGGGTCTGGTGACGGCCACCTTGGAACTTTGTATTTAGAAAGGTCTTCACCATTTTCATAGCCAGATCCGGAGCAATAAAGCGCTCACTCATAACTAAGATGTTGGCATTATTATGTTCACGTGAAAGACGGGCGATGTCTTCATTCCAGCAAAGTGCCGCACGAATTTGCGGATAGCGATTTGCACGAATTGCCATCCCCTGGCCCGAGCCGCAAATTAACACACCCATAGCTGGACCCTGCAGTGGATCCATAGTTCCTGATTTCTGATTCAGAATTTCAACTTTTGTCAGTTCTTTGCAAACCTTGTCGGCATAGTCCGGGTAATCGACTGAATCTGCTGTGAAAGTGCCCTGGTCTTTCCATTCGATGTCCGGGAATGCAGCCATCACTTTAACTTTCAAATCCAAACCAGCATGGTCGCTACCGATATAAATAATCATCATCTAATCCTTGAAGTTTGATAAAGCGGGACAAAGTAAAAAGCCCCTGGTTTAAGAGGGGCTTTTAATTAGTTTTTAAATTTAGAGAAGATCATACAGGCATTCGTTCCGCCAAAACCAAAACTGTTATTTAGAACGTTGTCGATCTTAGCCTCACGAGCTTTGTGAGGTACATAGTCCAGGTCGCAATCTTCACTTGGGTTTTCCAAGTTCAAAGTTGGCGGAGCAATCTGATCGCGAATCGCCATCACACAGAAAGCGGATTCTATCGCACCAGCCGCGCCCAACGCATGACCTGTCATGGATTTCGTGCTGGATACCATCGCGTTTTTCGCGTGATCACCTAGAAGGTGTTTGATCGCAGCCGTTTCCAAGCCATCGCCCACTGGAGTCGAAGTTCCGTGTGCATTGATGTATTGGATGTCTGTGGCTTTAAGACCGGAGTCTTTAAGCGCCATCGCCATTGCCGCATAACCACCAGCACCCTCAGGAGCCGGAGATGTCATGTGGTATGCATCTGAAGAAACACCGTAGCCTGTGATTTCGCAAAGAATCTTAGCGCCGCGTTTTTCAGCGTGTTCCAAAGATTCAATTACCAACATCGCAGCACCTTCACCCAGAACAAAACCATCACGGTCTTTATCCCAAGGACGGCTGGCTTTTTCTGGAGCATCGTTGCGAGTTGAAAGAGCTCTCATCGCAGCGAAACCGCCAACGGCCAAACGGCAGATAGTAGCTTCTGCACCACCAGCCAGCATCACATCGGAAACTCCATCGCGGATGTAGCGAACTGCATCTCCGATCGAGTGAACACCTGAAGCGCAAGCTGATGTAACAGAATAATTCGGACCTTTAAGTCCCAATGAAATCGAAACCTGACCTGCAGCCAAATTCGTGATTACGCTTGGGATAAAGAAAGGGCTTACGCGGCCCGGTCCTTTTTCTTTCATTTTGATGGAGGTCTCTTCCAGGTTTTGAAGCCCGCCGATACCTACACCAATAATAACTCCCGTAGTGGCCTTTTCTTTTTCAGAAAGTTCCAGCTTCGCCATTTCAACCGCCATTTTTGAGGCGGCGATTGAATAGTGAATGAACTCATCCATTTTCTTTTGCTCTTTTTTCTCGATGTATTGATCAGCATTAAAGCCTTTCACTTCACCGGCAAAAGTCACATCGAAGCCCGTTGTATCAAATTTAGTGATCGGGGCGATGCCAGATACACCTTTTTTAGCATTAGACCAGCTCTCCTCAATGGTATTACCAAGGGGAGTGACGGCGCCAACACCTGTTACGACGACTCTTCTTTGTGTTATGGATGGACGTTCATATCGGGATGTCATAAAAGCCTACGCTTTACCTTTTTTTTCCAGGTAAGAAGCAACGTCTTGAACAGTTTTCAACTTTTCAGCGTCTTCGTCTGGAATTTCAAGATCGAATTCCTCTTCCATAGCCATTACAAGCTCAACGATGTCCAAGCTGTCTGCACCAAGATCGTCGATGAAAGAAGCCTCAGGCTTAACTTTATCTGGATCTACGCCAAGTTGTTCTACGATGATGTCTTTAACTTTTGGATGCAATGCCATTTAATCCTCCTAGTACATTAATCCGATTTAGTATTAATCAAATTTATCAAAAACAATTTTATATACTCACTATGGTCGAGCCTATAGTGATTTAACTCGTATCCGCCGTCGCTAAAGCTATGGCGGATTCATGGAATAACTCGCCTTTGGCGATTTATTCCATGAACATCCCGCCGTTCACGCTGAGAGTCTGGCCTGTGATGTATTTGGATTCATCACTTAGCAAGAATCTGACAGCTTGAGCAACGTCAGCACCTTCACCGATTTTATTCAAAGGTACTTTTTCAAGAATTTTCGCTTTCACTTCTTCCGGTAAAACATCCGTCATTTCTGTCGAGATGTAGCCAGGTGCCACGTTGTTCACGCGCACGTTTCTGGAAGCCAGTTCCAACGCTACGGATTTTGCAAACGCCACTGTACCGGCTTTTGAAGCTGCATAGTTCGCTTGTCCTGCATTTCCTGTTTGGCCGATCACTGAAGTGATATTCACAATGGAGCCTTTGCGGGCTTTCATCATGGCTTTAGTGAAGGCTTTGGTAACCAGGAAAGTTCCACGCAAGTTTGTGGAAACAACAGAATCAAAATCTTCCGCTTTCATGCGAATCAACAATTGATCTTTCGTGATGCCGGCATTGTTCACAACGCCATCCACGTCAGTCCATTTTTCAAGAATGTGCTCGACCGCTTCATTTACGGATTGTTCGTTAGCAACATCCATCTTGATATAAAAATGGCCGTCACCTTTCAGCGTGTGAGCAACTTGTTGTGCAGATTCTTCGCGGGAAGAGTAGGTGAATGCGATTTGAGCGCCTTCATCAGCAAGAAGTTTAACAATAGCGGCGCCGATACCACGGCTGCCACCGGTTACTACGATTTTCTTACCTTGAAGTGAATTTCCGCTCATTAATCATTCCTTAAGTTCATACGCCAGCGCACCAGCGTGCTAACCACGCGACTAAAAAACTAAAGCAAAAGCTCGCCGTTTTTTATGCGAGTCCACTCTGGCTGAACTCCAAATAAAGCTCAAGAAATTTCAATGACTCGTAGCTTTCAAAAAATCTTCAATAGTTTTAAGATCTTCCATGCTAGTCGTCGTCATAACTTTAAAGAATTCGCCGTCAATTTTCTTTAGTAACCCTTGGATAACTTTTCCTGCGCCACATTCAATGATCTGAGAGTGACCAGAAGCCTTTAAAGTCTCCATGGATTGAGTCCAGCGAACCGGTGCCGAAACCTGACGGATCAGATTTTCGCGCAAATTTGCACCTTCTGTTTCGAATTTTGCATTGAAGTTTTGCACAATCGGGAAGGCCGCAGTTTTAAATTCCATTGCGGTCAAAACAATGCGCATCGTGTCTTCCGCAGGCTTCATCATTTCACAGTGGAAAGGAGCACTGACAGAAAGAGGGATCAATTTCGCACGTTTTGGCGCTTCAGCCCAGATAGCTTCTGGTTTAAAATTATCTTTCAACCAGCTGATAGCTTTCATTGAACCAGAAATAACGATCTGTCCTGGGGAGTTAAAGTTCGCTGCTGACAAGGGACCAAAGCCAGAATTTTTAACTGTCCATTGGCAAAGTGTTTCAACTTGGTCAGGCTCAAGTCCAAGAACAGCGACCATGCTGCCTTGACCCACTGGAACTGCTGATTGCATCGCTTGTCCGCGAGTGCGAACCGCTTGCATCGCCTGATCAAAGCGAATCACGTCAGCCGCAACCAATGCCGCATATTCACCGATAGAGTGACCCGCCGCAGATTGAGCTTTCACGCCGAATTCAGAACGCAAAACCTTTTGTGTCGCGGTAGATACCAGCAACAAAGCTGGCTGTGTGTTTTCAGTCAATGCAAGATCAGCTTCAGAACCTTCGAAGCAAAGCTTCTTCATGTCTTGTTTTAGAGCTTCAGAACCTTCTTCGAAAGTTTGCTGAGCGATTTTGAAGTTATCGAATAAAAAACGGCCCATGCCAGGTTGTTGGCTGCCTTGTCCGGGAAATACCAGAGTGAACATAATTTTAGTACCTCAATAGAACGGATCCAGACGTCAAGCCTGCACCGAATGCAGTAAGCAAGATCGTTTGACCACGTTTGATTTTTCCATTTTGAACGGCCCAGTCAAAGGCCAAAGGGATTGAAGCGGAAGATGTGTTACCTGTTTCGTGTAGGTAAAGAATCACGCGCTCCATAGGGAACTTGAATTGATCAGCAACAGCTTCAACGATGCGTTTATTAGCTTGGTGAGGAACGATCCAGTCTACTTTATCAGGAGACATGTCGTTGGCTTCCAAAGCCTCTTTGCAGCAAAGAGCCATTGTGCGAACTGCGTTCTTAAAGATCTCGCGACCTTTCATGGAAACGTAGTGCAAATTGTTGTCTAGAACAAACTGGGATTGAGGCATCAAACTGCCGCCACCTGGAAGTGTCAGAAGTTCAGCCAAATCACCATCGGCGTGAAGGTGAGAAGATGCGATAACGTTTCTGTCGCCCTCTTCAGCGCGTTGAAGAACCCAAGCGCCAGCACCATCACCAAACAGGATGCATGTTTCACGGTCTTTGAAATTCACGAAGCGAGAAAGTACTTCCGCCCCCAGAACCAAAACGTTTTTGTACATGCCTGTGCGGATGAATTGATCCGCGATAGAAACTGAATAAAGAAAACCCGAACAAGCCGCATTCAAGTCAAAAGCCACGATATTACGGCAGCCCAGTTTACTTTGTACGTAACAAGCTGTGGAAGGCATCTGACGGTCACCAGTAACGGTGCCCACGATGATCATATCAATGTCTTGAGCTGTAAGATTTGCGTCTGCAAGAGCTTTTTGAGCGGCACGAAGGCAAAGATCAGATGTGCCTTCACCTTCGGCTGCGATATGGCGGCGTTCGATCCCAGTGCGTTCAACGATCCATTGATTGGACGTCTCCACCATCTTCTCCAAATCGAAATTTGAAAGAATCTTTTCAGGTAGATAAGAGCCTATCCCTGCTACACGAGATCGATACATTCCTGCCATGGATGTCAACCTAACCCTAAGTTATTACTTAGCTGCGCTGATTTGTTTGCCTTTGTAGTACAAAGCGCCGTCAGCACCTTTAGTTGCGCGGTGTGGACGAACTAGTTCGCCAGTTTTTTTGTTCAAAGCTACTGCTGGAGCAGACAAACCGTCATGAGAACGGCGCATATCGCGTTTAGAACGGGATGTTTTTTTCTTAGGAGTTGGCATTTCAGACCTCTTTTAAATCTAACAATATGGAATCAGAAGTACGGTAATTTATATAATCTATGATAAAAATCAAGTCTTTAATTAAGCTTTAAATTCTTTAAAGCTGCAAAAGGACTTTCGGGTTTTTCAGCCGGCATTTCCTCATTATAGATAAGACCGCGTTCTGGCTCAGGATTTGTGTATATTGAGCAGTTCGGGTTATCTTCTTTAGGGCATACTGGATTATAAGGTGTCGCCAAGGCAACTACTTCGTGCAGGTATTCACCCATATCGAAGTGTTGACCCTCATATTCGCAGAAATCAGTCTCATCGCCGGAAAGATCGCTGATGTGATTTACCTTGGAATACTTGGAATTACGCGGTTGATCCTGTTTAGGGATCAGGATTTCGCGGAATCTTTCGTTAATTGGGAACTGAATGTCCGATCCACAACGAGCGCACTGTTCAGGCAGCTTCGTGTTGATTTTACCAGTCATTTCAAAGTCTTTAGAGTTCAACGGACGGATTGTAAACTCTGATGCATAGGTGTTTTTGCCGATAAGATCAGCTAAAACGGCGTTGGCCTCGCCAGACTGGGTGTCCCACACATAGGTACGGCCTTCTTCTGGAATTTCTGCAAGATTGATTTTCATATATTTAGACTCCGACAAGCGCTCCTTTCTAGGATGTATGAAGCGCTTCGTCAAGTTTAGAATGGCCAGCATGGAGACCTTTTAGGGTCTGAACAGATCCTGAGCCGCCGGGGACGTCTTAATCTGCTTAAGCTCCTTGAGTTGTTTTACCATGGTTTCCCAGCGATCGGCCGTCATTTGCCCCAATAACTGTCCTTTGGCCTCTATTAGCGGCTTTTGGATTTCAGCGCCTTTATTGAAAGTAGCAAGATCCAGAGACTTGTTCAGCTTTGACATGTGTTGATTGGTTTTCACGGGATCCTTCAGATATCCCTGCCACCCCAGGCGGGTGGCTTCAATCATGTTTTTCACTAACTCGGGATTCTTCTTAATTGTTTCCTCGCGAGCGGCCAAAACCACAACGTAAGGGTTAAAGCCTTCATCGGAAATCAGGAAAGTTTTCACCTTCGCGCCGTTTTTTTCTGCTGCCAAGGGTTCAATAGTGATGAATCCCTGCTGAGAAAACTTTCCGTCATTCAGGAAGTTCGCAACGCCTCCCATGTAGGGAACGATGTTGGCTTTGGGTTTGCCGAACTTTTGCAGCAAATACTGGTGATAGGGCAATCCTGCTTGAATGGAAAGGGTGCCTTCGCTTTGGTAAACATCTTTTAAGGATTTAAATCCACGCTCTGCATGGGACATAATGATATATGGCGCCGTTTGATAGACAGCAAACAGAGCCACAACCTTGTTTTTAGGATTGCGATCCTGAGAAATCACAATTTCATCCGCACTGACGATAGCAAAATCGACTTTTCCATTGGCCAGCATTTGTACAGTGGGAGTACCAGAGCCGCCCTCTTGAATGTTCGCATTGATTCCGTGTTGGGTGTAAATTCCATTTAAAGAAGCTTCGTAAAAACCACCGAACTCGGGTTCCGCTTTCCAGTTCAGTGCCAGAGTGACGTTTGTGATTTTGGTGTTCTTGGATTCAGCAGCAAAAGTGCAGACTCCCCACAGGGACAAGGTCAGTAGTAGAAGTGATTTCATAGATCTCCTGTAAAATAGGGGCGACGTTTTTGAATCAGGCGATGAGTCAGCGTCAGGGCACCAATCATCAAAAGACCCATAGTGGAAAGCAATAGCAGTGCGCCAAAGACAATATCCACCCGTTGTTGCGTGCGAGCTGAATCGATCATAGCGCCCAGGCCACCACCAGCAACGAACTCTCCGGCGATAGCTCCGATGATGGATAGACCAGCGGATATTTTTAATCCGGAATAAATATAGGAATAAGCGGCGGGGAGTTTTAATTTCCATAAAATCTGCCAGGCATTGGCGCGATAAATTCTAAACAGGTCCAGTAGGTTGGATTGAACACTTTCAAGACCCATAAGAGTATTCGCGATAATTGGAAAAATTGAAACGATGAAGCTTGAAGCTATCACTGTCGGCGCGCCAAAGCCGAAATAGATCACCAATAATGGAGCCACGGCGATGATAGGGACTGTTTGAAAAAACACTGCAAATGGCAAAATAGCGCGTTTTAAAAGGCTGGATAATGAAAAGCCGATCGCCAAAGCGGTTCCAATTAAGATACTAAGAATCCAACCCAGCAAAGTGTTCTTAAATGTCTGCAAAAACGATGTAACATAATCAGCTTTTAACTCGATCAACGTTTTTACGACGGCTTCCGGTGATGGAATCAGACTTTCAGCAATTATATTTGTCTTCACCAAAACCTGCAAAAGCACGGTTATTAAAAGGAAAAAGCCAAGGGCTGGCAAAAGTCGTTTCATCGTCTTAAGCCTTCTGAAAGTTTTTTGATGATATTATTGAACTCTGGAGAAGTTCTTAAGTCGTCCTGGCGATCATTTGGCAAATCCAGTTTCTGATCCTGAACGATTTCTCCGCCGGATTTACTCATCAGGACCACTCGTTGAGATAGGAAAACGGCTTCTGACAAGGAATGGGTCACAAAAAGAACCGTAATACCTTCATTTACCCACAACTCACGCAATTGAGTCTGCATTTGATAGCGCGTGAACTCATCCAACGCGGCAAATGGCTCATCCATTAAAAGCAGTTTTGGCTTTGTCACCAAGGCGCGAGCAATTGAAACCCGCATCTTCATGCCACCGGACAATTGGTGGGGAAAAAGATCAGCGCTGTCCTGCAAATTTACTTTACCAAGCACATCCAACACGCGGGATTTGATTTCTTTTTTGGAAATTCCTTTAAGTTCTGGACCAACTTCAAAAGGAAGTGCCACGTTTTCAAAAACAGTTTTCCAAGGCAGCAGGTTTGCTTCTTGAAATACAAAACCGAAATGCTGTTCTTCTGAATTTCTAAGTTCTCCGGAATTGGGTATTTCAAGATGTGCGATCAATCTTAAAACCGTGGACTTGCCGCAACCCGAGGGCCCGACTAAAGATGTGAAAGAGCCCGCAGGAATTTGCAGTGAAAAATTCTTAAGAACCACTTTTGTTCCAAAGTTTTTCTTTAGATTTGTTATCTGAATTCCTGAAACCTCTGACATTCCTTAAACCCAGTCGTAGTTAAAGCTGATGCTGATGCGTTCTTTGTCTGAATTATTTGCGGGTACTTCGTGGCGCAGCCAGCTTTCAAACAACACAACATGACCTTCTTGCGGTTCGATGGAGTGATAGCGCTGGTTGTGTACCTTTGCATCGTGTTTGCGTGGTGGCGAAGCCATGAAGGAATCCATACGTGGATCTTCAAACTTGATCGCCGAACAGTTTTTAGGTGTTTGCAGATAATAAGTCCCGCTAATTACGGAAAGCGGGTGCAGGTGCATCGTGTGAATTACGTTTGAAGGCATAATATTAACCCAGCAAGAACTCATGCGAAGTTCTTTGGGATTAATATCCATTTCAAGGTGCTTTACGAATTTGCGCACATGCTTGTCGATCTGTTTTTCCAGATCATTAAATGTGGTGGAGAACTGGTGAAGTTGCGCCATGGATCCATAAGATGTGAAGCCACCCTTATAGTTTTTCTGGGACCACTGCTGCCCCTCTTCATCGATTTCGGCGATTTTTAAGGATTCCATTTTAAGGTCTTTATTTAGGACCTTGGTTTTCGCCGCATCCTGCAGAGGGCTGTAGTAAACGAATGTTGGAAAGAGGGTTTTAATCATCAAGTTCCTGTCCCGGATCGTGCTAGTTTGAGACGAAATTCCTGTCTAATATTGGGACTTTAG